>JBLHMK010000042.1:0-18184 GCA_047621945.1 Flavobacteriaceae bacterium
GTTTTATCATCAACATACATGGATACTAGAACCACGTCATTAGCAAGTATACTTAGTATCTCAGGATCTATCCATACATTCTCTTCCATCTTACGACAATTCACACAAGCATAGCCAGTGAAATCTAGGAATAAGGGTTTGCCAATTTGTTCTGAATAACATTTTGCTTCAAAGAAATCGTGGAAACAAGGTAAATCATGTGGACATTCATCTGAGAAATTATAGCTTGCCAAATCTGCTTCACTAACGTTGTTTGTGGTGGTTGAAGAATGTGCAAAAAATGAGTATTGCATCGGCGGAGGAAATCCAGCGATAACGTTTCTTACCATTGGGATATCTTTTCCTAAAAGACTAGGAATTAAAATTGCTCCCAGTACAACGAAGAATATGCCAAGGGCAATTCGCCCCTTACCAATCTGTTCTTTTACTCCTTTGAAAGTATACCAACCAAACAAATAAGCGGCTGTTAAGAAGGCTATGATAATCCAAATAGCAAAGAAGATTTCTCTTTTAATAAACACCGCACTTGGATCTACTAAATCCGCATTCGATAAGAATTTTAAAGCAAGCGCTAATTCTAAGAATCCTAGAATTACTTTTACAGTATTCAACCATCCACCTGATTTAGGCAATGAACTCATGATACCTGGGAATAAGGCAAAAAGTGCAAATGGAAGCCCTAAAGCAACTCCAAACCCGGCCATTCCTGCAGTTAAATACCAAGAACCTTGTGTCAATGTTCCAGCCAATAAAGAACCTACTAAAGGTCCTGTACAGGAGAAAGAAACAATAACCAAAGTTAAGGCCATAAAGAAAACACCAATTACTCCACCTGCATTCTCAGCGTTACTTACTTTGTTAGCCAATCCACTAGGTAATTGAATTTCATAAAAGCCAAAGAAGGAAAATGCGAATACAACGAAGATGATAAAGAAAGCAAGGTTGAGCCATACATTCGTGGCTATTTCACTTAAAACATCTGGTGCTAAGTTCAGTAAATGAAAAGGAGCACTTACTAAGGTATATATCAAAAAGATAAAGAAGCCGTAAAGTAAGGCTTGAAAAATGCCTTGTCGTCTATTGCCAGAACCTTTGGTAAAGTAACTAACTGTAAGTGGAATCATTGGAAACACACAAGGCGTTAGTAAGGCTATTAATCCGCCACCTACACCAAGAAGGAATACTATCCAAATGCTATCCTGCTTCTCGTCGTTTTCCTCTCCAGAAGTTTCAATATCCAATACAAGCGCTTCCTTAAAAGCAGCTTCATCGAAATTCCCTTCTCCCTCATAATAAGGGTGACAGTCGTAATTGATGTCATGCGAAGCTTCGGCTGATGGAGCGAAAGCAAAAAGAAAAAAGCCTAGAAGAAATAGCAAAAGCTTCATAAAATAGTATTTTAGTTAGCGTCTATAGTAAATTCGATGGGGTCTGGAAACAAGCATTGCATAGAATCACAAGTCATGAATTCTAAGTAACCTGTAAGTGTTGTTGCACCGGTAGTTTTAACTATTTGGCTAAACTGAGCAGTATGACCGAATTTTTTAATATACATGTCAAACATTTCGTCATAACCATCTTTAGTTAGCTCTCCACTTTCTTCTATCGTTGCTAAATCGCCTAACGCTTCATTTTCGTCAAAGAAAATCCCTGTAGGGATAGGTCCATCTTCTTCCACAGTTGAAGAGTAAACATACCATCCATCTTGAATAGTAGCATCGAAGGTGATTTTATATTCGTTCTCACCTAATTTTTCAGTTGCGTACTCAAATTGAACAGGATCTAAAACTTGAATAGTAGGCTCTTCTAAAATTTCTTCAACAACTACAACTTCTTCTGTGTTTTGAGAAGATTGACTATCGCAAGAAACTAAAAATACTGCGCTTAACGCGACTAAGGATAACAAATAGGTTTTCATAAAAGTTTTATTTTAGATTAAGTGTAAATTTTTCGATTCGTGGAGCTAAACATTGTGCTTCGTCACAACACATAAACTCTACTTGCGCGTATATCGTTCCTGCGACAACAGATTCATCTAGGGGATAAATAAATTTAACCTCATTTTTATATTTTGTTAACTCAATTTGAAACATTTCATCTAGCTTCTTAATTTGAAATTCACTTTCTTCTTCAGCACTAATAGCTTCTAGTTCGTCACTAGCCAAGGTTAACATGAAAGTAGTTGGTATTGGTCCTCCCTCCTCAATATGCTGACTATATAAATACCATCCAGATTCTATTTGGGCCGTAAACACAAGCGTATGGTTTTCTTTTTCACTTACAATTTCAGCATACCAAGAAACAGGATCTAATTCCTGAGCGAAGCTGAATTGCATGGAACCAAAGAGGATGGAAATCAAGAGAAGCAAAACTTTACTATTCTGCTGGAAATGTACTATGCTAGTTGGTGTGTTCAATTAAATATAATTTGATAGACAAAGTTAAACAATACTGCCAAAAGTAAAATAATATGTGCTATTTCAGCATGCTTCGTGCGTTTAAAGTTGTTAATAAAGATGGCTAGAAACAAACTAAAGGGGAAAATTAGGCCGTGAAAGGAGTACATGAAATCGTTGATAGAAAGCATAAACCCTAGTCCTAAACAAAAGATCAGAACGAAAAGGGAATTGATGAATAACCTTGACAACTTAATTGTTTTGTTCGATAAGGACCAAGCTTCTAGGAATCCTGCCATGATAGGCAATGCGATAAGACCCAAGGCGACTACTTGTATTACATCGATTGGATGAAAGCTTACTTTGCTTAGGTGAAATGTGGAAAATTTGAATAGTAATTCCTCTCCCTGATCTTGAAGTATATAGTAAATGCAAAACCAGATTACTGGAATACTAAACGATAGTAGAAGAATACTTATTTTTTTAAAACTGATAGCATTGTATTGAAAAAGTAGAATGGCTATAAATGGAATAAGATAAATTGCAGGATACCATAGTAAAAATGAGAAGCCTATAAGTGTACTCAAACCAAAGAGGAAACCATTTTTTTGATAGTTCTCTAAAGTATAAACTCGATATAGAATGAATAATAGGAGCGTAGAGGCAATTTGAACGGGAGAGAATGAACTCCACTCTGGGAAAAGGTGAATGAGCCAACAATACATCCACACGACGAGTAGACTGTGTTTTTCTAGATTTTTAATTTTCGATAAGATTCGATACACCAAAACCAATTGAAATAGAATAAGAAAACTGCTCAGGATGAATGAAACAATCGGCTTAGCTAAAAAAGTGGCTCTTAACAATTCAAACAAGGCATGCGCTAATGGTGCACTCGAAGACCAAACTTGCAGAGAAGGAGGGTGTTGAGCCGCAAAAGAATGTAGCACGAAGAAGGTGAATGCAATCAGGAATAACCCTAAGTTAAATTGTCTCTTTGTAAATAGCTGCAACATGCTTAAAACGTCATTTTAATTAGTTGCATTTTACTCCTGTTATAACTTGGAATGAGTAGCTCATTAGGAGCGCTTTGTTTACTCATTTTCATAATAGGGAATACATTCTTATTACCAATATTAAGAATAGATTTTGATTCTGTTGTACTTTCATTGACTACGGGAGCCGCTGTTAAATGGCTATATCGGTCAATCTCATCTAGGAAAAGCATTTGAAGTTTGTCTTGACTATTGAACGTGTAAAAGGAGGAGAAGCTGCCTCCGTCATTCCGTGAAATTTGCTTTTTTCGAATGATTTGTTGCTCAAAGCAAAGTCCTGTGCTATCGATGTGATAAACCACAATATCATTGAAGTTGTAGATGGTAGAATAATTGTAATTCGACACGCCTGAAATAGAAAAGTAAGAATCATTCAAACTAGACTCTTCTGTTTTAAAGTAAGACTCGGTAAAAACAATAGCCCCACCATCGATTTGAGGAATGATGCTATGAATATAAAAAGTAAATAATTGTGGAGGATAATTCACGCTTTCTTTACTTGTTAAATTGAGATAGAACTCATTCGTAAAAGGAACAATCGCGGTATACATATTACTGAAGTCATCTAGACTTAGCTTTGTGGTAAAGAACTCGGTAGCTCCAAATTTATCTTTTCTAGATTCATTTTTTTGACTGAAAAATCCTGCTATGAGCAGCGCATTGTGTTCATTGTCAACTGTAAACTCTAACTTTTTGAAAACATTTTTCACCGGCACGTATTGAGATTTTTTTATGCTTCCATCGGTCCCGAAATAATTGAAGAAATAGACCTCTTGATGGGTATTGCCAGCTTGTTTGGTGATAAACAAATAGCTTCCATCATTCAGCAAAATAACTTCTTCAAATTCGTGATTGAGTATGGTAGGTTCCTTGATTTTTTTCTGGTTAATCAAACGCATATTTATGTCGTATACTTTGGTATAAAAATAGTCAATCTTCCCTTGAGAGAAGATAGGCGCGTAAACTAGGATTTTACTTTCGTTAAGACTTAACGTTGTTCTTAAATTGGATTGGAGCAAATCTTTCCTTTCTACAATGGAGTCCAAAACTTGAAACTTCTGAGAGAGGGCCAATCGTGCATCCATTTTAGAAGCTAGTATATAGTTTTGGGTCTTATCATTTTTTACTCGAATAATCCAAGCTGCATTAGCTTGCATCCAAATATGCTCAATAAACTCATTTTTATCTAGGTTGATTTGTTTACTCATTTGATTCTTCATGGAAGAATTGTATACATCCAGTATGTGAATGTTGTTTCCATATCGTTCAACAATAAACTTATTGTCTAGTTTCCCAAGGACTCTAAAATTAGACACCTTACTGTTCAACTTGACACCACTTGATATTTGAGTCTTCTGGGCATGACTATTCGCAGATAGGATACCTATAAAGATGACTAGAATTAATTTTTGAAATAACTTACCTGACATACCGTATGTTAGCTAATTTTAATGCTTAATCTAATAACGTTTGCCTAGTATATTTGTTTTAGCGTGCTACTGCTTTAAACGAGGGTCAAGAGCATCGGTTAATCCTTCACCCATTAGATTGTAAATCGTAACGGTAATAAAGATTGCAAAACCAGGAGCTAAAGCCAACCACCATGCGCTAAAGTTTTTTCTAGCTAAAGAAAGTAATTTACCCCATGTAGCAACTTCCGCTTCAACACCAATTCCTAAAAATGATAAAAAGGATTCAGTTAGTATCGCACCAGCTACACCAAATGCAATGGCAATTAATACCGGAGCTAATGAATTAGGAATAGCATGTCTAAAGATTGTTCTAAATTCACTATAACCTAAACTCTGTGCAGCTTCAATGTATTCTAAATTTCTAACCCGAAGTAATTCACCTCTTGTAAATCTTGCAATTCCTGTCCATGATGTGGCACCAATAATTACCATAACCAACATGATAGATGGCTTGGCAATTGCTACAATTGACATAATCAATAATAAACGAGGAACTGATATTAAAATTTCAATTGAACGAGATACCATAATATCAATAGGAACACTTGTAGTTGCTTTTAATTTCAATGCTTTCTTAACTAATTTAGCAATCAATTGAAATGCCATAATGATTACGGAAAAAATCACTATTCCAATAAATACCTGGAATAGGGCACTAAATAGACTATTGGCAAAGGCTTCTCCTATACTATAGCTCCTTATTTGAAATCCGTAAAAGAATGCAAATGGTAAACTGACTATAAATAAAAGAATGTTGGCCCAAGTAGTCTTCAATTTTTCATCACCAAAGTAACCTGCCATTGCGCCCATGAAAATACCAATGATTGAAGCTATTGACATAGAAACAACTCCTACCATCATGGCTATTCGAGTTCCATGAATCATTCCCGACATGACATCTCGGCCTACTTCATCTGTACCTAACCAATGCCACCAACGTTTGCTTTTTACTGTTTGATCTCCAGTTGGGCTTACATAGTTAGCATTATTGAAATCCATTTCACTTTGACCGTAAGGAACTGGGGGCCAAATCACAGATTCATAATCTGCAGCTTTCCAATCAATTTTTGCATCGATCAAGGCCTCGGGCCAAGAACCACCAAAATCAACGATATACTCTCTAAAAACAGGGAAATATATCGTTCCATCTAACTTACACATCAATGGTTTTTCATTGGCTAAGAAATCAGCAGATAGACCAATGATTACTATCAAGATAATGAAGCGTAAAGACCAAACTGCCGGTTTATTCTTTTTAAACTGACGCTTAACGATGGCTCCATAACTTTGATCTTCCTCAGGCTTTTTAAGCGTTTCTAATTGAACAGAGGCCTCTTCAGGTGGATCAATATTTTCATTTTTAGCACTCATATTCGCTTACTTCTTTTTAGAAAATGAAATTCGTGGGTCAGCCACTGAATATAAAATATCTGCAACTAAAATCCCTAACATAGTCAATACGGCAGAAAATATTAGTACCGTAAACAATACCGGATAGTTTCTAGCTAATACAGCTTCGTAGCCGACTCTACCCATCCCAGGGATAGAAAATATAACTTCTATAACTACAGAACCACTTATTGCAATTGGAAACAAACTTGCAAACATGGTGATTATAGGAATTAATGAATTCCTAAAAGCATGCTTCCACACAACCACTTTTGAGGGCAATCCTTTAGCAACTGCTGTTCTTATGTAATCTTGTTTGGCAACAGCAAGCATACTACCACGCATTTGTCTTGTGATGTATGTAAAGGAGCCATAGGTCATAGCTAAAATAGGAAGGAAGACATGCGCTCCTAAATCTTTAAACTTAGTCCACCCGCTGGCATTATCCGCCAAGTCATTTGAGAATAATCCATAAGTGGGAAACCAATCCATACCATATTCATTTGTAGTCAAATAAACGATAAAAATGGTGGCTACCCAGAATCCAGGTAAAGAGTATAAAACGAACAAAATAATTGAAACTACTCGATCTAATCTTGTATCCTTCCGCTGAGATAAGAAAACCCCTAGCCAGACAGAAAGAGAATAGGCGATTAGTACAGAGATTAAATTTAATCCCATCGTGATTGGTAATGCATCCTTAATAATAGATGAAACTGGTCTTCCGTCTAAATAAGACTCTCCAAAGTCTCCTCTAATAAATCCACCTCTTAAACTAGGGTCTTCCGTTTTGCCAAACCAAGGTCTATTCCCAAACAACCAAACGTGATATTGATTGCCTGCTCCTATCCATTTAATAATTGGAACTTTTGTTTTCCAAGTAGTAGCATTTTCTTTGATAGAGGTATAATTAGCTTGAATAGCTTGGAATGCTGGAATTGAGTTTTCGAAATATTTTTTTTCAATAATAGTGTTACTGTCAATCCGAAGCTTGCTGATAGTTGAAATGGCAACAGCCATCTTCTCTAGTTCAATAGTAAGCTTAACGTCTTCATAATTAACTAAAAGAGTATTGATACCTTCTTTTATAACCTTAAGATTTGTGTAGGTATTAGAATCTCTTTCAATATCATAAAGCGTAACTTCAAAAGCTTTTATTGATTCATAATAAGGCTCAATTTTATCCCAATTTCCGTACTCATTTATTAACCTAGCTAGATTCTCTCTTTCCTTTTTACGAAAAATTTTATATAAATCTTTCGGCTCAGCAACTGAAGCTAATGAGAAGTAGAATGGAGGTAAATCCAATCCTAATTTTTTACTCATGTCAATATAGGCTTGCTCTCCAGCTTGCTTCTCTGACATGCCTCCACCTTGAGCACCTTGACCACCTGAAAGTCTAGTTTCTACAGGATCACCTGGAGCAGCTTGACTTAATAAAAAGGTCAATAGGGTAATAATAAGTAAGGTCGGAATAAAGTATAAGATCCGGGTTAGAATGTATTTAAACATAGGTTTCTACAATTATTTAGCAGCCGCAGCTCCAAAATTAGGGTTTAACTTAAATTCATTTTCAAAATGACCAGGACGCAATAAATAAGCGTTTGCATTATCAAATCGATTATGAAATGCCATTTTGTTTTTAGGAGTAAACATGAAAATGTATGGAGCTTCTTCATGAAGAATTTCTTGAAATTCTAAATACATAGCTGTTCTTTTTTCTTCATCTAACTCGTAACGAATTTTATCTATCAATTCATCTGTATACGCATTTCCAAAACCGATGTAATTACTTCCACCATTGTATGATTCTGTATGCCAGATTTGTTTGAAATCACTTAGATCCGGACCCATCATCCAACTCATTGTACTCATTTCAAATTCGTGCGCTTTTACTTGCTCTAAGAATACCGTCCATTCTTTTTGTACGATTTCAATATCAACTCCAACTTTTGCCATGTTGTTTTTTAACATTAAAGCAATGTTCTCAGCAGATTCACTTCCTGCAGGCAATAAAAACTCAAGTTTCAACTCAATAGTTTGACCATCTATTTCTTTTTCTCTTACGCCGTTACCATCATTATCTAACCATCCTGACTCATCTAACAATGCTTTAGCCGCATTTAAATCATAAGGGTATAATGGAATGTCTTTATTGTAATAAGGCTTGTTCGGATGAACAGGGCCTACGGTACGCTCAGCCAAATCATAAGAAATTACTTTTTTAATAGTCTCATAATCTAAAGCCATCGATAATGCTTGACGAACTTTCTTGTCAGAAAGTTTTGGACTCTTATTATTCAAGCCTATGTAACTATATGAAGGCGCAATTGGCTCGTATAGTGTAAATAAGGCTTTGAAATGATCGTTTTCTTTTAAATCAACATAATCTTTAGATGGTATATAATGCATAACATCAATACTCTCATCTTTCATTGCTGTAACTGCAGTAGTGTTATCTACAATTATTTCATAAACTATTTTGTCTGGGTAGTTGTCAAAACGAATCTCTTTACCAACAAAAGCTTCACCCCACCAGTTTTCTTTTTTCTCTAATATTACACGCTGACCAGTAGACCACTCTTTCAAACGATATGGTCCACAACCTACCACAAATTCTGGATCTCTTGAGTATTTCTCTCCATTGAACTGTTCAGCAAATTTGATGATATTCAAATCTCCTGCTAAATCAGCGAAATTACCTGGATTACTCAATTGTTTAACCGTATATGCATCCATTAATCCTTCTGGATCATATACATGCTTAGGGTATAAGTATCCCGAACTCACGCTTTCAGATAAGATGTACTTGTCCTGAGTTAAAACAGTAAATTTCTTTGGGTTATCTGCATCAATAGAAATGTCGAATATAAACTCGAAGTAAGGACGTAAACTTTCACAATCTACTTTTGGATTTTTAATCACCTTCAAAGCAAACTCATAATCTTTTGCAGTAACAGGTGTTCCATCATCCCAAACTGCTTCAGGTCTAATTTCATAAGTAATTGATAATCCACTAATGGTTTCACCAAAAGCTTCTGTTTCAATTTCCTCAATTATCGGTCTTCCAACAGCTACTACATTAGTTAAACCCAATGTTGCTGGATCTGTTTCTAACAAATTATAAAACATAAAACGCTCAACTAAACTCGCATTAGCACTTGTAGAAATTATTGGATTTATTTTATCCAAATCTGAACTTAAATGAACAAAAACTTCATTTTTCCCTGCCTTTTTACTGACAACGGAGCCATCTGCATTACTACTTCCTGAATCACCAGTACAGCTTGCCAAAAAAGCAGTCAAAGGGAGAATCATCATTAATCTAAAAAAGTTTTTTGCGTTTATCATTGTGTTGGTTTTATTTGTAAAATTGTTAGCTGCGCTAAATTAGCAAAATTTCAATTAATGTAAAGAACTTCACTCAAATTAAAACGAGCTCAGTAAGTGAGGCCTATTGCGCCACTCCTTTAAAGCTTTCAAGAATAAGCTCGCGCTCTTCATAACCCGGTCGAGCAAGGTAGGGTTTCGCATTCCCAAAACGTTTATTGACCATCACCAAATTATCAGGAGTGTATAGTAGTATGTATGGAACCTCATCATGCACGATAGCTTGCAGTTCTTTAAACATTTCAGTTCTTTTCTCATCATCCATTTCCTTACGCAAGTTATCTATTAAAATATCGGAGTAGGCATCTCCAAAACCAGGGTAGTTACTCCCCCCGTTATAAGAATCTGTGTGAAATAGTTGTTTAGGGTCGTCAAGAATAGCCTCTTGTACCCATCCTAATACATACATATCAAAATCATGATTTTTGCATTCATCAAGGTAAACGGTCCATTCTTTTACCAGAATTTCTAGCTCAATACCCACTTTTTTAGTATTCTCCTTTAAGAATAAGCATACTTTTTCGCGACTGTCATTACCCGAATTAAACTTGATGGTTAGTTTGAGCGCTGTATTAACCCCGTCAATTTCTTTGTCTAAAACACCATCATTATCGCTATCTACCCAGCCAGCGGAGGTAAGCAATTCCTTGGCTTTATTTAAATTGAAATCATAGGGGCTTAATTCTTCATTGTAATGAGCCTTACTTGGATGAACGAAACTAGCAATGGGTTTTGCATACCCATACATGATAATGTCAATGATTTGTGGAACATTTACGCAATGAGCTAGCGCTTGACGAACTTCTTTTTCTTTTAAAATTGGATGTCTCATGTTTAAGCCAATATAAGTGTAAGAAAGAAAATCGGGGTTAAACATAAAGTGCTTGCTGTTAAATGCTTCATTGGTGCTTAGATCCTTAAAATCAAATGGAGAAACTCCCCGCATCAAATCAATTTGCTCATCCTTCATAGCAGTAGTAGCGGTTATTTTGTCGTTAATTATTTCATAAACAATCTTATCCGGATGATTCTCAAAACTTTTCGTTCCAGCAAGTGCGTTACCCCACCAATTCTCTTTCTTTTTTAACACAATCCGCTGGCCAGTTGTCCATTCTTCAAAACTATAAGGACCACAACCAACAACAAAACCTGGTTCTCGTTGAAATTTTTCTCCATTGAAAGATTCAGCAAATTTTATAAGATTTAAATCTTCTCTACTTTGAGTAAGCAATTCTTTATCACTTAACTGCTTTAAAGTGAAATTCCTCATTAATTGATCAGGGTCATAAATGTATTCTGGAATAATGTAATTCACTCCTCCACTAGAAAATTCCGCTGCATAATGTACCTCGTTAGTGAAAAAGGTGAATTTTTTAGGGTTTTCTTCGTCGATAACTATGTCCGCTACAAAATCAATATAAGGACGCTGATGTTCAGCATCTACATGCGGATTCTTGGTCGTTTTGAAGCTAAAATCTACATCATATGCAGTAACTGGAGTGCCATTATCCCAAACGGCCTCTGGTCTAATTTCGTAGTCAATTCTTAGCTTGTAAGGACCTTCTTCTAAATTAGTAATTGTGGGTCTTTCTTTTGCTAACCAAGGAATAACTTCAAGTTTATCTTTGTCTACATCCAATAGATACATAAAAAGATTGTGCTCTACATAAGAACTTCCGGCACCCTGTGAGGTAAGCGGGTTTAACTTGTCTGGATCGCTAAGTTCGTGAACGATTAGCTCATTGGTGTTTTTACTTCCGCTATATGGAAGCTCTGCTAAGTTGAGGTCACTATTTGTCGTCTCTGAAGAGGTGCATGAAAAAATACTTAGAATTAGAAATAAGAAAAATACGTTCTTCATAGTTAAACTTTAATAGGTTTGTATAGTTTATAAAGGTAAGACATCTAAAGGTATTGTAAATATAAATTGAAGAATGGGTAAAGTCTTGATTTCAGGGGGAAGTGGATTGTTAGGGAGTAAGATTACTGAATTGCTTTTGGACAAGGGAATTGAAGTAGCGCATCTTAGTACTAGAAAGAACTACAAAAGAAAAGGCGTTGAAGTGTTTCATTGGAATCCTAAATTGCAATTGATTGATGAAGCTGCATTTGATAAAGTGGATACTCTTATTCATTTAGCCGGAGCTGGGATTGCAGACAAGCGGTGGACGAATGCACGCAAAAAAGAGATAATTGACAGTAGGGTGGAATCTTCGCAGCTACTGATGCAATATTTAAATACTGCAAATCATCAAATCAAACAGTTTATTGGTGCTTCAGCTATTGGGTACTATGGTAAACAAAACGGAGTTCTTGATGAAACCGAAGAGCCGGGTAATGATTTCCTATCGCGGGTATGTAAGGTTTGGGAAGACAGTTATGAACTTACACCAGCTTCCTTAAATAAAGTAGTATTTAGAATTGGAATTGTGTTGGCCGAAGAAGGAGGGGCCTTACCGGAAATGACTAAGACACTTCCATTCTTTGTAGGTGTTTTGGGTAACGGCAAGCAAGTCTATTCTTGGATTCACATTGATGACCTAGCCAATATGTTTGTTCACGCCATTGAAAATCCAAAAATATCAGGAACCTTTAATGCAGTTGCACCACAACCAGTAACGCAACTAAAATTAGCAAAAACTATAGCCAAAATTAAAGGAGTATTGACTTTGCCTGCGCCAAAATTTGGCCTGGAATTGATGCTCGGAGAAATGAGCGCGGTTTTATTTTTAAGCCAGCATTGTAGTGCTGAAAAAATTGAATCAACAGGCTTTAAATTCACCTTTAATAAGGTCGATCAGGCCATTGCTGACCTGATGTGAAAAGGGAAGGTTCCGAACCTTTTAAGGGTTCCGAACATTCCTGAAACTCAACCAAGAAAAAGGTTTAAGTGGGTTTTTTAAAATCTCAGTTTTCGAATTTTTATATGCCGTAGATTTCACCATATTTTTTCTTGGCGTAATCCATAAAGTACTCAAACTTAAGTTCTTCACCTGTGGCTTTGCTGCACAGCTCTTGAGAACTATAGCGTCGGCCATGTTGATGAATATTTTCTCTTAACCAAGAAAGAGTTTTAGTGAATTCTCCTTTAGCAATGTCTGCTCTCATTTGAGGAATATCTTTGCGCATTTTAGCTTCGAATTGAGCCGCATAAAAACTTCCTAAAGAGTAAGTAGGGAAGTAGCCGAATCCTCCATGACTCCAGTGCACATCTTGCAGTACGCCTTCATTATCTGAAGGTACTTCTATGTTTAGATATGTGCGATAAGCATTGTTCCAAGCCTCTTTTACATCAGAAACTGCTAAGCTTCCTTCAATCAGTTGCTTCTCTATTTCGTAGCGAATCATGATATGGAAATGGTAGCTCAATTCATCAGCGTCTGTTCTGATCAATGAAGGTTTTACGATATTCACTGCTCGATAAAAATCATTGAGTTCTACACCACCTAACTGGCTTGGAAATGACTGCTGTAAACTTGCATAGTTGTGCGACCAAAACTCTTGGCTTCTACCGATGTTATTTTCATAGAACCTAGATTGGCTTTCATGTATGCCTAAAGAAACTGCTTCACCACAAGGTAAACCGTACTGCTCTGGCTTTAATCCTTGTTCATATAGCGCATGACCACATTCATGAATACAACTCCACAACATGTCATATAGGTTGTTTTCATTTACTCTAGTGGTAACTCTTACATCATTTGGGCTAAATGAAGTGGAGAAAGGATGCTCTGATAGGTCTTGTCTTCCTGCTTCTAAGTCGTAGCCCAACTGAGCTAATATGTCCATTCCATATTTCCATTGTTGGTCCTTATCATATGGCTTATACATAAAGCCATCTTCCACTTGCGGAGCATCAGCAATTTTGGCTAAGAGAGGACTGAGCTGACTCTTTACATCTTTAAACAGCATGTCAATCTCTTGAACGCTTGCTTTTGGTTCATAATCATCCATTAAAGCATCGTAGATGTGGTCTTGATAACCATAAATTTCAGCCTTTTCTTGTTGAATGGCAACCATTTCTTTTAGGGCAGCTTGGAAAATGGTGAAATCATTTTTCTTTCGAGCAGAAATCCAAGAATGAAAAGCTTTAGAACTAGCTTGAGATAAGCGAACAACGAAGCTAGCTGGTAGTTTTTTTGCCTTCTCTAAATCACGCTTTAACAACTGAACATTTCTAGCTTCTATTTCAGAAAGAGAGGCGTCTTCGTTTAAGCTTAAAATACTAGCTTCATAAGCTTCGGAAGTAGCTATTTCATGAGCCATTCCACTAAGGGTTGCAATTTGTTGTGCTCGGAAGCTTTGACCTTTAGCTGGCATATAGGTTTCTTGGTCCCAATTTAATAAGGAAATAGCGTGTTTTATGTCGGCAATTTTATTAGTATATGTTTTTAAATTTTCAAAGTGCTTATTCATAGAATAAATTTAGGTTGTTTTGGTAATTTTAAATCGTAAATTTATATCTTTAAATCCTAACTACTAAGCTAAACCCTAAACTATGAAAAAAAATTACCTAGGCTTTCTTTTTTTCTTTTTCTCCTGTATGGTGGAAGTGAGTTTTGCTCAAGATGTACATTTTTCTCAATATTACACTTTTGCACAAGCTTTAAACCCCGCACTTACGGGTAATTTTGATGGTTCTTATCGTGTTGCTGTTATCTATCGTAATCAATGGAGTTCATTTTTGAATAAAAATGCATTTGTTACTCCTGGAGCCGCGATTGATTTGCCTTTGTTTGAAGGACAATTAAAAAAAGATAAGCTAGGATTAGGGCTGATGTTCACCAATGATAGAATGGGTGAGGCGAGTTTAGTAACTACAAATATTGGGCTTTCTTTAGCCTATCACAAGGGCTTAGGTAAGTTAGGTAATCATCGAATTTCATTAGGTGGTCAAGTGGCCTATGTTCAGCGTAGCATTGATAGAGATAGTTACGTTTTTTATGATCAATTTGATGTAATTAATCATAGTGGTTCAGGCATTAGTTCTGAATTTGATGTAAATAATTTTGACAGAGGTTCATTCTACTACTTTGATTACAATTTCGGATTGTATTGGAAGTCGCAGTTTAGTGAGCGTTTTAAAATGCAAGGTGGATTTTCTACCTTCCACATGAGTCAACCTAACCAATGGTTTATTAGTGAAAATGATAACATTTTCTTACACAGAAGATATTTGGGTGACTTAGGCTTTGAGGTTTTCCTTACTGAAAAGTTAGCTTTAGCTCCAGATGTACTTTACCAAAAGCAAGGCGAGAATCAAATGATTCTTGCAGGTAGTTCATTGGGCTACTATTTTAGTTCAGGTTTCAGAACTAACTCTAGTATTCATTTAGGAGCTAGATATAGAATGAGTCCAGTGAATGGCGATGCAGTAGTGGTTTTATCATCTGTTGAGTTCAGAAACTTAAGACTTGGGGCTTCATACGATGTTAACCTTTCTAATTTGAAAAATTCTTCAAACTTGAAAGGTGCTTTTGAAGTATCTATTGTTTATGTGGGTGAGAGTATTCGAAGTTATAAAGCGAATAAATCCTTACCATCAAGAAGATTCTAAACTACTAACTCCCTTAAACCCTATTCATGAAAAAATTAATTGGAATCTTATGTTCAATTGTTTTAATGACTACTTCGATTTATGCTCAAATAGATAAAGAAAAAGCCATTAAACCAAGACATGAGCTCAAAATTGCAGATTTGTTATACGCTCAGAGTCATTACTATTCAGCTGCAGAGTACTACAAAGAAGTAATTAGAGTAAAACCAGATAAGCGATATGCAAAATATTGGTTGGCAATGTCTACATTGAAAGCGCATGATTACGAGAATGCTGTCAAATACTTTAGCGGATTTGATAAACATCCTATCGATCCTAAGGCAAAAACAAAACGAATAGAAAAAGAAAACAATGAAATCTTTGGATTAGCTAATTACTATTACGGAGTTGCGCTCAAACAAAATGGCGATTCTGAAGGAGCGATTGAAAGACTAAAAGAGTTTAAAGGCAAATATTCAATGCCAGATAAGGAAGATTGGATGAAGGTTGCTTCAAACGAAATTGCTGGTGCAGAATGGGCAATAGCAAATCCCGATACGAAAAAAGTGAAAATCAAATCTTTAGGCGATGCTATTAATACAGGCTACGAAGATGCGGCTCCAATGCCTATCAATGACTCTACTTTATACTATACTTCTTTGCAAGAAGATCAGTTAGTTTTTATCAAGAACAAAAAAGATATACCTCAATACAATTTATATCAGTCTAAGAAAGTAGATGGTGTTTGGCAAAGAGGGCAGAAGCTTCCAACTATGTTTCAAGATGAAAAATTTGGAACTGGAAATTCAGCATTGTCAGAGGATGGAAATCGCATGTATTTCTGTAAATGTTTTAATAATGAAGTAGATGAAATTATCTGTAACCTATTTATGTCTGAAAAGAAAAAAGACAGATGGCAGGAACCTTTTGCACTCAACGAGTCTATAAATAGTCCAAAGTATACTTCTACTCAGCCAGCAGTAAGAACAAGCGGTGATGGAATGGACATTGTTTATTTCGTAAGTGATCGTGAAGAAGGAAAAGGCGGAATGGATATTTGGTATTTTATTCGCACCGCTCGAGGAGACTTTAAAGGTCCGCGATTATTAGGTGGAACTATCAATACTCCACAGGACGAAATGACTCCTTATTATGATAATACAGAAAATCTGTTTTATTTCAGTAGTAATGGTCACCCAAGTACAGGTGGTTTTGATGTTTTCGTAAGTTATGAAGATGAAGATTTAGGATGGGTTGAACCAGAAAATGTGGGCTTACCTATTAATTCACCTGCAGATGATTTGTATTATGTAAAAGAGCCTGGTAAGACAAGCGGATTCTTAGTTTCTAATAGAGAAGGAACTTCTAAAATTAGAAATAGATATACAGGTGATGACATCTTCTACTTTGAAGATTTTAAATATGGTCTAGAAGGGTTTGTATTTAAAGAAGATGAAAACGGCAATGTTCCCTTAGAAGGAGCTAGAGTTCGTTTGTACACTACGGATGCTTATGGCAATGAGGTTATGGTTGAAGAGTTGATCGATGTTAAGGAAGATTACTACTTTAATTTGAAGCCTGACAAAGAATATAAAGTAGAAGTAGTTAAGCTAGGATTCACCTCTTCTTTTGAATATGTTTCTACTATGGATATCCCTTATGAAGATACTTTGAGTAGAAATTTAGGTGTCAACAAAACTCAAATAGATGCTCTAGGTAGTTTATATGATGATAAGGATTCATTGAAAACGAATAAATTAGATAACGCAATTTTAACCTTGTTTGAAATTGGCCCTAATGGAGAAAAAAGAACAATCTCAACCAAGAAAATGGGCTTTGGGGTAACTGACTTTTCATTTACTCTAGATATCGAAAAAGAATATCTTATTGAAGTAACAAAAGATGGATACTTTAAACGTTCTATTCCGGTGTTAACCAGCGGTATTCCAGATGAAAAAGAATTCTTAGATGTTACCGCACTTCTTTCAGCTATTGAAGTAGGTAAAAGCTACGAGCTAGCTAATATTCTTTACGATTTTGGAAAATCTAGTTTAAGAGATGAATCTAAAGTAGTATTGGATGAGCTGATTGCCCTTCTTCAAGAGAATCCAAGTATCATTATTGAATTAGGTTCACATACTGATGCTATCGGGTCTGATGTGAGTAACTTAAAGCTTTCTCAAGCTAGAGCTCAAAGTTGTGTGAATCATATGATAAGCAAAGGCATCTCGAAAGACAGAGTATCTGCGAAAGGTTATGGAGAAAGTTCTCCTGTAGCGCCTAATGAAAATGAAGATGGTTCTGATAACGAAGAAGGTCGTCAGAAAAATAGACGTACAGAATTTAAAGTGTTAGAAAGCTTCTAGGCTTTAACTTCATCACAATTTTAAAAGACCTGTTAAGTATAGCTTAACAGGTCTTTTCATTTAAGTGAAAAAGCAAATCATGAACTCAAGTACTATTGAATTTGTTAAAGTCTTATGAGAATAACAGTTTTCCTTTTTATATTCCTGTTTGTTGGATTTTCAATCCAGGCTCAAGAGGCAAAATTCGAAGTTGGCGATCTTGCTCCAAACTTTAGTGGCGTAAATCAGGATAGTTTCGAGATTAGCTCAAAAGAATTATTGGAAGATGGTGATCTTGTTCTTGTATTTTATAGAGGTGCCTGGTGTGGCTATTGCCAAAAGCACATGAGCGAACTAGAGGATTCTTTAAGTTTTATATTAGACCTAGGTGCAAACGTAATTGCAGTAACTTCAGAAAAGCCAAGTTCAATTACCAAGATGGAAGAAAAAAGTGGAGCATCTTTTTCTATTATTCACGATCAAGATTATAGCATCATGAAATCATTTGGCGTCTTATATGAATTGAATAAAGAAACAGTTCCTAAGTTTTTCTCAATGGTGTTAAAGCGAACTGCAGATGCCAATGGTAACGATGACAATT
>JBLHMK010000043.1:0-18136 GCA_047621945.1 Flavobacteriaceae bacterium
TTTAGCATATTCATCTTGGTTGTGAAGCATGTTCGCTAGTCCAAATAGGAAGGATTCCATTTGCAGATTGTTATGACTTTGCTTAGTTAACTGCTGCAAGCTAAATGATCTTGAAAGTATTTCAAATGGTCCTTTGTTCAATGGTGAGCCGAAATGTTTAAATAGCGCTCGGATAAATGCCATGTCCAAATCTCCCTGGGTGAGAAATAAATCTTGTTCTATTTCAACAATCTTTTGTTGTAAGCGCTCAATGCTCAATACTTGATACAAATGATGGAATAAGAAGGCATCCGTTGTACTAATTAATCCTTTGCAGGGAATAAATTTTTCCTCATAATCGAGCAAGTGTATGTAACTTTTCAACGTTTTATTTAATACCCGATGACCTATTATTAAGGTAGGGACTATGCGCTCATTCTGCAATTGAATAGCTTCACCCTTGCCTTCATACACTACATGAATAATAAGGTTATTATAAGCTTCATCAGCCTGGTGTTTGTGGGTTTTCCACTCCTTTGATGTTAGGTGAATTTCAACAGTTCCTACCCACAAGGTGTCATCTATAAGTACTTTAGATTTAAAGAAGTCTGGTCCGCCTGCTAAGTTTTGTTCTCCTGGAAATACAACTTGAATATTTTCGCCTGTCGTGGTTTGAAGTAGGCTTTGATTGAAGAGTCCGAATTTCCAAACGAATTGTACAAAGTCTTCAGATATTTGCTTAAATTTCATACCCAAATATATAATACTAATATCATATATTTAAGTCAACTACTAAAAGTATCGAGCCATCTGCTCATGTAGTTTGCGAGCTTCTGCAGCAGCAGCCTCCGCAAAATCTTCATTAGATGAAGCATAAATAATACTTCTTGCCGAGTTTAAAAGTAAACCAATTTCATCGTTTTTTCCATGCTGAACAACGGCATCTAAGTCTCCACCTTGTGCACCTATACCTGGCACTAAGAAAAAGCTTTTCGGAGCTAATTTTCTGATTGCCCCTAATTCCTTGGGATGTGTTGCTCCTGTAACAAACATAATGTTTTCTTCATTCCCCCAATCAAAAGATTTACGGACAACAGCTTCATAAAGCTTTTCTCCATTTTCAGAGATATGTTGAAAGTCTTGGCTTCCTTTATTAGAAGTTAAGGCTAATATAATGGCCCATTTGTCTGGGAATGATAGAAAAGGAGTAACTGAATCTACGCCCATATATGGATTAATGGTTATGGAGTCGAAATTATAAGTTTGAAAAAAGGTGCGAGCATACATTTCAGAAGTATTGCCAATATCTCCTCGCTTTGCATCTGCAATGGTAAAAAAATTAGTTGGAATATAATCTATTGTTTTTTCTAGACTATCCCACCCTTTACTTCCTAGGCTTTCATAAAAAGCAATATTGGGTTTGTAGGCTACGCAATACGGTGCAGTAGCATCAATGATTCTTTTATTAAACTCAAAAATAGGATCTTCAAAATCCAATAGGAATTTGGGTATTTTATGAATGTCAGTATCAAGTCCTACGCATAAGAAAGATTGCTTTGCAAATATTTCTTTCACTAGTTCGGCCTTAGTCATTACTTAAAATTTAGGTACTTCGCTTACATTTATTGCTTCAACAGATTTCACTTCTGGAACAGATTTTAGCACAGCTTCCTCAATACTGGCTTTCATAGTAAAAATGCTTTGAGGGCAAGTACCACAAGCGCCCAATAGTCGCAACTTGAGTTCCATTTTATCCGTCAACTCTACAACTTCAATATCTCCTCCATCATTTTTCAGATAAGGGCGCATAGTGTCCAGAGACATTTCAATTCTAGCTAAAATTTCTTCTTTAGTTCTCATTCTCTATACTTACAGGTTTTGGTTTAGCATTCTGAATGGCAATATTTTGTGCCACTCTTTCTGCTATTCCTTCAAAAACTTGAACAATTTTTTCATCATCTTGGGTGAATGCTGGCTTACCTTGGTCACCACCTTGACGAATATTTTCCTTTATCGGAATCTCTCCTAAGAAAGGTAAATCATAAGCAGAAGCAAGTTCTTTACCTCCATCTTTACCGAATATATAGTATTTCTTATCTGGCGCATCCTCTGGAGTAAAGAAAGCCATGTTCTCAACCACACCTAAAATAGGTACGTTGATTTTAGGCATCGTAAACATGCCTATCGCCTTCTTTGCATCTATTAGAGACACTGCTTGAGGTGTTGTTACTACAACTGCACCAGTCACTTGAACCGTTTGAACCATTGTTAAGTGCACATCTCCGGTTCCTGGAGGCATATCAATAACCAAGTAATCTAATTTACCCCAAATCACATCTGTCACAAACTGTTTAAGAGCTGAAGTGACCATTGGTCCTCTCCATACGACAGCTTGTCTGTCATCTACTAAAAATCCAATAGACAATACTTTGATTCCTTGAGCTTCAATTGGGATAATATAATTCTTGCCTTTAATGTCTCTAACTTCTGGCATTTGCTTTCCAACACCTAGCATCATTGGTAAAGATGGTCCGTGAATATCGGCATCTATAATTCCAACTTTTGCGCCTTGTTTGGCTAAGGCTAAGGCAAGGTTAACCGATACGGTTGATTTACCCACACCACCTTTTCCTGAAGCCACACAAATAATATTTTTAACGTTAGGGAGCACATTGATGGAAGAGTTTCTACCACTTGTTACATTTGCAGTCATCTCTATAGCCAAATTCACTTTAGGAAAAACCGCAAGGATAGCATTTTCACAATCCTTTCTTATTTTTTCTTTTAGAGGACAGGCTGGAGTAGTTAACTCAACAGTGAATGCTAAATCATTTCCGTTAATTTTGATATCCTTAATCATATTAAGGCTTACTAAATCCTTACCTAAGTCGGGATCCATAACTTCTGATAAGGCCTCTAGAACTTTTTGCTCTTTCATCTACAAATTTTCATTTAAGAACTGCGAAGTTACGGATAGTTATAGTATTTCCCTTCGTTAAATACTATCCATTTTACTTTATCCGGTCGATAAACCACGGTAGAGTTAAACAAATCAAAGTCAATGGCGATCTCCTTGCTAAAAGAAGTTTTCTTTCCATTTAACATCCCCTTCAAATAACCATAGTTATCTCTGTATACAACGATATCCTTATCTAAACTTACTTTGTCTGGAGTGAAGCTACTTAAACGAATCACTTCCCCTTTATAAAAAGCAAATAAGGCTCCGAAATCATCATAATAGGTCATTACATTATCCTTGATTTGTATTCCTTTTGGCTTGTAAGTCAATAATTCTGCTGTTTCCCCATTATAATACACTGAGAAAGCGCCCATTTGATCGATATAAGCCACAAAGTCTTCCCCACAATCGTACCACATAGGTGCTTGGTATTGAATGTCGTGAACATCTCCTTTATCCCAAACAATAAAGTCACCTAAATTACTGATATAGGCTACAACATTTTTTGAAACCTTGAAACTACGAGGTGGAATGTTATCGATTAGTTCTTTACTACCATAATAAAAAACTTTAAACAGATTGCTATTGTCAAGATAGGCAATCAGATTATCTCCTGCCTTAACTTGATTCACATTCCAAAATTCGGCCGTGTACAAGGAGTCTTCTTGATATACCATGAATTTATCAAAATTATTACTGAAGCAGAGTATCTCATCTCCTATGGCAAAATCGTTTGACACCCACTTTTCTAATAGCTGGGGTTTGCCATTCCTGAGCACCCAAAGTTGCTCATCCACGAAATAAGCCAAGATCCGATCTCTGGCAAAAAAACGGGGATTGCTTAACTGGGTATCAAACAGCTTACCTTCAGTGAAAATAATGAAACGATTATTGTTCCTAATATAAGCCACATAGTCTTCTCCATAATCCGCTTGAACAATCGGTAGAAACTCAGTTTTATGTAATTGATTTTCATTAAACACATAGAAGTGCTGCCAATTAGGATCAACAAAATAGGCACTTTGCCCAAAACATGAAAACGATACCACTAAACTGAATAGTAACCAGAAATACTTCATACTATAATAACTCCACTTTTACTTAAATAGTTTGCATAGAAAAGGCGAGATATAATCTCGCCTTTAACTAATCAATTATATTGCCAAAGTTATTAATCTATAGAATCTGGCTCTTGAGATTCATATTCTATTTCAATAGGTAAATCTTCATTTACATCATTCAATAGTTTAAACTCAACACGTCTGTTTTTAGCTCTACCTAATTCGTTATCGCTACCATCTGGATTCTCATTTGGTGCAATAGGCTTAGTTTCACCATAACCTTGAGTTAAGATTCTTTCAGCATCAATACCTTGTTCAACGATATATCCTTTAGCTGCTTTTGCTCTTCTATCAGAAAGTGCTACGTTATAACTATCTGAACCTTTAGAATCCGTATGACCATCAACTTTTACAATTAACTCTTCATACTTCAACATTAAAGCAATAACTGTATCCATTTCATCTTGGTACATTTCACGAATATTGTTCATATCAAATGCGAAATATACATTCTCAACAGTCGCTCTATTCACTGGACGCATGATTAAGACTTTAACGATAGTATCCCCTTCAGCACCGGTAATTTCTTCTAATTTTAGCGTTTCAATACTCGGCCAGTAACCTTCTTTATTACCGTTTACTTTGTAATCAGATTCTTCTAACAAGAAAGCAAATGCTTCGGCACCAGTAACCCCTTCTCCAATAAACTCAAAGTCATTTTCTCCAATCACTTTATAAAGAGAAACATCAACATCTTTCATTTGATTTCCTTTAGTGTCAGTAGCTTCAACAATAACATACTTATCTGATCTTAGTTTCACTTTAAAGACATCATCACAACAAGTTTCACCTCTTGATGAAGTAGTACCTGGTCTATTTGACACTAAGTATCCCATAGAACCAGTTTCATTCAAAGCAAGATATAAATCATCTGCACTTGAATTTAATGGGTATCCAGCATTAACAATTTCATCAGCCCATTCGCCATCAACTGCTTCCACTTTAAATACATCTAAACCGCCCATTCCAGGATGCCCTTCAGAACTAAAGTATAAAAGCCCATTTGAGTTATCATAAAAAGGAGTTACTTCATCATACTTAGTATTGATGCCTGACCTTATGTTAGTTGCACTTCCTAAAATACCATCTTCATCAATTGAAGCTGAATAGATATCCATACCACCTTTACTTCCAATTCTATCCGAAGCAAAATAAAGTACCTCATTACCCTCCGCATCTTTACCTAAAGCAGGATGTGTAGAAGAAGCGTTACGCTTATTAATGCTTAACATTTCAGGATCACTCCAAGAAGCTCCATTCTTTGTTGATCGATAGATATTACAAGTCATGTAATGTGCATCACTCTCCGCACATTGTGTGTAGTATAAAGAATTCCCATCTGCAGAATATACTCCATTACCATTATGCATTCCTTTAACATTTATGTTTTCTGGAAGCATTTCATCTGACCAAGATTCACCCTCCTTAGACGCAACGAATAACTTAGAGTAATAATCTTCATTTTCCGTTCTAGCTTCATCTAAATTTATTACCTCTTCAGGAAGCAATGCTGCCATCAACACTTCGTTACCATCAACATATTTTGGTGAGAAGTCCTGTAAAGGATGATTGATGCCAGGAATAACTTCAACTTCAGATTCTTGTTTAGCCTCCATTAATTCTAGTGCTAAATCACAACCTACGATTTCCAATTTCGCTCTTTTCTTAAGACCAGCAAGTACGCCATCTTTATCTTTAGCTTCTCCTGTTTCGTCAAGGAAAGTATCAAATTCTTTTTTAGCTTGATCATACTCACCTTGATTTTTCTTCATCATGGCGTTATTAAATCGAGCTTCTGGCCAAGCTTTAGCGTTGTTATCTAAAGTTTTCGTATACCACTTTTCTGCTTGTGCATAATCTTTCAGTATGCGATTAGATTCTGCAATTTGATAGATGATTCGAGAATTATTCTCTTTCTTTAGATGAACTTCTGAATAAGCATCCACTGCATTATAGAAGCTACCTTCTTCAAATAGCTCATCAGCCATTTTGACTTTTTTAGAGGTGGCACAAGAAGAGATCGTTACAACTCCAATACCTAATAATAGTATATTTCTTAGTTTCATGTTCTAGGTTTTAGGATTTTTATTAAAATCTTGGGTTGAATAAATAAGTGTCAGTTGTAGGAGGTGTTCCATAAGGTCCGAAATAACTAACTGCAATTTCAAATGCGTTCGGCATTCTAGCTCCAGTGTCATTTCTTAAGTCCTTAGCTAGACCAGCAATACCAAGATCGTATGCGCCACTAATTCTAAAGTTTTCAAAATCAACTCCCGCTTTTGCTATTAACGCCAAATCCAATCTATACCAAGCTCCTAAAAACAAAGTAGTTGTTTTCTCCTTCTTGCTAAGTAACTTATAACCGAAGGTAGAACCAAAGTTAATTTCTCTAGTCTTAGCGGTAGTTTGATACAAAGCACCAGGAATAATTAAGAATTTCTTTACAGCAAATTCAAAACCAGCATGAGCAACATGTCTAAATGGAGTTTGAAATTCTGCATCTCCAGAAGGAGTAGCAATGAAATCATCTTTATGACGAAGAATATTCATAAATGAATAACCCCCATAAAAAGTCATCCAATCCGTAAACTCACCATCAAACAATAAACCTGCATTCATATCAATTGAATTTACAGCTTCATTGTTAGCAGCCAAAAATTGATCGTCCTGAAAAGTAGGATTAGCAATTAATTCTTCCTCAAAGGTGAAACTTGGATCTATGTTTCTATTTCCATAAATCCCTTGCAAGCCCAAAGCTAAATGATACTTATTGTTTTTGTCTAATCCTTTATGATAAGCTACACTTACGCCAGCTTTCAATGTTTGAAGACCTCCAATTTGATCATACAATACAACCGCTCCTACACCTAAAGCATCAGTTTTAAGTTTGTTTTTCAATAATGAAAAATCAACCGAAAAAGAAGGTGTCATGTAGGCCATTGGATTTTGACTTACTGAGTTTCTAAACTGATCTCTATAAATACCTGTTACCCGCCATAGACCATTAAATTTACCTGTTAAGGCAGGGTTCAATGTTAAAGGTGATGCGTAATATTGAGAAAAATGAATGTCTTGAGCGCTCAACTTTGTGCCAATCAGCATCAAGCAAGCTAAAATTATTAAAATTCTTGGTTTCATTTATTCGGGTTTTAAGTTTTATCTAATTAGTGTTACAGTTCCTGACATTACAAGTTCTGACGATACTTTGTCTATAACAAGGTAGTAGTTGTATACATCAGCAGGCTGGTCAGCACTTTCCCAAGTTCCGTCCCATCCAGTATCTCCATTATAGTCATATACTACATCTCCCCATCTATTGAAAACTCTAAAAGCACTTATCGTAGTTTTAGGATCAATGTTAATTGGAAATAATAACTCATTCAAGTTATCTCCATTAGGAGTAAATGCATCTGGCATCACAGGATCAGCCAATAAGAATATAAATACTTGACTTGAGTCATACTCCACACAAGTATGCAAAGTACCGTTATTCAATGTATACTCAGCTTCTGCATCAACCCATACTGTTTCGTAAGCATTAACAATTGTATTTGCAAGGAAGGAATTGTCTATAAAAACAGGTCCCCATGTTTCTCCAGTAACTGGAACATCACCATTAACGGTATAATTCACATTCGTTCCAAATATTGCAGAATCGATATCTACGATATCCGGATTGAAACAATTCGTTTGAAAAGTAATTTGTGCAGTTTGCTCACATCCATCAGCAGAAACAATCAATACTTGGTAAGTACCATCTTCGTCAGAAGCAACCGGTACGCTAGTTCCAGATGGAGCTGTGCTATTCTCCCAATATGCTTCACCAAAAGTAACTCCATTAGTAATCATACTAGCAAAATCAACATTCACTACATCATCTGTACAACAAAGAATATTTCGAATGATGTTGGCATCTAAAACTGGCGTCTCATTATAGATAACCAAGATACTAGAAGAAGATACACAACCATTTTGGTCTGTTGAAGTCAAGGTATATACCCCTCCTGAGTTCACATCTATTTCAGTACCATTTCCAGTTTCTGGACCAGTCCAGATATTCGTCCAATTGATATCAGCGCTACTAATTAACTCTCCTCTTGTACCATTACAAACAACTTCTTCAGCAGCCCCTCCATTAATAAGAGAGACGGGCAAAACATTAACAGCAATTGTTACCGTATCCAAAACGCTACAGTTTATTAAGTCTACACTTAAAATATAATCAGTAGAGTTTACTGGAGTTGCAATTGGATTAGGAATACTAGTAGATGTTAAAGTACCATCGTTAGGAGACCATGCGTGATTAGAACCACCTACAACATTTAACTGAACGCTTTCACCTATACAAACTGAGGTATCATTAGTTATAGTGTAACCAGCACCAAATCCAACATTAACCGTATCGGTAGTAGAACAATTACCTGCAGTAATTGTAATAGGATATTGTCCAGGACCATTAATGTTAAGTAGAGTAGGATTTTCTATTGTTGCATCAACAAAAGAACTTACAGGAGACCAAGCGGCTGTAATAGGAGCTAATCCTCCAACAAGGTTCTCAAAGTCAAATCTCAAATTAGGTCTCTGACTATTTGTATTAACTCCTGTTGTCATTGTACAGCCATTCACTCCATCAGCAAACGCATAAGCTGTTGTATTCGTTGGAGTTGCAGTAGTTGCTACATCATCATCAGTGGTCCAATCTAAGTTGTCAAAACAAACTTCAAACAATAAATCTGTTAGCCCATCCCAGCAGAAAAGTACATCAAAATCGTGATTATTCCAACCTAGAGTTGTCGTATGAGAATAAGGATTAACCACTTGAACAAACCCACCTGTATTATCAAATCCTATTAAGGTAGTTAAAGCTGTAGGTTTAACAGCCACTCTAAAGTTATCATAAGGAGCAGTACTCCCTTTAAGAACTACATTAAATGCTATTGATTCTAGAGCCCCACCCGTGAATCCTGCTGCATTTAATTCTGCTGCAGTATAAAGAATTTGGATTTTACCATCTTCCCAGAATCCTTCATAAGGTGTTCCACTTGTTGCGGAAGTACCCGTTCCCGTTCCAACTTCACCTAAAGTATAAATACCCGTTCCTGAACCTGTACAAGGTCCATTATTAATGGCGTTAAAAATATCTGTTTCAAACTGAACATTTAATTGTAATGAATCCTCAGGACATTCTATTTGATAATCCAAATCACCTAAGATTACTAGTGAATCTACATTTATCAAAACTGAAGTTGTGGAAG
This sequence comes from Flavobacteriaceae bacterium, assembly GCA_047621945.1. GTDB lineage: Bacteria > Bacteroidota > Bacteroidia > Chitinophagales > UBA8649 > JAFMKE01. The sequence continues at coordinate 9,315 of JBLHMK010000043.1, forward strand.
AGCATAATCCATCAACCATAGTAACGAAATATTCAATATCTCCTTCAGGAGCAGTAGTTACTACTGGTCCTGCTGTCGTATTTAAATATAATGGTGGACTCCAAGAATAAACTGGATTTACTGGACCTGTAGTTGGAACGTAAGACCAACTTTCTCCAATAGCATTCATATTTACATTATTGAAACTTGCATCTGAAACTCCTGCAGAACCATTAGAATTTTCAATTCCTTGAGTCATAGTCCCTGTAAGAAGATCTGATACTACATTAATATTATTAATTTCAATTAATCCATTTTGGTAAATCACCACTTGCACACTTACCTCGGTGCCAGGAGTTCCTAACCAATGAGGTACATTTAAAAAGTTAATTACCAAATATTGATTTGGAGCAGTTCCTCCAGTATAAGAGTTCACCGTACCACCTGCAGAAAAATCTAAATCATCCCAAGCCCAAGCAATTAAATTATTAGGCTGATTTCCATTAGGAATATTAACATTGGCTAAGAAAGAACCAGTTGGACTTGTAAAAGTCAACCATCCATTTGAAGAAATCCAAAAGGTATTATAAAAATTACCAAAGAAGGGAAATGTAAAACCAATAGTCTGCGGTCCGACAGTATTCTCATCAGCTAATCCAGTAATTGGCGTACCACCAGTAGTTGGATATGGACTATAATTTCCTTGAATCAAAGTATATGGTGCAGAACTAGTAACCACATCCGCAGTTAAAACCAGCTCTTCTCCTGCACAAAGGTCAGCACTAGAAGGATTGATTTCTATTGAAGCGGAAAAACCTTCAACTACTAATAATGTAGAATCTTGAATCACGCATCCACTATCAGATGTAACTGTTGCAATATATTGAGTAGTAGTAGTAGGTTCAGCTAATACTTGATTTCCTGTTGATGAATTTAATGTTCCAGGATTACTCCACTCTACTGAAGCTATCGTAACGCTAGCAGGAGTAGTAGATAAGTTCAAGAAAGCAGCCCCATTCAAACAAATTGTATCTGGTTGAACAATGTCAATATCAAAGGATTCTTCCACATAGACCGTTACTGTATCAACACCACAATCTGAAGTTAGAATATAGTCTGTATCTACTAGAGGTAGTGCAAAGGTATTTGGATCACTTGGGTCAACTAAACCTGTAATAGGCGACCAAGAAACCGTTGCCCAAGGAGCCACTCCTGTAGCACCTAAAGAAGTACCCAAACCGTCACATGCCACCATAATATCTGGTCCAGCATCTGTTGGGTTTAAAGTTACCGTTGCAGTTGTTGTACAACTATCATCAATACCATTCGTATATAAGAAGGTATATGTTGAATCGCTAGTAGGACTTACTGAAAACATATTACTAGGTAAGAAATTACCCGCTTCATCAAACAATCCATAAGCAGGGTCAGCTGCTAAAATTTGGATATTGTCTAAACCCCAGTGATCACAACAAGCTCCAGAGTTAAACTCTTGAATCCATTGAAACGCTGTACTATTAGTTAAGGCTCCCGGAGGTAATGTAAAACATATGGTATTCCATACAGTATATGGTGTACCCGTAGCACTAAAAGGAGGATTAAGCATAGGAAACCCTGGACCAGGATTACTAGTCAACATTTCACCATTCGGCATCATGTAGGCAATATCTATCCAAGTGATTCCACCATCTATAGAATATTGGAATGAAATACCTTCTTGAGATAAATCGGGTCCTTCCGTAGGAGCTGCTCCACCTTGAACGGCATAAGTAAAATCAAAACAAACTTGACCACCGAAAGAAACGTTGAAACTATTCGACGCTAACGCGGCAGGCAAAACTGCTGTCGCTCCCATCCAAAAGTAAGTGTCATTCGTTGGACTAGGAATGTATGGATTGGTGTAAATCGCACCGGCTGTTTGTGCCCATCCCGGATCCGTAGGGCCAGTTGGGTTAAACACTTCTGTTAATAAAGATCTAGCAAAGCTATTTATAGTAACGTTCACTGAATCTCCACAATCAATAGTATCTATATCTAAAATCGCCTCAGTCACACATTGTGCCTGAACCGAATAGACGGATAGAATTGTTATAATTGCAAAAAATACTTTTCTCATAGTTCGTTAATTTTTCGTTGAATTTAGTTTGTTGACAACCACTTTGGTAAGCTTACTTGCCCATGCTTTCGTATCTCTAGTTTCGGTGTGGTCAAATATTTTGAGATAATCCGCAGAAGAACCACAAGAACCCTCTATTGAAGAATTAGCAGGAATTGTTATGGAACGCATGGTATTGTGATCTCCTTCGCCGCAGGCTTCACAGAAATCCTCATTGTACCATCTCTCAAAATTAAACTCTAATTCCAATTCCTGATTAGCTAGATTGGTATATTTCAATACTCTATAGTCGTAGTCAAAACCCTGCGTTGACTTACATATAATATGACCTTCTTCTATCTTATAGTCAATATCTTCAGCTACTACTTCCCAATCTTGGGCGAGCAAACCACTAGATATTAATAGAAATAAAAACGTAAAAAATTTATTCATTTGAAATATTTTGAAGTTAATTGTTTAGTTAAAATCTTGCTACCCACTATTTAATAGTGTATAGAACAGTTCCAAAATTAACAAATCTCAACAACTTAACAACTTAACATCGCTTTTTTTTAAGCATGTGGAGATAATGGAAACACTTGTGGATAACCTATGCCCATAGACTAATCACTCAAAAGAATCGATACTTGGGTAAATATAAATATTCATCATGCCTATTTAATTTGGCATAAAATTTATTTATCTTCGCACCATGATTATATAACTCAAAAAATTAATTAAAATGAAAAAATTAAATTTAATGTTTGCTCTTTTCGGAGTACTAACCATGGCAATGTTCTCTAGTTGCAAAGATGATACAACAGAAGATTTAGCTCCTTTATTAACTATTACTACTGCCGGTTTAGGTGCTAATAATACTGCAGTAGAAGGGACTACTTACACCATTGAAGTGATAGGTGCTGAAAATCCTACAAGTGGAAAGCAATTGAAAACTTTGGAAATTCAAACTCCTGGTCCTGACACCACTATCACAATCAATGCTTCTTCTTACAATGAAACTTTTACTCGTTTTGCTCCTTTAGATGGTGTTAGTGAAACTTACACTTTAATCTTAACGGATAAAGATGATGTTACCGCTACTAACACTTTAACTGTTACAGGTACTAGTGGTGGTGTTGTTTCCACTCCTTTCGGAACGGAAGTATTAGGTGCATTCTTTCACGTAGGTGGTTCTTTACAAGGTGCTTTTGATTTAGTTGCAGAAACTCCTATTGCTTTAGCTGGAGTTGAAGCCAACAAAGACATGAAAAATCTTGACACGGGTGGAAGCCCATTCACGGGTTCATTTACTACAGGTACTGGTAACGGTACTAAGTATGTTAGAGCTAACTCTTTCGATTATGCAACTGGTTCAGTTGAAGATGCAATAGCTGCTTATGATGCTGGTAATGCTGGTGGCACAATGTTAAACCCTTTCTCTGGTAATGTTTTCATTGCTAAGTTAAGAGGTGGTACTGATGGATACGCTGTAATTCAAATTACTACTATCGATCCTACGGATAACACATGTACTTGTGGAAATCCTGGTAAAATGAGCTTCAATTTCAAAAAGCAATAAGCGCTTAATCAACATTTGAAAAAAGGCCTCGATAAATCGAGGCTTTTTTTTTGGCATATCGTTTGAATAATATACTTTAGAAGCTAGTCTTCTGAAGATTAAAAAACAGTTATGAAAAAGCTAAGTTCTCTTATTATGATATCCATGCTCAGTTGTGGATTGACGAATGCGCAGGATGGTTATGATTATAACGATCAAATCCAAATCTTATATGGCGTAGTTTTTAATGGAGATACCATCCCTCTATTAAATGTCCCAGAAATTGCAATTACTGGTTATAAATTTGACACCCAGCAAGATAAATACTGGTACAATTACTACCTCAAAAGAGTAAAAAAAGTATTTCCTTATTATCAAATTGCTAAGACTGCAGTGAAGGACTTAGATGAGGAGAAAACCAATTCTAAGAAGAAACACTACAAGAAGTACAAGAAAGAAAGGAAAAAAGATTTGATGGGTGAATTTGAAAAGGAATTACGAGATCTTAAAATTTCTGAAGGTAAAGTACTAGTCAAAATGATTAATAGAGAAACAGGCACAAACTTCTATGATCTCATCAAAGAATACAATAGCGGAATGAAAGCATGGGTATATAATATTGTCGCGAATAGGTACGATTATGACTTAAAGGAGTCCTACGACCCAAATGCAGATGAAAACAAGATGTTAGAAATGGCTATTCAGCAGGTTTTAAATAATAATCAAGTGCAGTAAGCACCTCATTGATATCAATTTTTTGCATACAATCAAAATGCCCTTTGGGGCATTTTTTGTATCCTATTTTAGAGCAGGGCCTGCAGTTTAGATCCGCAACTTGAACTACTTTAAACTCTCCATTTTTTAAATAAGGGTACATGCCTAACTCAGGCACCGTATTTCCCCAAATACTAACAATAGGCTTTTCAAAAGCTGCCGCTATATGCATTAGTCCTGTATCGTGGGTAATAACAGCTTCAGCTTGTTCGACAACTGATGCAGACTGATTCAGCTTCAATCGACCACAAGCATTAAAAATTTGCTTATTCTTAGATTGCTGCTTAATCTGCTCTCCCCTTGCAAGGTCGTCTAAACCACCTAAAAGTATGACTGGAATTTCTAGCTTATCACAAATCTCTACTATTTTAGGATAAGGCATTCTCTTCGTTAAAAATTTAGCTCCAATTGCAAAAGCTAAGAAGCCGTCTTTAGCCGCTGGAAACAATTCAGGAATAGAAACCTTATCCTCATCTGGGATGAAATAATCTAAACCTTTATTATCGTTACTCACCCCTAATGATTTAGCTGTATACAAATAACGACTCACGACATGCTTATACTTGGGTAGCTTATCAATTTTGAACTGGGTCAATAACCATTTTTCCAAATTGAGTTTATTTACAGCAATGCTTTTCACCCGTAACCGCATTTTAATAATCTGCGTTCGGATATTATGATGTAAGTCAAGGATTATGTCGAATTTCTCTTGATGTAGTTCCTGAACTAATGTATTAATGTCACCTTTAAGCACATGAACTTTATCTAGATATGGATTGGTATCCACTAAACCTCTATACGTCTCTTTAGTTGCAAAATGAAGCTCGCAATTAGGAACTTGCTCCTTAACACAGCGGATTAATGGTGTGGTCAGAACTATATCGCCTATTGAGCTAAATCGCAGAATTAAGACTTTCATTTACGCTTAGTTTAATTAGTGGGTATAAAAAAGGGCTAATAAATAGCCCTTTTTTAAATACTATTTAAATCTTACTCTTCAGAAGTAGTTGACTCTTCTTCAACTACTATTGTTTCTTCAGCTGTTTCATCATCTTCCAAAGGCAATGCCGAGTATGAATTATCTCCTATACTACCTACTGCAGCGATCAATTCGCCTTCATTAACTAACTTACTGTCATACTCAATCGTAGCATAACTTTCGTCATAGTTTACTAGAGCCGATGCAACACCAGGAGTAGAACGAAGTTTATCTTGAATAGCCGAAACACAACCCATAGAACAAACCATCCCTTCAATTGCTAATTGTGATTTAGCATCTGCAACAACATCTTCGTTTACCGAAACTTCTTCAACAAGCGCTTCTGATTGACTATTCGAACAAGAACTGAATGCTAAAAATGCTAAAAATAAAAGGCCAAAATATCTCATTATATCTTAATTTTAAATGATTTTTCAAAGTGCAAAATTAAACATAAATCTTTAAAATTTTGTTAATCACCGTCACATTCTTTTACTTTGTTTACTTATCAATCTTAGCCCAATGAATATTAAATTTTGCGGAGCTGCTGGGACAGTTACAGGAAGTAGCCATTTATTAACTTTAGATAACGCTTATAAGATTCTCCTCGATTGCGGATTGTATCAAGGCAATGAACCTGCCCCTAAAAGAAAGAGGATTTAAATCAATTGTCATCCCCAAATTGGATGAAGTGTATGAGTTATACTGTTTAAAATAATTTGTTGTTGATTAGTATAATTTAGCTAATTTTAGTTTCGAATTATATTTTATAATTCTACTCAAAATAATCAACTATGAAATCCAGCTTACTTTTTGCTTTTTTATTTCTTACAAGTTATTCAATTGTCTCAGCTCAAGTGACTGGAGCTCCATCGATTAGTGTGGGTCCAGACATCATTCTACCTTGTAATACTTCTTGTATAGATTTAAATGCAGAGCTACTCGAAGTAGGTAATACTAGCAGTTATGTCGTAGCAAATATTCCTTATTCTCCACCTTTGGCTTATAACACACCCAATGGAAATGAGGTGTTAACTTCGGGAGATGATAAGTGGAGCGATGTTATTCCCATTCCTTTTCCTTTTTGCTTCTATGGAGATGTTTACAACGAGCTCAAAATTGGAACCAATGGTGCTATAAAATTAGGCCCTGCTCCTTTAAGCAATGGTGGAACCCATCCCTGGTCATTCAACAGCAGTGTTCCTTCTCCAAATTTGGTTCAAGCTGGTAATATTTTTGGGGCCTATCACGATTTAGCTCCTTCTTTGTTTCAAGGGGTTATACCAGGTCTTTTGCTTGGAAGTATTAACTATTTCATTCAAGGCACGGCACCAAACAGACAATTCATTTTAATTTACAATAACGCCCCACAATACATTTGTTTAAATATTACAACTTCCAGTCAAATTGTATTGCACGAAAGTTCTAATATAATTGATGTTTTCGTTGATAGTAAAGCACGATGTAACATATGGAATGGCGGTAGAGCAGTAATTGGCATTCAAGACAACACAGGAGCTCAGGGCATAGCCCCTCCTGGCAGAAACACGGGTAGTTATAACATTAGTAGTCCTGAGGCGTGGAGATTCTTACCAAATGGAGCAAGTTCCTATTCTCCAATTGAATGGTTTGAACAATCAAGCTTAATTGGTACTGGAAGTATGATTAATATCTGCCCCAATGTATCAAACACCTATGTTGCGCATTCAACTTTTACCACATGTGTAGGTCAAAATATTATTTTAACAGATACAATTACAGTGGCATTTGACCAAGTAGATGTTAGTATATCCCCTATAAATTCATTCATTTGCAGTGGTCAATCAACTACACTTACTGCGGTGTCTCCTCAAGCAACAAGTTATAGCTGGAGTCCTGGTGGACTTTCAGGTCAAACAGTTACGGTAAACCCTGGTAGTTCAGGGCCTTATGTTGTTACAGCAAGCAATGCGGTAAATGGATGCATTGCCACCGACACCGCAAATATTAGCATTGCTACACCCCAAGTTAATATATGTAATGTTCTTTATGTAAGTCCTACGGGAAGTCCAAGTGCTCTTGGTTCAAAAACGGCTCCTTTGGATTTACAAACAGCTATGAATCTTGGTGCATGTATTGGAACAACTATTAAAATGGCCATAGGAGATTACATCACAGACAGTACGATTATCTCTGTAACAAGTAATTTAACATTAGAAGGAGGGTTTGACCCTGCCAATAACTGGATCAAAACAAGTCTTCCGGGAGCAACGCGAATTCTTAGAACAGCTATTAATGTTACTGACCCTACGGGTGCTTCGCCAAGATTAATTGCAATGGAAGTAGTCGGTCAAAGTGGATTTAGATTTCAAGATATTACTATAGAGGTTTCCGATGCGCCAAATGCAGCGATTAACAATTTTGGAATAAGCAATTATGGCTTAATCATAGAAGCTTGCAGTTCTTATGATATTGTAAGAACATCAATCTACAGTGGTAGAGCTGGTAATGGCGGAAATGGTACTGCGGGTGCGGATGGAACTATAGGAGCGGATGGAGCAAGTGCGTGTGGAAGAAACGGTGGAAGTGGTGGTGGAAACGGTGGGAATGGTGGTAACGGTGGAACTTCAACGGGGTGTAGTCCTTGTTTTTTTGGCGCTTGTGCTGGCCCATGTGATGGAAGTAATGGTCAAGGTGGAAGTGGACCAGCGGGAGGTGCTGGAAGTGGAGGAGACAGAGGAGTAACTTGTGCCGCTTTTGGTATATTCTCTGGACAACACGGAAATGCTGGAGCGAATGGTGGTAATGGTGGTAACGGTGGTAATGGAACTGCTGGATTAGCCCCTACTTTTGGTCAATATTTTAATCCAGGATCTGCCGGCGCTAACGGAATTAACGGTACTGTTGGCGGCGGCGGCGGCGGTGCTGGTGGTGGTGGTGGCGCAACTGGAACTCCTGGTGGAGGTGGTGGTGGCGGTGCCGGTGGTGGCGAAGGCGGAATCGGTGGAACAGGTGGTAAAGGTGGCGGAGCATCTTTTGCCTTGTTTATTCATGCTAATGGTGCTGGAGCTAATATGATAGATATCGATTTAATTAATGGAACATTAGGAATTGGAGGACTTGGCGCTGTTGGAGGAATTGGTGGTACTGGAGGTGCTGGTGGGGGGTCTTCTACCAACCCTTGCTCAGGATGCCAGAATTTCAACACTGGAGGTGGAGACGGAGGAATTGGTGGCAATGGTGGTACAAGCCAAGATGGCCAAGATGGAGTAGCGTCTGCGATGTATATCGACGGAACACTTCCTGTACTAAGCAGCAATAGTGCAATACTTGCATTAGCCTCAGGAAACAACAATCCCACAAATTTTGGTTTAGCTGCACAAGCGCTCATTACGATGGATGACATTGCTTGCACGGAAACGGATATTAATTTTAATGGGCCGTCTAGTGACAACTGG
>JBLHMK010000044.1:0-17884 GCA_047621945.1 Flavobacteriaceae bacterium
AAAAAAAAAGTCCCTCCGAAATTTCGGAGGGACTTTTTTTTTGCTGTTTAGTGGCTTACCACTTTTTCTTTTGTTTGAAGTTGTTTCCACCTTTAATATCATTTCCACTAGGTGAACCCACTCTAATCATTGCACATCTGAATCCAATTTCAGATGAAGCTTCTTTTTGATCTAAGTATCTTCTAGTACCAGGAGATAAGAAATATGCTCTATCATTCCAGCTACCACCTTTGTAAACTCTACTTTCATTATTTACTAATGAAGACACACCATAGCTATACATGTACTCTTCACCATCTAATGATTGATCATCACCATCTAAGAAATCTCTTACATCACCAGTTCTGTAGTTTCTTCTTGTAGCAACTTCTTCATCAGTAACTAATCTGTACTCTAATTTACCCGTAGTATCATTCTTAGCAGCAACTTGTCCCTCATCATCTAGTACTAGAGTTTTGAATTCATTACCTCTAAAAGTGTTTAAGTCAGTTGCATCTTCGAACGTTAAGGCTCTGTATACATCTAAAGTCCACTCAGAAACATTACCAGCCATGTTGAATAAACCAAAATCGTTTGGCATGTATGCATCAACTGGAGCTGTAATAGATGCATTATCATTTAAGTTTCCTGCAAGACCCATGTTATCTCCTCTACCTCTTTTGAAGTTAGCTAAGAAATCACCTTGCCATCCACCTTTATAATATCTAGTTGTAGTCCCATTCCAAGGATAGATTTTTCTATCAGTAACTCTTTCTTCGTCTGGGTGAGGTAGGTTTCCAATTAAAGCTAAAGCAGCATATTCCCACTCAGCTTCTGTTGGTAATCTATAGTCTGGTAATAATACTCCATCAGAAAATTCAACTTGTCTGTACTCTTCACCGTTAGGATCTAAGTTTTCCATTGGCTTTTTACCTTCAACACCTTCGTATTGACCAGCTAAATAAGAATCTGTATTAAAGTTATCAGCATTTACTTGATTAGGATTCAATTCTAAGAAACCTTCCCTAACCATAACCATTTCGTTTACACGATCAGTTCTCCATTCGCAATAATCCATTGCTTGCTCCCAATCTATTCCTACAACTGGATACTCATCATACGCAGGATGCGTAAAGTAGTATTCAACGTAAGGCTCATTGTAAGCTAACTCATCTCTCCAAACTTGTTGGTCTGGCTCAGCTGATTTTACGATTTCAGGATAATCATTACCGAAAGTTCTGTTTAACCAGTAGAGGTATTCACGGTAATCAATGTTTTTAACTTCAGTCTCATCCATGTAAAATGAAGAAACTGTAATTCTTCTTGGGAATGTATGGTGCTCATACATAACGTCTTGCTCGGTATTGCCCATTATAAAAGTACCACCCGGGATGAATACTAAACCAGGACCAGTTTCCTGTCCTATATAAGGTTTGTTTTCAAAACCACCCCAATCTGGGTCATTGTAAGCCCAACCCGTAGTTGATGACTTTTCTTTGTTACAAGAACTCAAAGTGATTAAGCCTATGCTCACTAAACTTAAAAATACTAAAACCGTGTTTTTCATTATTCTGGTTGTTTTTATAGAAGTACGCTAATTTATAACTTATTTTTTAAAAATCTAAATAATATGGGCAAGATAAAACCCCTTGAGCAGATTTAGGATTCAAAGAGCTTTCTTCCTTTGTGAAATTAAACACAAAAGAGAACTCATGAGACCCAGCTGTTCCTTTCAATGGAGATATGTTAATATCAAAACTATAACCAAATCTTAAGACTCCTTTTTTAAATCCTACACCACTTATAACGGCATCCATATTGTTTATAGTATGTCGCATCCAAATTCCGGTATAGAAAAAATCATAACCTATCAAACTACCTACGGTTATTTGATTGAAATTGTTTTGATAAACGTATAAAACTTGTGGCGATAGCCAGAATTTTTTCTCATATCCTCGACCAAACTTATAAAAGGCTCCACTGTTTAAAGCTAGTCTTGTCCTATTCAGTTGGTCTCCGAAGTAGTCTTTCTCTGGCACTAAATTGTGAGCAGCAATCCCACCGTAATATTTTTTTGAGAAAAACACCACTCCTGCATTAGCATTAAATGAATGTCGATTGAAATTACCGGGAGGAACCTCGCTAGTCGAATTGGGAACGCCTATGCTTTGGTAAAACCCACTTAGTGGGTCAATTTGATCGTAGAAAAGTAAATCGTACCAGTTAATGTATCGATGGTTGTAACTTCCTCCAAGCCCCATCTTAATTCCAAATGACTTACTTGCCCTAATTTGAAAAGAGTACATGGCACTTAAAGAGTTCTGTACTATTTTACTGTTTGCAATACGGTCAGAGGTCATCATTACCCCAATACCACCATGCAATTTTTCAATATGTTGATCGTAACTTATGGCATAGGTTGTAAACCCACCACCCGGGCCATCACCAAGCTCAGGCCATTGATTCCTATAGTTAATAGCTACACGAGGACCATATGAGATACCTGCAAGTGCATTGTTTAAATGAAGCGGGGCCGCATAGAATTGGCTAAATTCAACTTGTTGACTAGTTGCCAAAACGGGACTTAATGTAAGAAGGGCTAAAATGAATTTTAAAATCTTCAAGTGTGTGTTTATTTTTATACTATCTCTCAAACGTATAATTACGGTGTAAAATTATCAAACTATTTACTTTTCTCGTGCAATATTGAAATTTTAATTGCGTTTGAACTATCACATCGGAAATTTTGTTAAAATTTGAAAAACTATCTTTAATTGATCTTGCGTTTTGTCTCCCTATTTCTTGCATTTTTCTTAGGCTTGAGCCATTCAGGCTTTGCACAAGTAAATGAAGTTGTCATCTCTTGGGATAAGCAAGCTGTAAATCCGTTTACTGGAAAACAGCAAGAAAGTTTTAAAGAAGCTTTTTTTCAAGAAAAAAATGACTTTTTGCCAACCTTTCATATTTCAATGCCTTTTAATGGGGGTAAAGCAAGTGCGAGTTATAGCAATTTGAGTTTTGAAGCTTTTCAAGGTTCGGTCTCTAATGAAAGCCTTTTAACAAATACTGTTGAATTTACACATGCTGTAGGTATTGCCCAAAAGAAGACGAGTTTGGATATAACTTGTATTCCCTTGAGGAAGAACCCAAGTTCGGGCCTAATTGAAAAATTAGTCTCTTTCGATGTGAATGTGCTTGCTTCGCCTTCTACTCAGGCTAAGAGTTTAAAGTCTACAAAAACTAGCAGTGCACTAGCTAACGGAACTTGGCATAAGATTGCTGTACCGGCGGATGGCGTATATAAGATTGATTATGCGTTTTTACAAACAAATAATATAGCGAATGGAGCTTCCAGTTTTTCTAGTGTTGGTGTATTTGGCCAAGCAATGGGGATATTGCCAGAAGCAAACAGTGCCTACCGGACGGATGATATTGAAGAAATTCGATTGAAAATTATTGACCAAAACAATAATGGGACTTGGGAGAGCAATGACTATATCTTGTTTTATGGAAAAGGCCCTCATATTTGGAATTATGACACAAGTTCGGGCGAATGGAGTCACCGAATAAATATTTATTCAGATCAATCAGGTTACTTTATAACCATGAATGCAGGAAGCAGTAATCAACTTCCAACGATAGCATCAACTTCAGGTGCCAACCTTACTTTAAATAAGTACAACTTCAGAACCTTTTTTGAAGAAGAGACTTATAACTTGATTTATTCTCAGTTGCCAAGCACTTTGGGCTCAGGCCGAGAATGGTTTGGAGAACGCTTAAGTAGTTTTAGTAATACACAGAGTATTGATGTCGCAATTCCAGGTATTATTAGTTCAACACCAGCTCAAGTTAATGTGCGATACGCCGCCACTTCGTATAACGGGTCGTCAGTTTTCGCATTGAAGAATAATGGGAGTCAGTTGTTTAATACCTCTGTTCCAATTACTCCAGGTGGAGATTACCCAAGTGGGGGAAGTGCTAACAAGGTTTCAAGGACGGCAAATTTGAGTGCAAATAATAATTTAGAAATTGTATTCAACAATAATGACCCACAATCAAATGGTTTCTTAGATTATATTGAATTAATAGCTGAGGCAAGTTTAAACTTGACTGGCTCATTTCTTCAGTTTCGTTCAACAGAAAACATTGGACCTGGAAATGCAACTACATTTCAAGTCAATGGGTCTAGTTCTAGTACCGAGATTTGGGATGTTACCTTAGGAACTGCAGTTTCAAGAATTAATGGCAGTTTCAATGGAGGTCAATATACATTTACCGTGCCTACGGATAGCCTGCGAGAATTTATAGCGGTTAATGTGGGGGCATCTAATTTTCCTTTACCTGCATATAGTAAGCGAGTTGACAATCAAAATTTACATGGGCTACCTCAATTGGATATGTTCATTATTACTAGTTCTTCTATGTTTGCTGCTGCAGATCGATTAGCCACTTACCACAGAGGAGATGGGCTTAGTGTAGCAATTGTCGATATCGAGCAAGTCTATAATGAGTTTTCATCAGGGGAGCAAGATTTGAGTGCGATTAGGGACTTCCTAAAGATGTTCTATGATAGAGCAACAAACATTGCAACATCTCCGAAGTATGCGCTTTTGATGGGTGACGCATCCTTTGATTATAAAGATAGAATTGCTGGTAATGAGAATATCATTCCTACTTATCAAAGTCAAGAGAGCTTTTCAGCGATTTCTTCTTATTGTACGGATGACTTTATAGGTTTCCTTGATGATTCAGAGGGGGAAGACATTACTAATATAGCTAATCCTAATAAAGTAGATATTGCCATTGGTCGATTACCTGTAGATGACTTTGCTGAAGCAAATGGTATTGTAGATAAAATTCTCAACTATAACACCAGTGAGACGATGGGCGACTGGAGGAATATTTTGAGTTTTGTTGCTGATGACGAGGATAACAACCTTCACTTTAATCAGGTAGAACAATTATCATCCTTAAGTACTATAGAGAATTTAGATTATTATAACATTGAGAAGATTTACCTAGATGCATTTACTCAGGTGAATTCAGCTGGTGGAGATAGGTGCCCCGACGTTAACGATGCTATTTTAAGAAGGCTTAGAACCGGTTGTTTTTTAATGAACTACACCGGGCATGGTGGTCCAAAGAATTGGGCACAAGAAAGAGTTTTCAATATTGAAGACATTCGCGACTTAAAAAACAAGGATAATCTTCCTCTTTTCATTACGGCCACTTGCGATTTTAGTCCTTATGATGATGTAGATTTCCATTCAGCAGGAGAAAACTTAATTACGAATAGTGAAGGAGGAGCAGTCGCTTTAATTACCACAACAAGATTAGTGTTTGCTTTTCAGAATTTTGATATGAATAGTCGGGTGTTAGATTACTTGTTTCAAGACTATCAAGGAAGAAAGCCAACAGTTGGTGAAATTTTAGTTGCAGCTAAGAACGGAGCTGCTGCCAGTGAGAACAACAGAAAATTTGTTTTGCTAGGAGACCCTGCGATGACCTTAGCTTACCCAGAACATAATGTCGCGACCACTACAATTAACGGACTACCTATATCACAAATCGATACTTTAAAAGCTTTAAGCAAAGTAACTATTGAAGGTGAAATTCAGACTGGTGGTGGAGGATTGCTTAGTGGATTTAATGGTATTGTTTATCCTACAGTATATGATAAGCTTGGAGTGTATCAAACGAAAGGCCAAGATCAAGATAGCCAAAGCGCGAATTTTGATTTGCAAAACAATATTCTTTTTAAAGGGAAGGCCAGCGTAGTAGGAGGAAAATTTAGTTTTGAATTTATTGTCCCTAAGGATATTAATTATGCTTTCGATAATGGTAAAATATCATATTATGCAGCCAATACCGCAGACTTAGTTGATGCTCACGGATATTCTTATGATTTTGTAGTAGGGGGCACTTCGGATAGTTTGTTTGCAGATGATGATGGACCTGATGTTGAAGTGTTTATTAACGATAGCACCTTTGCATTTGGTGGCTTGAGTGATGAGAATCCATTACTTCTAGTTAATTTAAGTGATGAAAGTGGAATTAATACTGTAGGTAATGGTGTTGGGCACGACATTATTGGTTTGTTAAATGAAAATACGCAGCAACAATATATGTTGAATGATTATTATAGCGCTAAGCTTGATGATTTTACTCAAGGCAATATTGAATATCCATTTAATAATTTAGAAGATGGGAGATATAGTGTTCGGGTGAAAGCTTGGGATGTGAACAATAATCCAGGTGAAGGATATACCGAGTTTATTGTAGCTTCATCGGCTGAATTGGCTTTGCAAAATGTATTTAATTACCCCAATCCATTTACTACAAATACTTCGTTTATATTTGAGCATAATCGTCCAGGAGAATTTTTAGATGTCCAAGTTCAAATATTTACTGTTTCGGGACGTTTAGTTAAAACTATTCGACAAAGTATCTTGAGTGAAGGTTATCGAGTAAATCCTGAAGAAGTAACATGGAATGGACTAGATGATTATGGGGATGCAATAGGTCGAGGAGTATACATATATAAGGTAAATGTTCAGGGCGAAAATGGATATAGTGCTCAAGAGTTTGAAAAATTAGTAATTTTACGATAATTTTAACGCCGATTAATAGGGTATGAAAAGAATAATAGGAATAGTAATTATATTATGTGCAATGACTTTGCAAAGTCAATTATATGCACAATTTCAAGGTGTCGATACACAAGGTAGGTTAGTAATAACCTCAGCAGTCCCTTTCCTTAGAGTCAACCCTGACGGTCGTTCAGGGGCAATGGGGGATGTGGGAATGGCCTTGAGTCCAGATGCTAATGCGGTTTTTTCTAATACAGCAAGAATGGCTTTCATGGAACATGATTTCGGTGTTTCTGTGACTTTTGTGCCTTGGTTGCGTGGAATTGCAACAGATGTTTATATGGCCGATTTAGTAGGTTATTATAACATCAAAAGGAAGCAAACGATTGCAGCTTCATTACGCTACTTTAGTTTAGGACAGATTCAATTTACCGATATTAACGGAGCAGAATTGAATTCTGTTAGACCAGTTGAGTTGGCTTTTGATTTAAACTATGCTCGTGCTTTAACGGATCGTTTTGGTTTAGCAGTAGGTTTACGTTATATCAATTCTAATTTGGGTTCAACAGATCAAGATCGATTTGTAAGTCAAGCAGCAGCAGCTGATTTATCTATGTTTCATACTAACCCTTTGAAAGTTAAAAAACTAGAGAGTGCTAAAATTAACTGGGGATTAGCCTTGACGAATATTGGCACTAAAATGTCTTATTCTGCTAATGCATTGAATAAAGATTTTATCCCAGCTAATTTTGCTTTGGGTGTGGGTGCGGAGATAGAAATTGACGAGTTTAATAAAGTAGGTATCTATACGGATATTAATAAGTTGTTAATTCCTACCCCTGTTTCTGCGACAGAAGAAGATGGAGTAACTCCTAACGCTTCTTATGATGAAGATGGTAACGGTATCGCTGATTACAAAGAGAAATCATCTATTGGCGGTTTGTTTAGTTCTTTTGGTGATGCTCCAGGCGGATTTAAAGAAGAGATGGCCGAGTTTACAATCGGAGTTGGTGCGGAATATTCTTACAATGATCTATTCATGTTGAGAATGGGGTACTTTTACGAAAACCCAACGAAAGGTGCACGTAAGTTTTTAACCGCAGGAGTTGGATTAAAATACTCAGTATTCCAAATGAACTTTGCTTATGTAATTCCTACATCTGCTCAACGTAACCCATTAGACAATACCATGAGATTTACCTTGTTGTTTGATTTTGATAAAAGTGGCGGTTCAGCTGAAGCACCGGTTATACCAAACTAGATAATAGCGAAATAATTACATAAAAAAAGCGTCCCGAATTTTCGGGACGCTTTTTTTATGTCTTACTTTGTCGTTCGATACTTTCCTTGTGAATTTTTTGAAAGAGCTCAAGGATAAAAGTTTCACTCAATCCATTTGTAGCTCCGATCTCAAGTGCTCTTTTTACGGTTGCCGCCCAACGCTTAGGTTGGTGTATGGCAATTTGCTCGTTTTTTTTAAATGCCCCAATCTCTGCTGAGATATTCATTCTTTCGGCTAGAAGTTCTAGGATGTAATTGTCTAAGCGGTCAATTTCCTGCCTATACGCTTTAAGTCCTGGGTAATCATTATTGTTGCTTGCCTCTTTTTGTCCTGTACGAAGCGAAGCTAAGAGCTTAGCTAATGAAGATGGGGTTATTTGCTGTGCAGCATCACTCCAAGCAGCGTCTGGTTCATGATGAGTCTCAATCATCAGCCCATCAAACTGCAGGTTCATGGCTTGCTGTGATAATGGAGCAATCAGCTCTCTTTTTCCGCCAATATGGCTAGGGTCACAGATTAATGTAAGTTGAGGAGCTTGTCGTTTAAGTTCAATAGGGATTTCCCAATTCGGTACGTTGCGATACTTGGACTTATTGTAAGAAGAGAATCCTCTATGAATAGCAGCAATTTGTTTGATGCCTGCTTGTTCCACTCTTTCGATTGCACCTAACCATAAGGCTAAATCCGGATTGATTGGATTTTTGACCATTACAGGAATATCTACACCACGCATAGCGTCTGCAATCTCTTGAACGATAAATGGGCTAACCGTCGATCGTGCACCAATCCATAAGACATCAATCTCGGCTTTGAGTGCTTCTTCAACATGACGACCATTGGCTACTTCTGTACAAACGGGTACTTGGAGTAATTCACCTGCCTTTTTTAGCCAGTGTAATCCTTTAGAACCAATACCTTCAAATGAGTTCGGTCGAGTCCTTGGCTTCCAAATACCAGCACGGAACATAGCTACATGAGCAGTGGAATCTTTTATTTCTTGGGCAATGTTAAGTACTTGATCTTCAGTTTCAGCACTACACGGACCAGCAATAATAAGCGGGTCTTTTGAGTTTGCAGTGAATTGAAATGAAGAGCTGTTCGTACTCATATATACTTAGTTGAATAACAACTAAACAATGTAATCAAGCATTTAGTTGCTCTACTCACCTATAAAAATAGAATAGGAGAAACTCTTTAATTTATGAACGAATCATGCAAGCGCCAACGGTTACATTTGTCGCTTCATCAATTAAAATAAAACTACCAGTAAATCTGTTGCGGTTATAGGCATCAAAGAATAAAGGCTGAGTAGTTCTTAACTTGATTCTTCCAATATCATTTAAAGAAATATCCTTATCGTCTTCCATCTTATGTAGATTGTTTACATCCATTTTGTAAACGATTTCTTTAACGATACATCTACAGCTTCTAGTAGTATGAATGATAGCATATTTCCCATTAACTCGAACAGGGTTTTTCTCATCCATCCAGCAGACCATTGCATCAATATCTTGAGATATCTCAGGCATATTACCAGTTCGAACAATCATATCTCCTCTACCTGCATCAATGTTGTCTTCCAGGGTCATAGTTACAGCCATAGGAGAGTAAGCCTCGTCCAATTCTTTCCCTGCGAATTCAACAGTTTTAATTTTACTTACAAACCCACTTGGTAAAACAGTTACCGCATCACCTTTTTTGAATACTCCACCTGCAACACGACCTGCATACCCACGGTAATCATGATATTCATCAGAATGAGGTCTAATAACGGTTTGAATTGGGAATCTTGAATCAATATGATTATGGTCATTGGAAATGTGCACATTTTCTAGGTGATACATTAAAGTAGATCCTTTGTACCAATCCATATGCTCAGATTCATTCACTACGTTATCTCCTAGTAAAGCAGAAATTGGAATGAAGTTAACATCCTTCACATTCAATTTAGAAGCGAATTGCTTGTAATCGTTTTTAATTCTGTTATATGCTTCTTCGCTCCATTCAACAAGGTCCATCTTGTTAATGCAAATTACTACATGAGGAATACCTAATAATGAAGCAATTAATGAATGTCGTTTGGTTTGCTCTACAACACCATGTCTAGCATCTACCAATATAATTGCTAGATTGGCAGTAGAAGCACCAGTAACCATATTTCTAGTGTACTGAATATGACCTGGAGTGTCGGCAATAATAAACTTTCTCTTTGGCGTAGAAAAATATCTGTAAGCCACGTCAATAGTTATTCCTTGTTCTCTTTCAGACTTTAAGCCATCAGTTACTAAAGCTAGATTGATGTTTTCATCTCCTCTACGCTCACTGCTTGACTTTACAGCTTCCATTTGATCTTCAAAAATAGACTTACTATCATATAGTAAGCGACCTATTAAAGTACTCTTGCCATCATCAACACTACCGGCGGTAGTGAAGCGCAACAATTCCATTTTTGAATATGATTCTGCGTTAAATATTTCTTGTTCCATGTTTCTTTTTCTTGTATCTAAATTCCTATTGCCTTAAAGCCTAAAAATATCCTTCTTTCTTTCTGTCTTCCATTGCAGTTTCACTTCGCTTATCATCAGCACGATTTCCTCGTTCTGTTTCTCTTGCGGCAGCAACTTCTTGAATAATTTTATCGATGGTATCTGCATCACTTTTGTATGCTCCTGTAATCGTAGCATCTCCCATTGTTCTGAAACGAATTTGCATATCCTTCACTTCTTCACCTGCTCTAGGTTGCACGTGCTCAGAAACAGCTAGTATAGTACCATTTCTAATAATGCATGGTCTAATGTGAGAGTAATAGGTTTGGGGAAGTTCAATGTTCTCTTTAGCAATGTATTGCCATACATCAAGTTCCGTCCAATTAGAGATAGGGAATATTCTAAAGTGCTCTCCCCATTGTTTTCTACCATTAAAGATATTCCACAATTCTGGTCGTTGATTTTTAGGATCCCATTGTCCAAACTCATCTCTATGTGAGAAGAATCTTTCTTTCGCTCTAGCTTTCTCTTCATCTCTTCTTGCTCCACCCATTAAAGCATCAAATTGATGATGTTCAATAGCTTTCAATAAAGCGGGGATTTGAGCAACGTTTCTGCTTGCATTTGCTCCTTGCTCTTCTGTAGCGATACCTTCATCAATAGCTTCTTGAACAGAACCTACTATTAGCTTAGCATCTAATTTCTTCGCTAAGTAATCTCTGAATTCTATAGTTTCATCGAAATTGTGACCGGTGTCAATGTGAACTAATGGAAAGGGAATCTTCGCTGGAAAAAAAGCTTTCTTTGCTAAGTGGGTCAATAAGATAGAATCTTTTCCACCAGAAAATAAAATTGCTGGTTTCTCAAATTGAGCAGCTACTTCACGCATTACGTAAATTGCCTCTGATTCTAATTCATTTAAATGATTAATATTATATGCCATGAGTTTTTTTTATACCTCTACTTTATTTTTTAGTAACAAGGGGTAAAACAAATTGAAGAACTTGATCAACCGATTCTTCGATTGTTTGTTCCGCTGTTTGTATAATTAAATTGGGATTGTCTGGTCGCTCGAATGGCGAATCTATCCCCGTAAAGTTTTTAATTTCTCCAGCTCTAGCTTTTTTGTAAAGACCTTTAACATCTCTCTTTTCGCACAACTCTATTGGGGTATCAATAAATACTCCGATATGATTATCTTCTCCTATGATGTTTTGAGCAATTTTACGAATGCTTTGTGTAGGACTAACGAAACTACAAATAGTAACCACTCCCGCTTCAATAAAAAGTTTAGCAACTTCAGAAATTCTTCGAATGTTCTCTGAGCGATCTTCAACAGTAAAGCCAAGGTTGTTGCAAATTCCGGTACGAATGTTATCGCCATCTAGAACTTGAACATAGAATCCCTTCTGGAAGAGAGCTTTCTCTAATCCTTTTGCAATAGTACTTTTACCTGAACCGGACAAACCCGTCATCCAAATCAGTTTACTATTTTGATTTAAGAAAGATTCCTTCTCTTGCCTGGAAACTAGTTGATCGAAAATTGGATGTATGTTGTCAGCCATGTTTTGGATTAAGTTCGCAAATTTAGGACTAATTTGATACATTTTATAGGGTATTGGGCAAATAGATGTGGAGGGAGCTAATTTATAGGTTCGATTTTCAATTCTTAATACTTAAATTCGCATAAAATTAGAAAGATGAAAAGAACTCCACTATACGATATACATGTAGAATTAGGGGCTAAAATGGTTCCATTTGCTGGCTTTAATATGCCCGTTTCTTATTCAGGAATCAAAGATGAACACCTCGCAGTAAGAAGTGATGTGGGCTTATTCGACGTCAGTCACATGGGAGAGTTTGTGGTCAAAGGGAAAGATGCAGAAGCCTTATTGCAGTGGATTTGTAGCAATGATATTGCTAAGATGAAAGACATGCAATGTCAATATAATTGCATGCCTAATAATGATGGAGGTATTGTTGATGATTTAATTGTTTACAAATGGGCGGTTACAGAATATAACTTGGTTTTAAATGCCTCGAACATAGATAAAGATTTTAGCTGGATTCAAGAACAAATCAAAGCCAAAAACTTTGAAGTAGAATTGAGTAATATTTCAGATGAGCTTGCTTTGATTGCAGTTCAAGGACCCAAAGCACTCGATGTTATTCAGGGCTTAACTGAAATAGAGTTGGATGCTATTAAGTATTATCATTTTAATGCCGGGACTATTGCGGGTGTAGATGATGTAATTGTTTCAAATACCGGCTACACGGGTAGCGGGGGATTTGAAATCTATGTTTGGAATAAGGATGCGGCCAAGCTATGGAGGGCCTTAATGGAAGCCGGAAGTCAGTATGGTATAAAGCCGGCAGGATTGGCTGCTAGAGATACCTTAAGATTGGAAAAAGGCTTTTGCTTGTATGGTAATGATATTAATGACGAAACTTCACCGATAGAAGCTGGCCTTGGATGGATTACCAAGTTCACCAAAGAGTTTGTGAATAGTGATTATCATAAGCAACTCAAAGAGGGTGGGCTTACTCGAAAATTGGTGGGATTTGAAATGATTGACAAGGGTATTCCTCGACATGACTATGTTATTGAGAATGAAAATGGAGAGGAGATAGGATTGGTTACCTCAGGAACTCAAGCACCAAGTTTAGACCTTGCGATAGGAATGGGTTATGTGACTCTTGAACATTCCAAAGTAGATAGTGTTATCTATATCATTGCAAGAAAAAAACGACTAGCTGCAAAGGTGGTTCGCTTGCCTTTTTTTTAGAAAACTCGTAGCTTTAAGTATATGGACCACAACCCAATTGATAAAGATAAAATCACCGAAAATCCGCATAACTTACCTTATGCGCATACTATTGGAGCACCAGTTATTATTCCTTTGGATGAAGGAAAAATAAAGGGGAAGGCAATGGCTGCTATGTATCAACAAACCCAAACCCAAATGGATCAATTGCGCGAGCAAATGCAATTGATTGCCGTGCAAGCCCAAAAGCTTCAGGATAGAGTAAAGATTTCGGAAAAAATATATGACGCTAAAATGGGCTTTGACCCCTTAATTGGTCATGAATACTTTCTTTATATCAGAAAAAATGGAGAATATTTGCTTTCAATGGTGGGACCAGATCAATGGGGTAAATCTATACCTTTTGAAAAGTTTGAAGGCCGAATAAAATTACTATCGGATCATACTTGGGATATTTTAGATACTTAATGACTTGTATCTATTAGTGATATTAACCATCTTTACATCTTAATTGTCAAGTTTATTTTGTGGCATAAAAAAATAGAAAGCTATGAGTAGTATTCAAGAACTAATCAATCACGAAAATGCAACAATCATTGACGTAAGAACTCCAGGTGAGTTTAAGGGTGGCAATGCTGCGAATTCTATAAACATCCCTTTAAATGAAGTTCCTGACAAGGTAGACGAGTTTAAAGGAATGAATCGACCAATCATTGTTTGTTGTTTAAGTGGAGGCCGTAGTGGTCAAGCTGCAGATTTCTTATCTGCCAATGGAGTAGAAGAAGTATACAACGGTGGCGGTTGGATGGAAGTTGACGGTGCTTTAGTGTAGGGCTAACTGTTCAAATAGATGTAAATAAAAAGGCTTATCAGTATACTGATAAGCCTTTTATTTTGATTACAATTAGACTGAACTACATTAAAAATCCATTTTCAGATTTTATTGGTCCAGGAATATCAGTGTCTCCAATCATTTCGCGTAAATCGATTTCTATGCCACGAGCTATTGCCGTGATTGGCACATCATTATAAGTGCCTTCAAAAGGATTCTCCGAGTAATCTCCAATTTTTTCCATTAGGAAGAATATCCAAATAATTAAAGCGGAAAAGAAAGGACAAACCCAATAAAGAATATCATTGGCCTGACTAAAAAATTCTAGTAAACCAAAAGGAACAAAAGCACTAAAAACTAAGGTAAGCCAAAGTGCGGTTGATGCATATTGACGTGGAAAGGGGAAATTCTTTATCCGTTCTGATTTGCCTTGATCTTCGTAGAAGGATTGTGTAAGGTGGTGGAGTTCCATATGTCTAAAATCTTCGAACAAGCCTTCATCTTTCAATTCTTGAAATCGGATGGATTGAGTTTTCATGATTTGGGTTGCTGTATTGGACTTGCCATTAAGTTCTTTAATCTCACTAATGGAAATAAATTTTTTGAGTTCACCCTCCAATTTGTTATTGTAATCTTCACAAATGATAGGGTTGTAGAGCTTGTTTAGACGCTCTTCCTTGTGTTCCCATTCTCTACTTAACCTCATTTGGTGTCTTAAAGCAGTCAGCCAAGCGAGGTGTCTATAAATTAGCTCTTTTTTAATCTTATCTTCTTGATGTCCTTGCACAAAAGAAATTACTGCTGCACCTAAGGTTCTACTATTATTAACGATGCTCCCCCAAATCTTTCTTGCCTCCCAAGTTCGGTCATATGAACTATTGTTTTTAAAGCCTAGATAGAAAGCTACTGCGATACCAATTACGCTTGTAGCTTGCCAAGGGATGAATAACATTTTGTCAGTAAAATATGCGATTATCGTAATAGCTAAGGAATAAAAGAATCCTATGATAAATGGCATCTTTGACCAATTAAAGGTCATAAAAAAACTGTAATTCTTTTTAGTGTACATGGTTTGAGCTTTAGTCTAATTCACTTAATTCATATTGCTTGGATGCTATTTAGCATCTAAGATAGCCGCAATTCCCGGCAAGGTTTTCCCTTCAAAAAACTCTAACATTGCGCCTCCACCTGTGGAAACATAGCTTACTTTGTCATTGTAGCCAAACTTGTTCACCGCAGCAACAGAATCTCCGCCACCCACCAAACTGAATGCGCCAGCTTCTGTAGCGTCAGCTACGGCATCAGCAATGGCTTTTGTGCCGCCTTGAAACTTACTCATTTCAAAAACACCCATTGGGCCATTCCATAGAATAATCTTGGAGTCTAAAATCACTTTAGAGAAAGTCTTCCTAGCATCTGGTCCAATATCTAAACCCATCCATCCTTTTGAGATTTTTTCATTATTCACAACTTCAGTATTCGCTTCATTACTGAAATCGTCTGCGGCTATTGAATCGTGAGGTAATAAAAGTTGTGTTTTACTCGCTTTAGCTTTCTCAATTAATGCTAGAGCTAACTCCATTCGATCCTCTTCGACTAAGGAGTTTCCTATTTCAAAACCCTGAGCTTTAAAGAACGTGTATGCCATTCCTCCACCAATAATGATGTTGTCAGCAACAGGCAATAGATTTTCAATGATTTTAATTTTGTCTGAAACTTTTGCACCACCTAAAATAGCTGTAACCGGTTTCTCTTTACTTTGCAATATGCGATTGGCATTTTCAATTTCAGCTGCCATCAGTAGTCCAAAACATTTATTCTTTTTCTCAAAGCTATCCGCCACAATGGCTGTTGAGGCATGCGCTCTATGGGCAGTTCCAAAAGCATCATTAATGTAAACTTGTCCGTGTTGAGCTAATAAATGAGAAAAATCTAGATCCCCTTCTTTCTCTTCTGGATAAAAACGAAGGTTTTCTAAAAGGACGACTTGGCCTTTTTTTAGATTTTTAGTGATACTAAATGCTTCTTCGCTCACGCAATCATCGATAAAAGTAATGTCAGTTTGTAAAACTTTTTCTAAATATTCTTGAATATGAATCAAAGAAAATTTCTCTTCCGCTCCAAGTTTTACACTTTGGTATTCCAGTTTTGGTCTGCCTAAGTGCGACATGATAACTAAAGATCCACCATCTTTTAATATTTTTTTAAGCGTAGGTATTGCCGCATCAATTCGAGTGGTATCGGAGATATTGAAGTCTTTATCTAGTGGCACATTAAAGTCTACTCGGACAAGAGCACGAGTCTGTTTGAAGCTGATTGTTTTAACCGTTTGCATATACTTGGATTTAAGTCTGCAAAAATAAGCTATTCCCTTAAGAATAGATAGCTTAAAGTTTTTTGAAAAAAAACTAGATTTGAGTTGAATAAAATAAAAAGTACTTTATCTTTGCCGTCCGTTCAGCGTTTATCCCATGGTTGGGATGCCGAATCTCGGAGGTGAAATGATTAATTCATTTCGATTAACCATCTAATGGTCCCTTCGTCTATCGGTTAGGACATCAGGTTTTCATCCTGGAAAGAGGGGTTCGATTCCCCTAGGGACTACAAGAGGGGAAGTATTCTTAGAATACTTCCCCTTTTTATTTGCGGTATCCCCAAACTCATTGATATTCCTGCACATAAGAGCACGCACCTGGTTTGTTTCAGCGGTTCGATATTTTTTATCCCTGTAAAGCAACTTTTGAGGGAATATCGAACCAAGTATTTTGTGCTTTACTTCAATTGGTGATTTCTCAAAGTGAGTAGGAAGGTCTTCTATCACACCGAAGGAGTGCTGTGCAGTTTGCTTAAAGCTTTTCTCCTCCATTTGCAATTCAGTAAGCTGTGAAACTGATTCTTGAATATTCGATTCGTAACGTTTCTTACCCTTTTCATAATCTCGCTGATCCAATAAATTATCCATGTACTTATCCATTAGAGAATCTAGTTTGCATTGATTACTCAAGAACCCGTTTTTGACGAACGATATTTTAAATTATCTTATGCTACTAATAGAATTGTGATTTTAGGTAAAGGAGGTTTTCCTGAAAAATCTTTAGTTTATGAAATTTACACCTTTGGGAATGAACTTATCCGAATATAATTTGTTGCAATCCAAAATAAACTATAAAAACCCTTTAATCATGAAAAAATTAGTATTTTTTATCCTCAGCCTTGGCTTCTTACAAATTCAAGCACAAGCAACAGCCATAGAGTGGCAGAACACGATAGGCGGTTCTGGTGATGATATCTTATATTCGGTAAGTCAGACGAGTGATGGTGGCTATATACTTGGAGGACGTGCAAGCTCAGGCATAAGTGGTGACAAAACGGAAGCCTCTCAAGGGGGGACCGATTATTGGGTAGTTAAACTCAATAGTTTAGGAGTGATAGAGTGGCAGAACACGATAGGCGGTTCTCTTTCTGATGAGTTACAATCAATAAATCAGACGAGTGATGGCGGCTATATCTTGGGTGGAACTTCAAACTCATTCATAAGTGGCGACAAAACGGAAGCCGGACAAGGGGGTTATGATTATTGGGTAGTTAAACTAAATAGTTTAGGAGTGATAGAGTGGCAGAACACGATAGGCGGTTCTAGTAGTGATAACTTAGAATCGATAAATCAGACGAGTGATGGGGGCTATATATTGGGTGGATATTCACAATCAGGCATAAGTGGCGACAAAACGGAAGCCTCTCAAGGGAGTAATGATTATTGGGTAGTTAAACTCAATAGTTTAGGAGTGATAGAGTGGCAGAACACGATAGGCGGTTCTAGTATTGATCAATTACAATCGATAAATCAGACGAGTGATGGGGGCTATATACTGGGAGGACATTCAAGATCAGGCCTAAGTGGCGACAAAACGGAGGCCTCTCAAGGGTCTTATGATTATTGGGTAATTAAA
>JBLHMK010000045.1:0-17605 GCA_047621945.1 Flavobacteriaceae bacterium
GAAAAACTATTAGGGAAACAAGTGAGTATTTCGCTGCTGGTTTCTTCTTGAATAAAGACTTGATTCTTCTTTAGAAAAAGGGCCTTCATGAATTGCATGAGGAGGAGGATAAGGAGGCCGGGTTTGACCATCCAATTCCATAGCAGATTCAACATTACCAGTTGATTTTCTCTTTGTTTAAAAAGGCTTGAATACCTCTTTTGCAATCTTCACTTTCTCTACCTTTTGCGTTCATTTCAGCGGCGTAATTGAACGCATCGACAACATCCATATTTTGAACTCGACCCATCATGTGTTTAGTCCTTGTAATGGATTGCGGAGAACTAGATTTAACTAGGTCCATTGCAAAACTATGCACTGTGTTTTCTATACTTTCTGGTGAAACTACTTCGTTGATAAGACCAAATGCTTTAGCAGCTTCGGCATTGATTAATTTACCCGTCAACAACAACTCTTTGGCTTTTCCTTCACCTATTTTCCGCAATAAAAAGACCATAACGATAGCAGGAATGAAACCAATTTTAACTTCAGTATATCCAAACAAAGCTTCTGGAATTGCAAAGGTGAAATCGCACACTGTTGCGAGTCCAGCACCTCCAGCAATTGCATGTCCTTGTACCATGGCAATGACTACTTTTTTGTACGTGTAAATATGCTGGTAAAGTTCTTTAAGATTGTTAGAATCTGCTAGGTTTTCCTCGTAACTATTGCTTTGTAAGCCTTGTAGGTACGCAAGATCAGCACCAGCACTAAATGCCTTACCTCTTCCTCCTAAAACAACAGCTCGAACGTCTTTATCATTTTCTGCTTCTGAAAAAGCTACTTTGAGTTCGTTAACTAGCGCTTCATTAAAAGCATTACGCTTTTCTGGTCTATTCAAAAAGAGGTAAGCAATCTGATCTTTAACTAGATATTCAATTAAATCAAACTTCATTATTTACTTTAATTTTTGTTCAAAAGCGATGGAATCATGCACAAAATAACAATTTAAATTCAAGTCTTTGCAAGCGGTTCTCCACGTACCGTAAAGATAGGATTTATTCGTAGCATCAAAGACGTACGTTTTGGCTTGAACTTGCTGACTAAAGTCCTTCAAATTGAGTTTGCTTTGATTACAAAAAATGACGTAATCTACAGATGTGGAATCGGGTATTGCTGGGACTGATTGGTTAACTACCAGGAAGTCGGTATGTGCAAAATGATATAGCTGCAACCCGGGCTCCATAGTTTGAATCTCCTGCTTTTTAACCTGTTTGGCCAGCATGTTGTTGTTTATGGCTTTAAATAGCGCTGAGCGTTCATTTTTTGGGCTTGTTGTCAGTAGGAAGGATGATAATCCCGAACGAAACTCTAGGATGGGATGCTTATAGGAGTGATACACCGTAAAATCATGGCTTATGGAAGAGCTCAGCTTCTTTGTGGTAAAAGAAGTTGTTAGTGCCAGCACAAGAACTAAAGCTGCCTTCAAAAGTGTTTTCTGCCTGTATCCAATGGCTCCAATAAATAATAAGAGAATAGCATAGGCGCAAAACAACTCGAACACAGAAAGATGCCATCCCTCACTTAGCGCAAATGGAAGCTGGCCCAAATAGCTTAAAAAATTATTAAGGGTTTTTACGGTGAAGTTTAAGATTCTACCAATGAACTGGCTGATGATTGGAAGCGGAGAACTGATGAAAATACCAACTCCCAAGTAAACAATCAATGTGGCTAGAGGGATGACGAGAAGGTTAGAGATCCAAAAGTAAACAGGGAATTGATGGAAGTAATATAAACTCAAGGGAAGGGTCCCTATTTGCGCAGCAAATGAAACTGAGCTCAACATCCACAGCTTATCTATAAACCAATTACTGCTGATATATAAGTTATAGATCCGTTTCTGAAAGTATAAGATGCCTAGTACTGCAGTATAGGAAAGTTGGAAACCTATATTGAAAAGCAAACTCGGCTGTATGATGCTTAGAAATAAAGCAGATGCGGCTAGCATGTTGTAGATGTTGACGTGCTGTTTTAATGAACGACCTATTGCAATAAAGGTGAACATAGTAGCAGCTCTCAATACTGATGGTGAGCCTCCGGTTATCGCAGTGTAAAACCAAATCCCGATAATTAATAGCAGCGCCTTTAGAATCTTCTTCTTCGGAATGAAAAACAATATTTGGGAAAGAATGAGGTATATGATGCCGACATGAAGTCCACTTACGGCCAATACATGCATAGCACCACTATGAGCGTATATGCTTTTAGTATCTCCATCTAATAAACTTTTATCACCTAAGAGCAAAGCACTAGCTACAGATAAGGCCTCTTGATCTTCGACAACTTTGCTTAGTGATTGTTGCAAATAGATTTGGGTCTTTTCAATTATTCCCTTAAAGGTCAACTTTGGTTTCATTGATGGCTGGCTTAGTTCATAGCTGTCTATATAGGCGCTGTGGTAAATACCTAGAGCGCTTAGGTAATTAGCGTAGCTAAATTGATTTGGATTTTTAGGCTGCTCGATGAGCTTTAGCTTAAGCCTTGCATAAATTTCATCGCCTTGTTTTAAGGATTCACTCTTTGAATTTTTGGCAATATACAAGATGACCTTACCGCTACAGGGCGTATAGGTGTTATGTTCTAATTGATACCTAACTTTTCCTTGAACTTGATAAGTATTGGCTTTTTCTATGACGGTAGAACTTAGTTCTACTTGCAAGACTTGGCTTTCCGCAATAGGAAGTTGTGTGAGGTGATTTTTGGCTTGCTGAGAACTAATCATTGCTAGGCTGTATGCTGCCAGGAATATGATCGTGAATAGATTTAAAGAAACCCGTTTTACTTGTTTATTTAAGTGCTCATGCTGATAGTTTATTCGAAGGAATATCGCGTGACTAAGAAGAACCGGAATACTGAGGAGTATGGCATTGCTTAGAGAGGGTAGAGGAAATAATTGCCCTAAGGCGGATCCTAATGTGTATACAAGAAAGATACGAAGAAGGGGCACTTCTTTAAAGTACAAATAATTCACATACATAATAATATAAATATATGTGAATTAAAATAAAAATGCCCCGAATAAATCGAGGCACTTTTATTATATAATGTTAAATCAGATTACTTCATGATTACTCTCTTAGAGATCGTAGCGTTATCTGAAGAAATATTTACGAAGTAGATACCAGCTGCATTTCCTTCCAAATTGAAAGTAACAGTTTCTTTAGCATTCACTTTAGTTAACTCTTTAGATGCGATTACTGCTCCAAGAACATTAGTTACTTCAACAGTTAAGTTAGAAGCACTAGTTTCTGAAATCTCCACATTTAACAGCCCGTTAGTTGGGTTAGGGAAGATTTCAACAGCTGCATTTAAGTCATTTCTATCAATAATACCTACTGGTATTGAAACAGATTTACAAACCGTACTAGCTGTCTTGTTAAAAGGAGCATCATTGAAACGATTTCTTACTGTCAAACATACATTGTATGTAGGATAATTAGCATCATTTGATGAGTACGTTGGCACACCTGCAGTTGAAGCCGCAGCAGTACTTGTTTGACCATTATCGAAATCCCAAGCATATGAATTAGGACTATCAGTAGACGTATTCGTTAGAATAAGACCACTTGAAGTTTCAATGAATGTGAAATCAGCAGTTGGCTCTTTTCCTACTCTTACTGTTAAGTTTTGAGTAACGTCATTACCGTTTTCATCAACGGCTGTAAATACAGCAGTATAGTTACCGGCAGTACTTACTTGAACAGCACTTGCATCAGTAGTAACTGTTACAATTTGACCATTACAATTAGGATCAGAAGCAGCAGTAGCTGGAGCTACAAATGTTTCGTTTAAGTAAGTATAGTTAATTCCGCCTTCTGTGTAAGAATTTGCAGGAGTAACTAAATCGTTATCATCAATAATACTTAATACAGGATCAGTATTATCTTCAACATAAACAGTTCTTGTTTCAGTTGCTGGGTTACCAGCTGCATCCGTAGCAGTGTAAACTACATCATAGGTTCCTACAACATTAATGTCTAATGCAGTAGCATCTACTGTAACTGAAACAACAAAATCAACTAAATCAAATGCAGTTGCCCCTAATTCATTGTAGAACGTACAAGCTTCAACTGTATCTGTAGCTAAACCATTTAAAGTGATAGCTGGAGGAGTAATATCACCACCAATCACATTTACATATCTAGTAGCAAGTGTTACATTTCCACTGTTATCTGTAATTGTATATACATAGGTAAATAGACCATTTGCACCTGTAGGGTTAACGTTATCTGTTTCTGTAGGTACTGGAGGAGTACATCCATTATCAGCGTAAACTAGTCCCGGATCAGCATAAACGTTTCCACTCACAACGGCTAAAGTGTCAGGACCATTGAAAGTAAATGTAGGAGGAATAGTATCCGCAACAACATTAACTATAATTCCTACTACAGTATCACTACTGGTATTCCCAGCAGAATCTTCTAAGTAGATATCTAATACATATACCCCAGGTACTGAAAAGTTAGGTAAAGCACCTACAACTCTAATCATTGAATCATCTGGACCTTGAGGAACATCATCAATATTTAAGATCGCTGATAAATCATCAGCTGATGGAGGACATCCAGAAGCAACAGCAATTGAATCATTTAATGGATCCAAAAGAACGATTGTAGGACAAGTAATATCTGCAGGTGTTACAATTGAAGCAACGCTTACATCAGCGTATTCAATAGTGTTAGTACCATAGTTGTGCACATAACCTGGAGGAGGTTGTAATGCATTACCTGGTCGAGCATCTTGCATCCAAATAAGTGGAACATTTCCACCGTAGAATTTTCTTGGAACACCCGGGTAGGCACATTCCATAGTATCTTGGCTAGATACGTTAATTGGACCATCCCAAGTAACACCATTATCACTAGACTTCAATACAAATACATCTTTATATAAGAATCCATCAGCTGTAGCATTTAAAGCTAATCCAGCAGTATCAATTGCAGCTGTTCTCATACGCGAGTAAGCAACAACTAGGTCACCATTGTCACCGTAAGCTCCACTAGGCTGAGAAGAAAAAGAAGAAGAGTATAAACCGAATTGAATGAAATCAGGATCATTAATTACCGTGTTAGGGTATAAAGGATCACAATCAGCACCAGCTTCTACAGTAAATCTTGAAGCGTGCAAAGTTTTTGGAGCACTCATTGTTTCGTTCCAATATAATAAACCTTCAGCAAATGGTATTACCGTTCCTTCTTGGAAAGCAATTTTTTCATATTCCAATTTGCCCATCCAAACGTGAACCATATCACTATCATCTACTACTATAG
Organism: Flavobacteriaceae bacterium; assembly: GCA_047621945.1. GTDB lineage: Bacteria > Bacteroidota > Bacteroidia > Chitinophagales > UBA8649 > JAFMKE01. The sequence goes on from JBLHMK010000045.1 coordinate 5,310, forward strand.
AATAAGATTCATCACTGATATCTTGACGAATAGCAGACTCTGAACTTTCACCTGAAAAATTGTTAGCAGTTGGTAAACCGTTTTCATCTAATACTTCAATCATTTTAGTAGATGTCCATGTCGTACCAAAATCAGTTGATTTCAATACAAATGAATTATATCTTCCTACAACAACAGCAATTACACCATTATCGTTACCATCTACTGCGTAAGAATCAGCACCGATTGTGATAAAGTTACTTCCATTTACGAAAGGTAAAACACCTTCAGTCCATGTAGCACCACCATCTAACGAACGGTGATAGTATAATCCACCATCAACGCCATTTACAAAGGTTCCAATTTGAACAGAACTTACAATAAAGATAGAATCTCCAGTAACTGCCATTCTTGGCCATGTTGCATCATCCGTATATGTGAAGCTAGGATTTGTTGAATTTAAAGAAGTTGTACTCCAAGTTCCTCCAGAACCTAAGGCTCTATCTTGAATTTGAAGACCACCGAATGCAGTAACATCATCCGCGAAGTGAGTCACAATCATTTCTTTACCATTCGCTAAAAAACCAATGTTTGACCAACCAGTTCTTGCAATATCGAATCTAGTAAAACCTGAAGCAGGGAAATTAGTTTCTGACCATACACCAGCTGCGTTTTTGAAGTTATAGCCAGTTCCACGATCTGAAGCTGCTTCATTACCTGTCAAACTCTTGGTATAGGTAATTACAACTTCACCAGTTGCGTTTGTTGCTACTCTTCGACAGTTAGCATTATTCGTTTGCAAATCATAAGTTGTCCGACCTACTTGCGTTTGGGCGAATACTGAAAAAAATGCAAAACACAATAAATTTAAAAGTAATACTTTTTTCATCATTTTGTTTTTAGTTTATAAATTGTTTGAGCGCTAAAGTTAAAAATAATTTACATTATTCTTACATGAAGCAAAGGAATTCTTTATTAAGACTTTGTTTTATGACAACGCAGCGGTTTATTTCTTTTTTTGCTCTTGTTGGAGTTGTTGCTGTTTGTATACCTCTTCCATTTTTGCAGCCCACTTAGACTTTTTGACAGGCTTCTTCTTATTCTCCTCAAGTTGAGACTTAATCTTATCCTCGTCAATGAAGAATTTGTTGATTACGAACTGTTGTCCGAAAGTGATCATATTCGATAAGAAGTAGTAATAGGTCAATGCAGCAGGGAAGTCGTTAAACAAGAATAACAAGAAAAATGGGAAGATATATGGCATATACTTCATCATTTCCATTCCTGGCTGACTCGGCTGAGATTGCATTTGAGGATTGAACTTCGCCATAAGAATAGACGAAACAGTCATCAAAATAGTAAAGACACTTAAGTGATTACCTAACAAAGGAATACTCTTCGACCAAGTAAGTAATGGAATCGTATCAAATGTAGATAAATCTTGCGCCCATAAGAAACTCTCTTGCCTCAACTCAATAGAAGAGGGGAAGAAGTAGAACATCGCCAATAAGAAAGGCATCTGCAAAAGCATAGGTAAACAACCACCAAACATACTTACACCAGTTTTACTGTATAGGTCCATTTGTGCTCTTGAATATCCTGCTGAATCGTCGCCAAATTGTTTCTTAAGCTCATCTAACTCTGGTTTTAAAACTTTTTGTTTTGCAGTAGATACATAAGACTTGAAAGTCAGAGGCATTAAGATCATCTTAATGATCAAGGTCATTATTAATATGATAATCCCGTAATTTGGAATAAATTTCTCAATGAAGTTGAACAGTGGAATAATTAACCAAGCGTTAATCCATTTCACCCATCTGAATAAAAAGAAATCAGCACTTAACTCAACTACATGATGCATGTCATTTTTATAAGTCTTTAACATCTTATAGTTGTTCGGACCATAAAACAACTGCATGTCAAAAGATTGATTAGCATCTGAGAAGTCTAATGCCATAGCCATCTCACCGTGGAATCCAGCAACTTTCGTGCTATCATCACTCTCGATTTCCGTTTCAACACTTACATCTGTGAAGGTGTTTTCATTTAAAAAAGTAGCATTGAAAAATCGTTGCTTGAAACTCAACCATAAAATACTGGCTTCAATACTTTCTTCTTTTGATTTACCGACACCAATGTGTTCGACATCATCTTCAAAGACTTTCCAATAAGCAGTAGACTTTGTCTTTTCACTAGACATGTCTTGTTCGTGCTTACCAGCTTCATAATCCCATGTTAATTCCAAGTCATCTGCCTTGGTATCTAAAACACTTTGTAAGTTATTTAAGCCTAATTGATAATCCACTAGGTAAGAATTGCTAGGCAATGTGTAGGTGAACTGAACACTTCCATTTCCTGCAGGAGCAGTGAAAATCACACTCTCCCCATCTTCCTTAACTTGAAAGTATAAATCTTCCGTTGAAACAGTATTCCCGTTCGCTAATGACAATATGTAATTGATTTGCTGAGTTTCCTCAACTATCATTAAAGGATCTTGATTAAAATCTTTGAATTCTTTTAACTCAACTGTTTTAACCTGAGCCCCTTTAGAACTCAAGGTGATTTTCAGTAATTCATTTTCTAAGACAATTTCTTCTTCAGATCCATTCGCTAATGGATAAAAAGCACCCAGTCTATTTTTCGCTGCATAAGCTGCTGCATCAACTTCTACTGAATCTCCATCCTCTAATATAATTATAGTAGCAGGCCCGATCGTATTCGTATCTATATTTGATGAGTTTGATTCTATCGAGTCATTGGATTGAATCTCTTCAGTAGCAGCGACATCTTCGTCAACGGGTGCATCAACACTCTTGAAAAATCGGGCTGCCAGTAAGTAAACGATAATACTTATTAATATGATGCCGATATATTGACTTCTTCCTTCGTTCATGTAACTGGATAATTTATTTGAGGGTGCAAAAGTAAGGTTTTTCTTATTTAAGTTTTAGAAAACACCTACATAGTTACTTGGGCTAATATTTTTTAACTCTTTTTTCAATTTGTCAGAGACAGATAAATCATCAATGAAAGCGTGAATCTCTTTTTGACCAACATGCGTATTAGTTCGAGTTAACTCTTTCAATTGCTCATAAGGATTAGGAACCCCTTCTCTTCTCAATATAGTTTGAATAGCTTCAGCTACAACCATCCAATTATTATCTAAATCCTGGGCAATCTTCGCTTCATTCAATAACAATTTATCCAATCCTTTCTCTATGGATTTAATAGCTATCAAGGTATGCGCTATAGGCACCCCTATATTTCTAAGCACGGTTGAATCCGTTAAGTCTCTTTGTAAACGAGATACCGGAAGCTTAGCTGCTAGGTGCTCGAATAGCGCATTAGCTATGCCTAAATTCCCTTCTGCATTTTCAAAATCAATAGGGTTTACTTTGTGCGGCATTGCGGAAGAACCTATCTCGCCCTTCTTTATTTTTTGCTTAAAGTAATCCATGGAAACATAAGTCCATACATCTCTACAGAGGTCAATTAAGATGCTGTTGATTCTTTTCCAGTTATCGAAATAAGCAGCAAGAAAATCGTAGTGTTCTATTTGAGTAGTGTATTGGTAACGATATAAACCTAATTTCTCTTCAACGAAATTATTGGCAAATTCGATCCAATCTACTTCAGGGTATGCCAAGTGGTGTGCATTGAAGTTTCCCGTTGCTCCGCCGAACTTAGCTGCAATAGGAAGTTCTTCTAGTGTATCTGTTTGATTCACCAAACGCTCAACAAAAACCATAATCTCTTTTCCTAACTTAGTAGGACTTGCAGGTTGACCATGTGTCCTTGCTAACAATGGAATATCTTTCCAGTCGGCAGCTAGTTCTTCTAAATGAGCATTTAACTGCTTTAATGTGGGTAGACAAACATGCTCGTCGCAGTTTCTAAGCATCAAAGGGAATGAGGTATTATTAATGTCTTGAGAAGTTAATCCAAAGTGAATAAACTCTTTAATGGCTCCTAAGCCTAATTCTTCAAACTTTTCTTTTAAAAAATACTCAACAGCTTTCACATCATGATTCGTGGTCTGTTCAATTTTTTTAATCGCTTCTGCATCCGCATCTTCAAAATTCTCGTAAATACTTCTTAAGTCAGCATATTGTTTTTCCTTGAGAGAAGACAACTGAGGGATTTTAGCTTCGTGCAGGGCAATGAAATATTCAATTTCGATGATTACTCGATATTTGATTAATGCGAACTCAGAAAAGTATTCACTGAGTTCGCTTACCTTATTTGCATATCTTCCATCTATCGGAGATATTGCACGTAATGAAGCTTTGGACATCTTGGCTAATTTTTACGTAAAAGTAAAACATTATAAGGGCATAGCAGTTTATATTTTTAATAGATTTTCAACATAATTCTTGAATAAATTAAAAGTAAAACTACATTTGTTGAAAATTTGAATGTCAAAATAATTTAGAATGTCGAAAAAATTAGTCATTGTTGAGTCCCCATCAAAAGCGAAAACAATTCAAAAATATTTGGGTGATGATTACATCATTGAGTCATCCTACGGGCATGTTAGAGATTTGCCAAAGAAGGATATTTCTATAGATGTAAAGAATAATTTTGAACCGAATTATGTGGTCTCAGACGATAAGAAAGATATTGTTAAAAAGCTAAAGAAATTAGCGAAAGAAGTAGATGAAGTGCTCTTAGCGACGGATGAAGACCGTGAAGGAGAAGCTATTTCTTGGCATTTATGTGAGATCTTAGGACTAGATGTGAAAACAGTAAAAAGAGTCACTTATACTGAAGTAACTAAGGATGCTATTCTGCATGCATTGGATAACCCACGTAAGTTAAACATGGGATTAGTAAATGCCCAACAAGCTCGACGAATATTAGATCGAATAGTAGGGTATGAGTTATCACCAGTTTTATGGAAAAAAGTAAAGCCATCTTTATCCGCAGGACGAGTACAATCTGTAGCTGTGCGAATTATTGTAGAGCGTGAAAGAGAAATTACCAAGTTTGAATCCAATAGCTTTTTCAAAGTTTCTGCCTTATTTAATGTAGAAGATAAGCAAGGGAAACATACGCTACTTAAAGCGGAGTTACCTAAGCGATTAAAAACTGAAGCTGAAGCAATGACTTTGTTAGAAGAATGCAAAGGATCTACTTTTTCTATAGGAAACATTGAAAAGAAACCTTCAACGAAAAATCCAGCAGCACCTTTCATTACTTCAACCTTGCAACAAGAGGCTAGTCGGAAATTAGGTTTTCCTGTTGCCAAAACGATGAGTGTTGCGCAAAAGCTATATGAAGCTGGACACATTACCTATATGAGAACTGACTCAGTTAGTCTTTCTCAAACTGCAGTTAACTCTGCAGTGCAAGCCATTACTTCAAACTACGGGGAGGAGTATGTGAAGGTTAGAAAATATTCAACGAAAGCTAAAGATGCTCAAGAAGCTCACGAGGCTATTCGTCCAACTAAATTTGAAGAACAAGAAGCGGGTTCTAATTTTGATGAGCAACGCCTATATGACTTGATTTGGAAACGATCAATTGCTTCTCAAATGTCATCTGCTAAGTTGGAAAGAACCATCGTTTCTATAGATGTGAGTAACTCTGCAGAACAATTCCAAGCGAAAGGTGAAGTGTTAATTTTTGACGGATTCTTGAAAGTATACCTTGAAGGTAAAGATGATGAGGATGAGGATGAGGATGTAAGCGGAATGCTACCTCCATTGAGTGTAGGGCAAAATTTACCGCTTAAAGAAATTACTGGAACGGAAAGATTTACTAAAGCAAGTGCTCGATATACAGAGGCTAGTTTAGTGAAAAAGTTAGAAGAATTGGGTATTGGTAGACCGTCTACATACGCACCAACTATTTCTACTATTCAAAAGAGATTTTACGTTGAAAAAACGAATCGAGATGGGGTAGAAAGAAAGTATAGAGTACTTACACTTGCTGATCAGAAAATTGAAACAGAACTAGCTACAGAACTTACTGGAGCTGAAAAAATGAAACTATTCCCTACAGATATAGGAATAGTGGTGAATGACTTTCTAATAGAGCATTTTAGTGAAATCATGGAATTTGATTTTACTGCACAAATGGAAGAATCATTTGACAAAATTGAAGAAGGAAAGACAGAATGGAGTGCCATGGTTTCCAAATTCTACAAACCTTTTCATGAATCGGTAGAAGATACTATTGAAAATGCGGACAGAGCTTCAGGAGAAAGAATCTTAGGTAAAGATCCAAAAACAGGACATACGCTGTTGGTAAGAGTTGGTCGTTATGGCCCAATGGCTCAAATTGGAGCGCCAGATGAAGTAGAAAAACCTCAATATGCAAAATTACTTCCTACCCAAAGTATTGAGACGATTACAGCAGAAGAGGCCATGGATTTATTCCAGTTACCTCGAGTAGTGGGTTTATTTGAAGAAGAAGAAGTGAAAGCTGCAATAGGTCGTTTTGGCCCCTATCTTTTACACAAAAAGAAATTTATATCTATTACAAAAGCAAGTGAGTTAGATCCTTACACGATTCAATTGCCAGATGCTATTCTATTGATTGAAGAAAAGAGAGTAGCTGATGCGAACAAATTCATCATGGAATTTGAGGAAGAAGGCATTCAAGTGCTTAACGGAAGATGGGGACCATATATCCGAAAAGACAAGAAGAATTTTAAGATTCCTAAAGATGTTGATGCTGAAAAATTAAAACTACCTGAAGTACTTGATATTATTAAAAATCAACCTGCAAAAAGAGGTAAAGCTAAGGCTAAGAAATAATTAATGAGTCAGCGTAAAGAAATAAATGCACTTATCCGCTTGTTGGATGATGAAGATCCGGAAGTATACGAAAATGTAAGTAAGCGCATTATTTCATACGGGACCGAGGTGATTCCTGAGCTTGAAAATGCTTGGAGCGATAGTGCTAATTTGGCATTGCACGACCGGATTGAGGAACTCATTCACATTATCCAATTTACAGGCTTAAAAGAAGACCTGAAAGATTGGCTAAAAGACGATTTAGCTATCTTACTAGATGGTGCCCTCTTAGTAGCGAGATATCAGTTTCCCGATCTTAATAAAGATGACGTTTATCAGCAAATTGATAAGGCCCGCCAAAAAATTTGGCTAGAGTTAAATCAAAGCTATACGCCCTTAGAAAATATTAACATTTTCAATCAAGTATTTTATACTATTATAGGCTTTAATGGAGTCAAAAATGAAGAAGTTGACATCGCTGATTTTTGTATTAACCATGTGGGGGAAAGTAAGAAAGGAAATGCAATTTCTCTAGGAATCCTATACATCATCTTATCACAACAATTAGAGTTGCCAGTTTATGGGGTAAACTTATACAGGCACTTTGTATTAGCGTATCAAAAGAACTTTGTTTTTGATTATGACATGGACAATGCGCGTGAAACCATTTTTTACATGAACCCAGTAAATAAGGGTGTTCCCTTTCAACGCAGAGAGATCAAAGACTACTTGAAATCAATGAAGGTGGAGGAAAAAGAAAGCTTCTTTACTCCAGCTACGAATAAAGAGATCATTCGCGAATTACTCTACTACGTAAAATTCTACTTTGTGTCGAAAGACAAAACAATCAAGGCTGAAGAGATTTCAAAATTGATTGGGATGTTTGACTCTCACTAAACTTTTTCAATCCGAGTTTGCCAATAAGCAATAACTACCAACAACACTTGAATAGGAAACCTTATCCATAAAGCTTCTAACTGATTAGTGCCTAAAGCTTCTTGCGCTCCTTGATTAAAAGCTAAATAGATATTTGCAGGAAATACAGCAATCAATAAGGCAATTATTCCCCAAGCAGCCATTTGGCGAGTAGGTTTATAAATCAAGCCAAGGCCTAAAAGAATTTCAGCAACACCACTTATATAAACTAAGCCCAAATGAAAGGGGAGGTATGGAGGCATAATCTTTAGATAAAAATCTGGATTGACAAAATGCATAGCACCTGCCAGAAGGTATAAAACCCCGAAGAAGTAATACGTTATTGTTTTTAATTTTTTCATAGGCTAATCGTTTAAAAATCTTTGAAAGGTCACTAAGCTTTCGCCTCGTTCGTAAATATAACCCGCTTCACCTAAGGCGTATTCAATAGCGCTTAGCGTAGCCATTAAATCATTGTTAGATACACTTCCCATGTGTCCAACACGAAAGTATTTAGTTTTAAAAGAGGGGAGTAGTCCACCTGCAACAATGACATCTTTTTCGCCAATTTTTTTAGTGAAATCACTGGAATCTATACTTGATGGATAGAGAACTGCAGACAAGGTATGTGCTGCGTGATCAGGAGAACTAGCAATGAGTTCTAATCCAACGGCATGCAATGCTTCTCTAAAAGCTTGTGCGTAGTTTTGATGACGCTCAATTCGCGCATCAATGCCTTCTTCTAAGATCAATTTTAAACTAGTTTCTAAGGCAACGATTAAATTAACAGGGGGAGTTCCAAAATAGGAAGGCTTCCCGTTTTCGTAGGCCTGCATAATAGGCAGCCAGTTTTCCCAATCCGCATAATAGTTAGCAACCAAATGTTTTCTATTTTCCCATGTTTTGATAGCTTTTGAAGAAGCCATAACTAAAGCTAAACCTGGAGGAACTCCTAAAGCTTTTTGAGAAGCAGTAACTACCACATCTACGCCCCATTCTTCTTGTTTTAGTTCTTCACCTGCAACAGAACAAATCCCATCAAGGATGCTTAATGCACCGTATTGTTGAGCTAATTTTGCAATAGGCTCAGGGTCTACTAAAACCCCCGTTGAAGTATCTACATGTGTAAAGGTGACTAATTTGTAATTGCCTGTTTTTAACTCTTGCTCTATACGATCAAGTGAAACCACATCTCCTAAATCACTTTCTAACAAGGTAGTTTCCGCGCCGTAGCGCTTAAGGATGTTTTCATATCTAACACCAAAATATCCAGTAGAGATAACTAAGGCTTTATCCCCAGGCTCGATTAAATTTGCTGCGGCCATGTCCATGGCAAGAGTTCCACTTCCTGCAACAATAAATGCCTGTCCATTAGGAGCCTTCAAAACTTCTTTAAAAGCCTTTATACAATATTGAAAGCAAGCAATAAAATTAGGGGCAACATGACTTGCCGTTTCCACACTCATTGCTCTTAATACTGCTGGTTCAAATTCTATTGGGCCAGGAATCATTAATATTTTTCTTCTCTTCATACTATCAGTATACTCCTATTAATTTAAATCGGGTCTTTCAGGTAAACTGGCTAAATGATTGTAGATTTCACCCATGCCTTCCATAACTTCTTTCCACAAGTTGTCACTATCAGAATAGGTCTGTTTATCATTGCCATCAGCTACAATCCAAGAGTCTTCAATAATTTCTTTTCGCAATTGTCCAGGATCCCAACCAGAATAACCTAGGATAAACTTAATTCTTTTTTGAGCAGTCTTATTATTCTTGATCTTCTCAATCATTTCTTGGAAGTCTCCTCCCCAATAAACCCCAGAGAGAATCTCTTTAGCATCCGCAATGTTTAAACTGTTGTCGTGAAGGAAGTAAAGCGAGTCAGTAGCAACTGGACCACCAAAGTAAACCGGCAATTCTAAGTCATCAAGTTCCTCAATGAAGTCTGCCACCATGAATTCTGTAGGTTTGTTTAAAATAAAGCCAAACGAACCTTCAGCTCTAGAATGTGCACACATTAAACAAACAGCCCGTTTAAAAACTTCATCGGGAAGGAATGGTTGCGACAAGATAAAAGACCCTATGCGCAAACGCTTTCGAATTTCCTTTTTGTAGTTCCATTTGTAACGGTCGAGATCTTTCTTTTTATCGTCCATAAGTTAGTAGCTATTAGTTGAACACTTTCCGCAAGATTCGAAAAAAAGGCGAAAAGAGAAAACTTTTAGGACGATTTTTAGCTTATGTGGATAAATGAAGTAAAAAAGAATAACTAAGCTTTCGAAATAAGTTTCTTTGTAGTAACTTTGCGTAGTTTTTAAACAGGCTTATATTCCATAATTAAAAAAGCCAAAATGGATAATATGAATTTAAGTAATCTATCAAAAGCATCTCGTTTAAGCGTAATCTTTTCTTCGCTTACAGTTATGAGTTTTGCTCAAGGTACTAGTGAAGCTTCTAGTACAGCAAATTCTGTAGTATTATTACTCTTTGCCTGCGTAATGGTATTAGTAGTATTCTTAGCCGCATTAATGGGTGATCAAATCATCAAGTTAACTGCAGGTAAAGTCAGGAAAAATAGCGACGAAAAGGAATTCGGTTTGATTCCATCGATAAAAGAAATGATTTTAGGAAACGAAAGTAGTCAGTCACAAGCAAAAAAAAAAATAACTAAACTTCGTCGAGGTTTTGATATTAAGTTGAATGGCAAAGCAAAAAAGTCAATTTCAACTTATAGCTCAGCTACTTATGCAATTAAGCCAAAAGATTTTTATGGCTTGAAACCTATTCCTAAAATGTTAGTGAAAGAAGGTGCTCAAGTAAAAGCTGGTGATAAAATCTTTTACGATAAAGGTTTTGATGGCGTATTCTTTACGTCTCCAGTAAGTGGTGAAGTTCTAGAAATTAGAAGAGGAGCCAAAAGAGCCATTACTGAAATTATAATCAAAGCTGATGGTAAGAATGATTCAGTTAAATTTAAAGCTGCTAGTCCTAGTTCATTAGGAGAAGAAGGCGTTAGAACTCAATTAAAAGAAAGCGGTGCTTGGACGGCATTCGTTGAACGTCCATTTGGTGTTGTCGCAAACCCAAGCGTTCGTCCTACAAGTATTCATATTTCAGCATCTGATACAGCTCCTTTAGCTGTGGACTATGCTTTTGTGTTAGCTCAGTTAAATGCAAAAGATTTACAAACAGGAATCGATGCATTAAATGAATTGACTGACCAAGTACATTTGAACCTTGACGCTAAGTCATCTAAATCTAATATAGTAGATCATTTAAAAGGTGCTCAAGTCAATGCATTCATTGGTGCTCACCCTGCTGGAAATGTAGGTGTTCAAATTCATCACACAAATGCCATTTCAAAAGGCGATGTGGTTTGGACAATCAAAGTAGAAGATTTAGCTACTATCGGGAAGTTGTTTAACGAGGGTGTTTATGCACCTGTTAAGATTGTTGCACTTGCCGGGTCAATTGTAAAGAATCCTCAATATATTAAAACTCTTGCAGGAGTAAATTTGGCTAATCTATTAGATGGTCAGATAGAAGAAGATAACTCTCGGGTAGTTTCAGGCAATGTACTTTGCGGTACACAAATAGCTAAAGACGGTTTCTTAGGGGCGCATGATAATTTAGTAAGCGTTCTTGAAGAAGGTGATCATCAGGAAATGTTTGGATGGATGATTCCTCAATATGCGCGACCTAGTCTTTCTCCAACTTTTCCTTGGAAGGGGATGGAGCTTGCAACATTCGATGCAAATACCAACACCCACGGTGAAGGAAGAGCATTTGTAGTTACAGGTCAATATGAAGAAGTACTTCCAATGGATATTCACCCACAACATTTAATGAAGTCAATCATTACGAATGATTTTGAAGGAATGGAAGGTTTAGGTATATACGAATTGTTAGAAGAAGATGTAGCCTTGTGTGAATTCGCATGTACATCTAAACAACCATTACAAAATATATTAAGAGAAGGATTGGATTACATTCGTTCTCAGAATTAAAAAGTTTAATCAGTTAATTTAAAGTAAATTAAGAATGAAGTTTATTAGGGATTTCATGGACAAAATAGAGCCGGACAAGAAAGAAAGTCGGTTCTTACATACCTTATGGGATGGTATTGATACCTTCCTATATGTTCCAGACCACGTAACTAAGACTGGGACACATATTAAAGATGGTATGGACCTTAAACGTACCATGATAATGGTTGTGCTTGCCATGCAGTTGGCATTCATGATAGGAATGTATAACATCGGTCATCAACATTACTTTGCAAAGGGTTTATTTCCAGATTTCTTCTCAGGTTTTGGGGCGAAATTCTTGTATGGTATATTGCAATATTTACCCATGCTAATTGTGGTACACGTTGTAGGACTAGGGATAGAATTCATCTTCGCTGCTAATAAAGGGCATGCTATTGAGGAAGGGTTCTTAGTTTCTGCTTTCTTGATTCCACTTGTAATGCCACCTGCTATTCCTTTATGGATTGTAGCTTTGGCAACAGCCTTCTCTGTAGTTATAGCAAAAGAAGCTTTTGGTGGAACGGGTATGAATATATTCAATGTGGCTTTAATTGCCAGAGTGTTTGTATTCTTTGCTTTCCCAGGTGAGATTTCAGGTGATGAAATTTGGGTATCTCCTGATTATTCATGG
>JBLHMK010000046.1:0-17499 GCA_047621945.1 Flavobacteriaceae bacterium
TCGTCTTTAACACAGGTTCCGGCGCATCAATTTCATATCGTAAATTCTCATCGATCTTCGGAGCATCGGTAATCTTCCCAGCGTTAAAAACACCCTGTGGATCCCAAGTTGCCTTAATATCCCGTAGGAGCTGATAATTCTTTTCACCCAACATAAATGGGATAAAGCTTGCTCGCACCCTTCCATCTCCGTGTTCTCCACTTAGAGAACCCTTATACTTCTTTACCAATCGAGCGGTATCCCAAGCTATCTCTTCAAACAGCTTGACGTCGTTTGATTTCTTTAAATCTAATATTGGCCGAAGATGCAATTCTCCTGCACCCGCATGTGCATAATAAACAGCGCTCTGTCCATGCTTTTGCATCATTGCAGTAAATTCCTCAATATACTCGGGCAAATCATCAATATGCACCGCAGTATCCTCAATTACAGCCACCGCCTTTTTATCTCCTGGAATATTAGCCAATAAACCCAAGCCCGCTTTTCTCAACTTCCAAACATTTTGAACATCAGGAGGGAAAATTTCAGGACAATCATAAGCACTTGTCTGCTCATTTAGCATTGCCGTAGCTTCTTCAATTTGTATTTTCAATGCCCCCTTCGATTCAGCTCGAAGCTCAATCATTAAAATGGCTTTAGGGTCCCCATTCAAAAAATAACGATACTTACTATATTCCGCATTTTCTTTGGTGCAATCCATAATCAGTTTATCCATTAGCTCGCAAGCAAAGGGATTTAAAGTCATAACTTTTTGTACAGCTTTGAGTGCTTCTTGAACCGAATTGAAATGCGGACATAACAACACTTGTTCTTTTGGTGGGAGATCGACAAGGTTCAATTTGATTGCTGTGATGAAAGCCAAAGTTCCCTCAGAACCAGCCATCAGTTTACACAAATTGAATGCTTCCTCATGCTTTAAAAAGGGCTCACTGTTTAATAACGCGTCTACTGCATATCCTGTATTTCGTCTATGAATAGATGCCTTAGGAAACTCTTTTAATATCTCAGCCTGAGTTCCTTCATCTGCCAAAACACCTAACAAATGTTTGTATAGCTTAGATTCAAAACTATCCCCTGATTGTATTTCCTCAAGTTCTTTTAAGGATTTTGGACCAATTTTCACTAGAGACCCGTCACTCAACACTAATTCTAACTCTTTAACATGATCTCTAGTATTTCCATACTTTATAGAATTTGTTCCTGTGGCATTATTCCCCACCATCCCACCAATCATAGCTCTATTAGCTGTGGAGGTTTCAGGACCAAAAAACAAACCATGCTCTTTTAAAAACATATTCAACTCATCCCGAATTACACCTGGTTGAACTATCACCCACTTTTCTTCCGTATTAAGTTCAATTATTTCTGTGAAGTGTTTAGAGATATCTACAACTATTCCATTACCGACACATTGTCCAGCTAAAGATGTTCCCGCTGCTCGTGGAATAAGACTTAGACCTTGATCAATAGCAAAATGTACTAAGCGCTGAATATCTTCAATAGTTTTGGGCAATGTAACCGCCTGAGGAAGTTCACGATATACAGAAGCATCAGTAGCATACATAGCGCGCATCATAGCATCTGAGTATAATTCTCCTGAAATTTCAGTCTTCAAATTTGTTAAACTTTCCTTAAGTCCCATATTCGCTTACAAAATTAAAACTTTGTAAGGCAAATTATGTAGTTTTAAGAAATAAAATTTCAACTCTTTAGGGAGTTATACCTTTCAAACAAAACGACATTTTATTTGTTAAAATACAAAAAAGTAATTATGAAAAATTTAGGATTCTTATTTATCGCCTGCACTGCGCTTATACTTTCAGCCTTTACTCCAGGCCCAGAAGAAGAAAAAGAGCAATTTCCAACTATTGAATTAGGAATGGGAATGCCTTTAATGGACTACGAAATGTTAAACATCGATAACGAGAAATTGTCGCTTTCAAGTGTTAAGCAACAGAACGGGACCTTAGTTGTTTTCTCTTGTAACACTTGTCCTTTTGTTATTCAATGGGAAGATCGCTATGATGACGTATCACAATTAGCCAATCGATATGGAATAGGAACTGCTTTAGTTAACTCAAACGAAGCCAAAAGAGATGGTGATGATTCATTTAAAAACATGCAAGCACATGCTGAAGAGGCAAATTACCGTACGCCATATTTAGTAGATGAAGCTTCAAAACTAGCCAATGCATTTGGCGCGAAAACTACTCCACATGTATTTCTTTTCGATAGTGAAAATGTGCTAGTCTATGCTGGTTCTATTGACGACAATAGTAAAGATAAAAATGCTGTAAGCGAACGATATTTAATCAATGCTTTGAATCAACTAGGTGGTGGGCAAGAGATTACAGTCAATCAAACACCTGCTAAAGGATGCAGTATTAAGAGAATTAAATAATATAGTTCAAAACATACTTAATGGGCTAATTTCAAAATTGAAATTAGCCTTTTTTTTATAGAATGATTTCCATCCGCATACCTCGAGAACCCTTTACGAGAAAAGTGTATCCTTCAAATTGCTCTTTACTTAACCATTCTTTTGCTTCCTCTGTAGTTTTAAAAAACAAGCCGTTCTCATCTTTTTGAGCAAAGAAATGCTCTCCTACCAAGACATGAAAATCAAAATTACTCTTGGCCAAATACTTAACAAGTAGCTGATGTTCCTCGTTGCTCGACGTTCCAACTTCAAACATATCTCCTAAGAATACACCTTTCTTAGCTACATTAAGTTTTTCAAAATAGCTTAAAGCCGCCATCATACTCGTTGGATTTGCATTATAGGCATCCAGAATAACCTGGTTGTCTCCGTACTTTATCATTTGAGAGCGGTTATTATCTGGCTCATAGCTCTCTAGAGCGGATTTCATCTTCTTTAACGGCACTTTTAAGTATTGACCTATTGCAGCGGCAGCAGCCATGTTTACGCCATTGTATTGACCGATTAGATTACTTTGAATTTTAAGTCCATTTACCTCAATGCCTATAAACTCACTTTCATCCAATAAGGTGTATAAGTAATCTACTTTACCGCTTTGACCATAACTCAATCTTTCATCAACTAAGCGACTTTGTTCAGTCAAGATTACATCCTCTGCATTATAAAATATTAAGCCATCTCGTTCCGCTAAAGAACGGTACAATTCAGTTTTACCTTTAATGACACCCTCGATACCGCCAAAACCTTCTAAGTGTGCTTTCCCAATGTTCGTAATTAATCCGAAATCAGGAAGCGCCCACTGGCAATATGCGTCTATCTCTCCTTGATGATTTGCCCCCATTTCAATAATTGCTAAGTCATGCTTTTTTGTCATAGACAATAAGGAAAGTGGAACGCCGATATGGTTATTTAAATTTCCCTTAGTCGCATAGCAGTTATACTGTTGCAATAGAATTCGGTGAAGCAATTCCTTTGTGGTAGTCTTTCCGTTGCTTCCAGTTATGGCAATAATAGGGATATCTAGGTATAATCTATGGAACTTAGCTAGCTCTTGCAGGGTTTCTAAAGCATTTTCAACTAAAATAGTCTTCCCTTCAAGGAAATATTCTTCCTCATCTACTACGGCCAAGGAAGCTCCCCCATCCAAGGCTTTTTGAGCATATGCGTTTCCATTAAAATTTCCGCCCTTAAGTGCAAAAAAAAGTTGCCCCCTTTCAAGCGATCGAGTATCCGTACAAACGCCTTTACTTTTTAAAAATAGCTGATGTAGTTCTTTAATGATCATCCTTCGTTTTTCAATCGTTCTTCAATTTCGCTCAATCGGGACTCCAAAAGACTCATTCGGTCTTCTAGATAAACTGATGAGCCTTTCTCCTCAACCTTCTCTTCTTGTGGTGCTGTAATTGGAAGAGGTTCTTCCTTAATCCTTCCTATAACTAGTTGGTCAATTTTTACTTTAAAATATTTGGCTATTTTGATTAATGTATCAATTTTAGGGTCAGCCCTACCTTCTTCATAACTACCAATACTAGCCCTACTTAACTCAAACAGATTAGCAAATTCTTGTTGGCTCAAACCATTTGATTGACGAAGCGTTTTTATGTTTTTCCCAAAAATAGACATGAAGCTTTATTCAATTTAATAAAAAAATTCTACGACTTACCTGTTCCGCTAAATTGATCTTCTTTCTGAGCAAAAAGCACATTAAAAGTGGTTAAGGACCCGTATGCTTTTGAAACATATTGTTGTAAATGAACCTTGTCCGCCTCATCTAATTTATCATGATTATTGATATTTTGCTCCAAAACCCTTAGCTTTTCTCTTACCGAAACAATTTTGCTAAAAAAGGTGCGGATAGGAATCGCCTTTGCTTGCAAGTCTGCACTTCCCGGCTTTAACTCTACTGTTCCGTTTAGCCATTTACTGGCTAACTCAACAGGCGTTGATTTTTCACTGTATTTCAAGAATATTCGCTCTAGCGCTGATTCTATTTCAGTAAGTTCAAGTGGAGCCACATCCATAGTGGTTTTTTCAATTACTTCTAAGCCTTCGAAAGATCGATCTATTTGCTTTAAAGCATCCATTGTAGAAAAATAAATGGTGTAATATTGGCTATCCAAATTACAAATCACTCCCAAGCCAAAGCTTGGGTGGTTCACTTTACTTCCAATACCTAATTTGAAGTCTCCCATATTTTTATATTATTTGTTTTTAAATAGTTGTTTACTCGCAAATTTACATTTTGTCGGATATTTCCATAGAATAAATTATAATCTCCAATATGCCAATTTTTAACCAGCTTTGTAAATGGAATACCTGGAATTTTAACAGGATCTACCCATAATATTCCATCATGTACTTCCGCTCCGTATTGGTTCTTCACTAATTTTTTAAACTTCCGAGACACTAGTCCATGATGACAAGATTCATCACAATAGCGTTCATTGAGTTCCCAACTTAAAGGGTTGTGACAGACTGCACCTTGAAAATACTCTTTATAGAACTTAGGATAACTTTTTTTCTTCATGGTATTCCATGTTAAATAACAGTTATTCTCTTCTTTAGACTCACATGGCTGGCAATTTACAAAATCCGTTTTCTTAATGGGCATACCCACTAAATATGCACTCACTAATTGATCTAATAGCTCAGTAGTGTCTACAAATTCTTGCATCAATTTAATGGCATGGAAGGTTCCTTGACTATGTCCAGCAATACTAAATGGTTTACCCTGATTGTAGTTTTCCAAATAGTAAATAAAGGCCGCTCTAACATCTTGGTAAGCCAAATCCAAAGCCTTAATACTATTGGCGCTACCTAGCTCCATAAATGCTTCATAATTAGCTTGTCGATAGCGTGGAACAAAAACTCTTGCACTACCATTAAAAACGCTAGCTTGATGCTTGACCGGAAGATTGTCAATTTTACTATTTTGCTTTTGATTATTCACATCCCCGTTCCATACATTTTCCTTTGCGGTAACCGTGGTTGGATGAATAAAAAATACATCTACTTGAGCCATGGATTGCCTATCCACATATTCGTCATTAGGAACATCATCTGGTGAGTCATTTCTCCATGGTAAGGCACTCCAATACTTCTCCAATTGATAATCAGGTGCTTGAGGGGTTGTTTCCACATCAAAGTCTATTTTTAGGCCAGAAGCTTGTAAGCTTTGGATGTAAAAAAGACCCAAAAGGGCAACAATAATAACTTTCTTCATTACTTTTACGTTAGGATGTTAAGTTTATGACTTTAATTGAGGTTAATTCCTAATTGATCATAAATTATTGATTATTCAAGTTCAAAAAGTACACCAAAATGGAATTTAGTCAAAGATATTTATTTACCCTCCTACCAGCGATACTTAGTGTGTTTTTTTTAAGCCAATGTGATCAAGTACCTCCTCAAAATTGTTCAAGTTATGATACGTCTAATTTTGTAGGTAATTACAATGTAAGTGAATTTTGCCAACAAGGGTTTGGTCATGGTTATACATTCGCAACAGTAAACCCTGGTAATGGAGCAGAGAATGAAATACTCTTCGTAAATTTCTTAAATAGCGGCATCACTATGAAAGCCTATATAGATTGTGAAGGAAGTTATTTCAGAATACCAGACCAAAATTTAGGCAGTAATGCTTTTAGCGTAGTTGGTGAAGGAAATTATTTTAATACAGGTGGTTTTGAACAATTGCAATTTGAAGTTCAGCTCAATGAATTTGGCCAAGCCAACTATTGCACCTATACTTTCTCCAAATGAATGTTGAAGATTTTAGGACCTATTGTTTGAGTAAGAATGGAGTAAGTGAATGCTTCCCATTTGACGAATCGACCCTAGTATTTAAGGTGATGGACAAAATGTTTGCGTTAACAGGATTAGATAGACCCGAATTCACAGTTAATCTAAAAAGTGATCCGGCTTATGCTGAAGAACTTAGAGCTAGTTATGGTAGCGTGCGTCCTGGATACCATATGAGTAAAAAACATTGGAATACTATTCACTTGGATAGCGGAGAGTTAGACCTAAAGCTTATCTATGCATTGATTGATCAATCCTACAATTTAGTGGTTGAAAAATTACCTAAAAAAGTAAAAGAAGAATTAGCTATTTTAAACTGATATGGACGTATTTATTCTCATTTATCTTGCAGTAAAAATATTTAACAAAGCCAAAGAGCATCAAGAGAAAGCTTGGGTATGGGTTCTCCGACTGGTTACCTTATTTATTTGTTCTGAGCTCCTAATTGGGCTTCTTGTATTGAACTACTTCGGTATGGAAAAAATAATTTATGCAGTAATTCCTGCTTTGGGTTTAGCATCCTTGAGTGCTTATTACGTTTTTCAACAACTAAAGAAAACGATCGACAATAAAGAGGCTGATTACGAAGAAGACAATACTGAGAATCAACGGCCAAATTTAGATCACTTTCGTTAATGGAGGATACTGACTATTTAATTGTTGGCCAAGGTTTGGTGGGAAGTATCTTAGCCTACAAGCTTACTCAAAGAGGAAAGCGAGTAATAATCATCGACAAAGGTTCAGGTAACACCTCTTCTCGACAAGCTTCGGGTTTAATTAACCCGATAACTGGAAGAAGATTTGTAAAAACGTGGATGATAGAAGAGCTTATTCCAGCGGCAAAATCATTTTATAAAGAATTAAGTGCTCGTTTCAATAGTTCATTTTATCAAGAAACCAGTGTTCTAAAAATTCTTCATAGCAATGAACAGGTGAATGACTTCCATATTAAAATGGCAAGCGAATCTTATGCAAATTATCTTTTTGAGCATACTGCTGAAATACCTTCTCCCATTCAACTTGGTTTCGGGCAGGCAAAAATTGAACCTGTACTTCAGATTGACATTAATTTGATGTTGGATGATTTATTTGCTTATCTCAAAGATCAAGTAACTATTCACGAAGCAGAATTTGAATATGACTCACTTATTGCGGATGAAGAAGGGTTTCGATACAATCAGATTTCTGCGAAGAAGGTGATTTTCGCAGAAGGGTATAAAATGCGATTCAACCCTTACTTTAACTATTTGCCCATTCAATTTGCCAAAGGTGAAGCCTTGATAATTGAATGCCCAAGCTTAAACCTTGATTGTGTATTAAACAGTAAAATAAATATTAATCCATTGGGGAACCACCAGTATTGTATTGGATCAACATATGATTGGAATGATATGGCACAAACACCAACCCCTGAAAAGAAGAAATATTTACTTGATAATTTCGCGTCAAACATAGATGCCCCTTTTAAAGTGGTGGAACACAAAGTAGGAATTAGACCGACTGTTGTAGACAGAAGACCCTTGCTTGGCGAGCATCCTAAACACAAGAACATGTACGTCTTTAATGGCATGGGTACAAAAGGCTTATCTTTAACCCCATATTTTGCAGATCACTTCATTGAGTTAATGGAAAATGGAACTTCCCTGCTCAGTGAAGTCAATATCGAACGATTTTATGAAGCTTGAAATCTTATACGAAGACAATCACATCATTGCAATTAACAAACCTAGTGGTGCTTTAGCACAGGGTGATAAAACTGGCGACCAGCCTATTGTAGAGGATGTTAAGGAATACGTCAAAAAGAAGTACAATAAGCCTGGAGCTGTTTATATGGGTATTCCTCATCGCTTAGATCGACCTACTTCTGGCATTCTTTTATTTGCAAGAACCAGCAAAGCACTTGCCCGTTTAAACCTAATGTTCAAAGAAAAACAAATCCAAAAGACTTATTGGGCAGTTGTTAAAAAGATTCCTCAAAAAACAGAAGATCACCTAACACATTATTTATTAAAGAATCAAGCCAAGAATAAATCAATAGCAAGAAATGAAGCCTTTGGTAAGGCTTTAAAATCAGAACTGAGTTATAAACTTATTCGAAGTAGCAATACCTATCATTTATTGGAAGTCTTACCAAAAACAGGAAGACACCACCAAATCAGGGTTCAGCTAAGTAGTATTGGGAGTCCTATTAAAGGAGATACCAAGTATGGCTTTCCCAGACCAAATGAGGATAAATCTATTCATTTGCATGCAAGAAAAATAGATTTTCTACATCCAGTCAGTAAAGAGCCCATTAGCATAACAGCTCCCCTTCCGAAGGATGTGGTTTGGAAAGCTTTGAACGTTTAATTCATGAAAAGTATTAACTTCAAAGTATGCAATTCAAAAAAATAATCACCTGGATTTTAAGCATTTTGCTTGTTAGCATAAGCCTATCCAGCTGCAAAGAAGACAATGTTGATTGTTCTAGACAACTCTTTGGTCGACCGATAAATACTACAGGCCTCGATGACTCCCAATGCACCCCCGTATGCCAATGTGAGGGTTTTGCATCTACTTATTTTTCTCAAGAAGATATTGACAATATTCGGACCTGGACACTTACCAATAGTATCGCTTTACTTGGCAACAACCCATATGACTTACCCGCTCCAATAAGACCAGAAGGTATTTGCGCCGTAGTGGTGGAAGATTTGAATTTGAAGACTTATCATTTAGAAAATTATACCTCTCCAGAAGCCGCTCTTGCTGATGGAGCTATTTTAACCCATTTTGATGTTTGTGGGAAATGTTCCTCATTGGAAGATTTTGCAGTTTATGCCGAAAATTTAGATGTTGGCGCAGATGTAAGGCAATGTATTTTGAGCAACTTAAATACCCCATTCGAAGATTTAGTTTTATGTATTGAAGCTATAGGTTTCACAAAGCCTTGCGCTCAAATTTGGGCTTATAATGCAAAAAATACACAAACAGAATGCTTTGCCGTCTGTATTTCCGACACCCTATATAACCAAGCAGATGGTAGTTTAAGTGATTGTTTACAATGTGATGAAACGAAGAGTGGTCCAGTTTTTAAAGCTATAGCGGGAAGAACCAGACGGAATACAGGTATTGCTTCTAGTATTTGCAGATTTTGTGAAGAAGTACAAATTGTAACTCACAAATATCCAAATTAACTAGTCAAGAGAAGTGTAGCCAATTGCTCTACTTTTTCTATTAAATGAGTAGCACGAACATCCTTTAAATCTTGGGTTTTACCATAGCCATAATCTACCGCTATAGAATCGATACCATGTTCTTGAGCCCCCTTTATGTCATAAATAGTATCTCCAATCATTACACAATCTTGTGATTCAGGATAAGCAAAATCGGATAGAACCGAGCCAATCGTCCTCTCTTTAGGAAACAACTCTCCTTTTAACTCGCTGCCATGAATACTGTGAAAATAACTTTTCCACGAATAACTTTCTAAAATCTGGATGGCATAATTAGTTGGTTTCGCGGTAGCTATTCCTACCTTTTTATTCTCTTTGTGCAAGGCCTTTATAATATCAAGTACCCCTTCATAAGGTTTAGATTGCATATATCCTTTAGCCCCATAGTACTCGCGCAATTTAACCACAGCAAGGGCTGTATCTGACTTAGATAAACCAAAATGCTTATGAAAAGAATGATGTAATGGTGGTCCAATAAATGAGGTAAACACTTCTTCAGAAGGGTGCTCTATTTTTAGTTGATCAAGCGCATATTTTACGCTTTTAACAATTCCAATCCTAGAATCAAAAAGGGTTCCGTCAAAATCAAAAATGATGTATTTATAAGCCATTATCTTCTTTTACTCAATTCAGGTTTGAATAATAAAGATGCTGAATTCACGCAATATCTCAAACCCGTAGGAGCGGGACCATCTTCAAAAACATGACCGAGGTGACCTTTGCATTCCGCACATACAATTTCAACACGTTTAATACCGTATGAATTGTCTTCGATTTCTAGTATAGCAGACTTATCTACTTGTTCAAAGAAACTTGGCCATCCACTTCCACTATCAAACTTAGTATTAGATGTAAACAAAGGGTTCTGGCAAGCGGCGCAGTTGTACGTTCCTTTCGCCTTATTATATAAATATTTTCCAGTAAATGGCTTTTCAGTAGCCCCCCCGCACATTACCTCTTTTTGAAACTCACTAAGATCTCTAAAAGTGGAATCCTCGCTTTGTTCAATGACAAAAGAATACTTTGGTGATTGTTGAGCATAACTCATAAGCACGAGGAAAAAAGAAATAAAGAAAAGTAGTTGTCTCATGGATTTAAAACATACTGGGTAAATTATAAGTTTGATTAGCTAGGTTAATCTTCCTTAAAATCGGTGTCAAAAACTCTGTCCCAAACTTTAGAAGTAAATCCAAAACCTTCATTCGGGTTTTTGTAATGATGTTTCATGTGATGATCTTTAACCATCTTCAAATACCTGCCTGTCATAGGAATGTGATGAGACGCATAATGCATCATATCATAGATCAAATAAGCCAAGACAAAACCGGCAAAATAGGCGTAATGAAATTGTACAATTCCAAGAGGTGTCATTATCCATAGGAAGGTCCAATAGAAAAAGACAGCCAAAGGAATGCTTATCGGCGGAGGCATAACTAAACGTAATGAATCTTGCGGATAGTCATGATGAATACCATGAAAAGTATAATGTACTTTTTTAGCCCAAGCAGATGTTGGGTGAGCATGAAAAACATAACGATGGATAAGGTATTCCATCAAGGTCCAAAGCAAAGCTCCAACAAAGGCGGAAGCCAAAAACTCAAGAGTTGAGGTCCCCTTCTCTACAAAAGAGAGGTAAGAATAATAAGAGATGATTGGAATGAATATGATCAAGGGCACGTAAAATGGCACTCTTGAGAAAAAATCTAGAAAAGGATTTTCAAACATTTTCGGAGATTCATCCTTTGTACTTACGAATAATTTTTCGGACATAACGTTGTTTTACCATACAAAATTAAGCAATAATATCAACACTTCCTTAGCAATGCACCATGAAGTCGTCATTATTAAATGATAATAGCTATAAATAAAAAAAGCCCCATTAAAAATGGGGCTTTCAAAGGTTTATGCTAATTTCTCAATCAACTCAGCCGAGTTTTTGAATCTATCCTTATTCAATGTGTAATGAATAAATTTACCATCTCTTCTAGTAATTACAAAACCCGCATTTCTGAGTATAGCTAAATGTTGTGAAGCCACGGATTGCTCTGTTCTTAATTGAACATAAATATCGGTAACTACCATTTCTCCATTCTCTTCCAAAAGATCAATGACCTTTTTTCTAAGCGGATGATTTATTGCTCTAACTGCTAATGCAGCATTTTGCAAAATTCCGCCTTTAATAATGATTTTGTCTTTTCCATCTTTGATAGCAATGTCTGCTATTTTTTTTGTACTGTATCCCATTTTTGTACTTGTTTAGTTTAACTTATTAATAAAACAACTAATTTATTGAAAAGGTTTCAAATAATTTGGCTCCTTATAGACGAGGCTATCGAAGCTCTTGTTACTGAAATACTTACTCCCTAAAATTAAATAGTTTTCTGCTCTATATGTCAATGAAATTGTCTTAAGAGTGATCTCAAATGTACCATCTAAAAGCTTAGTAAAAGTATTCCCTCCGATATAAACACATTTATTCTTCCACTTATCCCAATCCAAATCCTTAACTATTGCGGGAGTTGACGGGCAAACTAGATTTTGTTTGCCATCCATTACCGCATAATAGATTTCGCCTTTTCTTGAATCTAGCGTAGCTATGTATATCGCATCCTCATTTGGCTCTTGTCTATACATTTCTAATGCAAGATTTTCCAGTGAGTCCAGTGCAATCAAGGGGATATCTAAAGCATAACACATTCCTTTTGCAGTAGACATACCTATTCGTAAACCGGTATAAGAACCAGGTCCAGCTGAAACAACTATTGCTTCGAGTTCTTTTCTCTTGATTCCACTTTCTTCAAAAACTTCATCGATAAAGCTAGCCAATATTTGAGCATGAGAATTGGAGTCCATTTGAATTCGACTTGCAAGTACCCTGTTATCATCAGCTATACAAACCGAGCAATTTCTAGAGGATGTATCTATACAAAGTAGTAATGCCATTAAAACTGAATAGGTAATTCTAGGATTTTTTCATCCCTAAGCACTTTTACTATTGTACTTTGACCAGGCTTAAATTTACTTAGAGCTGTCATGTAAGCCATCATATCGGTGACTTCAATATCCCCTAGTTGCTTTACAACATCACCAGTAAGAACTCCAGCGCCATGAGCAGGTTTACCTTCTGTAACTCCATCAATACGCATTCCGATGCCATCAAACATATAATCCGGCACTACGCCCAAGGTTACTGAGAATCTTGGTGCATTCCGATTATCTGAATCTTTTGTTTTTACAAACTCAAACTTCCCTTCATCATCTAGGTCTGCGATGAGCGCATAGGTATAGTCAAAAATTTGTGTCATTCCTTTATAGTTTATTAAGAAAGGGTCGTCACTTGGCTTATGATAATCTGGATTATTCCCTGTATAAAAATGCAATACTGGCTTACCCGCTAAATAAAATGAAGCATGATCAGATGGTCCCATACCGGACTCCGTTGTTTTTACTTTGATATTCCCTTCTTGAATACCTAAGGCTTTTTCTTTAAAAAGAGGAGTAGTTCCTACCCCATTGACAGCCATCGTATTTTCTTCATCTAGTCGACCAACCATATCAAAGTTAATCATGTAGTTAATTTTAGAAGTATCTATGGTAGCATGTTGCACGAAAGACTTAGAACCATATAGTCCAAGTTCTTCTCCCGAAAAAGCGATGAACAAATAGTTATTCCCTTTTAAGCCTTGGTCTTTAATTTCTTTAGCCAACTCTAGCATTAAAGCAACCCCACTGGCATTATCATCCGCTCCATTATGAATGGCAGGTTCTCCTCTATATAATGAGCCACCACTTTCGCCCCAGCCTAAATGATCATAATGTGCACCAATTACCACAGTTTGATCCGCCATGTTATCGATATAAGCAATTACATTATGTCCAACTCCGTTTTTTTCTTTTAAGTCAACATTCAATTTTATATCGTCTCCGTCATTAAGCAAGCCTTCGCTCACAAAAACCACAGGGATGTCAAAAGACTTCA
Source organism: Flavobacteriaceae bacterium (assembly GCA_047621945.1). Taxonomy (GTDB): domain Bacteria; phylum Bacteroidota; class Bacteroidia; order Chitinophagales; family UBA8649; genus JAFMKE01. Next base: position 13,436 of record JBLHMK010000046.1, read on the forward strand.
CTTTCATGGATAAGTCAAATTCTGGATCATCGAGGTTTTCGTCAATATTATAAAAAACCACCGCCGCTGCGCCAAAACTTCGAGCTATATTTATTCTCGTTTGATAATCCGTGTATTGCAGATATTTTGAATGTGGGTGAATTCCATCTGGAGAAGATAAATTAATGGCAAACACTTTTCCTTCCAGCTCAGTCTTGTTTGCATAATCATCGTAAGTTCCTGGGGCATGAATACCAAAACCTAGATCAAGTAACTCCCCGTGAATCGCTCCATTTCCTGAATAAGTCATTGGGAAATAATCTTTTAATATCTCCATGGTGTTATTGTTAACCTTCATGGCATTTGTAATTCCCGCTTTCTTACCTAAAGTAAAATCAAAAGCTTGCGAAAAACCTCGTTCACCTTTAGGGCTTAATCCATAGACCTCGAAATATTCGGCTATATATTTTAAAGCAATTGCTTCGCCTTCGCTACCTGTAGCTCGGCCTTCCAATTTATCATCACTAAGAAAATAAACATGGGCACTTAGTGTTTGCTCTAATACATCTTGCGCAAACAAGCATTGGAGTGGAAATAGGCAGACAAATAGGAATTTCTTCATATAACTGTATTTAAGGCACAACAATAATCCATTATATCTTGTTCATTGCTGAATTTGAATACCCGATTATAACATGGATATAAAGTTAAAAAATTAAGCGTTTGCGCTTTCTGTAAGGTGGTTAAAAAAACTTAAAACTGCTTGTTCTAAAGTAATATAATCCGGTATTTGATTCGAAGCATAAATAAACATTACATGAACCTGTTTGGGCTCATTTGAAAAATGCTGTAGTAAACTATGTTTATTTAATCGGTAAGCTTCTCGCAATCGTCGCTTAATTAGATTCCGATCAAGCGCACGCTTGAATCTTTTTTTAGGAACACTAAATGCCACCTGGACATTTGCAGATTCAGCTGGAGTAATTAGGTAGCGAACATGCAACGGGGTACAAACAAAATGGCTTCCCTTTCTGAAAAGAGAAGCCAATATTTCTTTGCTTTTTAATCGCTCATGGCGACTAAAAGTAAATCTTAGATTACTATTTAAGTCTACGTTCGTCAGAAACCGTTAATTTTGTTCTACCCTTAGCTCTTCTTCTAGCCAATACTTTTCTACCGTTCTTCGTACTCATACGCTCACGGAAACCATGTTTATTCTTACGTTTTCTTCTTGACGGTTGAAATGTTCTTTTCATCTTAATATTTTTTAGACCTCTATATAGAGGCTTTTGCATTTTTTAAACGGAGTGCAAATATAGTATTCGCAAGCTTAATTAACAAACTTATTTAACGCTTATTAGTCGTTAAACTCATTTTCCTTCCAATTTTGTCGTTCTACCTGTTTCTTTAATAGTATAATTGCTTGACTACTAATAGTTTTTACAATATCCTCTAGTTCTTCATCTGACTCCAAAGTAAGTAAAACTTGCTCACTAATACCCTCGATTTCTTGGGTTACCACATCTTGCCCATTTGAAACATCTTCAATTATTCCTGAAACCACCTTGTAAGTGATATCTGCGATAGCATGATCGAGTTGCTTTCGGATAATTCCACCTATACCTGGAACGCTCTTAATCATTTTCATTTCACTATTCACATCAACTGCATTGCTTACTTTCTCAAACAGATAATTTTTAATATCCTCGTCATGATTTCTCAATACTTGTTGAGTAATCAATTGAATGCGTTTCATTGTAAAATTGATAATCCTTTCATTGTTAGGTCGGATAATCTTTTCAACGACTTCCTTGGTAAAATTACTTTCATTATCTAATTCATACTGTACGCCATCTAATACATTGAGTACCACGCGATCTGAGACCTCTTCAACAAGGACACTGGTATATTTTTTAAACCCGGGGTAAAGACTGCTTTCTTGAAGATTTAGCACCTTCATTTTCTGCAAACGAATGACAATGGAGATGATTCTCAACACTCTTAAAAAACGAAAAGAGCCAATAGGAATTAATCCGAGTAAATCATACCATCTGGCGAATGGAAAGAAAAACCATCGATGGTATTCCTTTTTATAAATAGAAACTATCCATCTCAAAACAAATTCTAATGCGAAGAAAGCAACGAATGCAAGATCTATGAGAATAAAGTGTTCATGTATATTTGTACCGTACCAATTAGCAAGTTTAGGTGCTATTTTATGATAAAATAGACTCCCTAGATTGTATGAGAAAGTGAAATCAAAAATAATCAGATTGATATTTAAAATGGCTAGAGTAACCATAAAGAGGTCAAACAAAAACCAAGCAAACTGCTCGTTATTTAATCTTATGTTTTTAAAGTTAACAACTGCCATTAGAATCTAAGCTGCTTTCTTTTCAACTATCCATGCATCTACAAGTTCTTCCAAAATATCTAAAGGAACAGATCCATTGATTAGCACTACTTCGTGAAACTCTCTGATGTCAAAAAGCTCGCCTAAAGCTTCCTTCGCTTTTTCACGGAGTGATAATATTTTAAGTTGACCAATCTTGTATGCCGTTGCTTGTGATGGCATTACAATGTGTCTTTCCACCATGCTAATACATTCTCCTTCAGGAGAAGGTGTATGGTCGAGATAGAATTGAATCCCTTCCTCTCTTGTCCATTTTTTAACGTGAATTCCCACATCTACTACCAAACGAACCGACCTAAACAATTCCATTGATAAACGTCCGAAATCAGAATAAGGGTCTTCATAAAATCCCATTTCTTTAGGAACAAACTCCGAATATAAGCCCCACCCTTCAACATAAGAAGTATAGTGTGCATCTCTAGTTCTGTATAGCGGGAGGTTTTCAATCTCTTGAGCAATTGACAACTGCATGTGGTGACCTGGGATAGCCTCATGATAAGTAAGTGCTTCCATTTCATACTTAGGCATTTGGCTCATGTCATGCAGATTCGCGTAATAAATACCCGGTCGACTTCCATCAGGAGCGGGGGAGTTATAAAAGGCAGTACCGGCAGATTCCTCTCGGTAAGGTTCCACTCTTCTTACTTCTAACTCAGCCTTAGGTTTAGTGATAAACAAATCATCTAGCCTTGCTTCCATGTCTTCTTTAATCTTAATATTTGCAGTTAGATAAGCTTCCCGACCTTCGTCGGTATTCGGATAATATAGATCTTCTTTATTTTTAATAAACTCAAAGAATTCTAACAAAGTCCCTTCAAATTCAACTTCAGCTTTAATGAGTTCCATTTCACTATGAATTCGATCGATCTCATTCATCCCTATATCAAACACCTCTTGTGGAGTATATTTAGTAGTTGTGGTTCTTGCTAGTCGGTATAAATAATAATCATCACCGTTCTCAAATTTCCATACGCCTGCATCTTCTGTTGATATAGTCTCAAGCTCGGTTAACTTTGCAATAAGTTTAGTGTAAGCGGGTTGAAAAACATTCAACATTAATATTTTAGCGCTATCCACTAAAACTTGCTTTTGAACTTCATCTAAATCTTCTAAACTATTCACGTCATTAGTGAAATCATTAATCAAAGGATTAACTCCATTTTCGTCAAAAGGAGCTCCTTGTAATAAGTTTTTACAATCATTAATTACATAAGGGTATACAAATTTCGGAGCAATAATACCTTTAGCTTCGCTCTTGTTTAAATTAACAATCACTTCGTCTATTTTCACATTCAATTTAGATAAGCGACTCAACCATGCCAATGCATCTTTTTCATTGCTAATAGTATGGACGTTCATCAAAAACTCAGGGAACCAGGTATGTGAACCAAACATTTGATTTACTGGGTAATAATAATTTCGCCAGTTTTCATAACTATAAATACTTTCCTGAACATCCTCTTCATACATTCTATATGTCAATTGAGCTTGAGTATCTAATAGTTGGGTATCAAAGCTCTTGAGAAAACTCAACTGCTTCTTACTCATGTTGTAGTAAAAAAGCTCTACACTATCATTATTTACATCCCACAAATCATTATTTTCTTTTAACCCTTCATAAGTTTGAGAGACTGGAGAAAGAGAAATCTGATAGTCATATATACTATCTAGA
>JBLHMK010000047.1:0-17485 GCA_047621945.1 Flavobacteriaceae bacterium
AGATGACGCTACATTCTAAAATTAGAACTATTAAAAAAGCCCGACATGAAAATGTCGGGCTTTTTTGTTTTATGGACTAGGGGTTTAGTAAGCCTTACTTATCTCCAAACTTATAAGTTAAACCAACAGTTAAGTTCTCTCTAAATTGAACTCCAGTAGTATTCTGTTGAATAGGGTTACCAGCTGCATCTAAAAAATCAACACCTGTATCAGGGTTTTTAATGTTAATAGGATTTCCATTATCATCTTCCTTAGCCCAACTTGTGTTATCATCATAAAGCAGGTGGGTGAAAATTCCAACAGTCAACCATTCGTTAACTTTTAAATCGAAACCCGTTTGCCAGTCAATATCAATATTCCTTCTATTGCTTTTGTTAGGATCGGTGTAATTATTAAACAATTCTAATACACTTCTCAAATTTACATTTTTGAAAATTTCTTTTTGGAAACTAATTCTGGCCAATGCACCAAACTCCGCTCTGAAGCGCTCGTTGTAATATCGGTTGCCACCTGCATCTTCAGTGGCGGGAATGAAACTATTTCTAGAGGCTATAGTGTCATTTCCAACAATTGTGAATTTCCCAGCAATAGGCGCAACAAAGATTGAAACATACTCGTTCGGCTTATAAGTTATACCCACCGCCGCTTTAACATACATTGGTGCAGCAAATTGAGTAATGAATTTTTTAGGCTCTTCTGAGTAATCAAAGCCTTTAGAAAACGGACTCTGAATATTAGCCAATGCCGCTAGGTATATATTATTTTTCAATCTATAACCATATTGAGAATTGATGATAAACAAATTTTGATTTATTTGAGGTCCTTCTCCTTTAAACTTTACGATACCCCAATTTCCATCAAAAGTATTTTCCCAAAGGTGTCTTTTCTTAGTTAGGTTAGCAAACAAATACCCCCTAAGTCCAACTGCAATTTGACTATTACCACCAGCTGCCCAATTAACCAATGCCGTTTGACCGAATTGAACAGAACCTAATCCACCCCAATTCCATATAGCCGTATCTGACAATTCTCCTAATTTTGATGTAAGCGCTGTATTGTTGTCTGCAACGATAAGGACTTCATCCTTTTGAGCGTAGGTTGAAACACTAATCATAGTAAGCATAGCAACAAGCAAAAATATAATTTTTGAATTCATAATGTTAAGTTTGTATAAATATATATTTTTTTCCTCTATGGGCATAAACAATACCAAAATTGATTTCATCCACAATCAATTCTAAGTTATTTCATGTAATTTTACAAGCTTACTCAACTCCTTCGTGAATGTTTACTAAAATACTTCAATACATCTGGGCCTTTACCGCATTACTTAGCTTAGGCTTTAGCATTTATAAGTTTGTAACAATCCAACAGATCACACATGATGTTTACTTTCCTTTTTTTATCAGTATCTTCTGTGGTGTTCTGTTTTTAAACTTAAGAAGTCAAAATCGCTTTAGGGATAAAATGGAAGCAGATAAAAATCAACCCGTTCAATGACTCTATTTCTAAGCATACTGTTTTTAGCGCTGAGTGCTATATTCTCAGGAATGGAGATTGCTTTTGTATCTTCCAACAAGCTGCGTATTGAGCTGAACAAAGAAACTGGGAAGCTATCTAGCAAGGTTATATCCGAATTCAATGAGGAAGCCCCTACGTTTATTACGGCATTGCTTATTGGTAATAACATTGCGCTTATTCTATTCAGTAGTTTTGCTTCACAGCTCTTAAGTGAAGAGGCCCTAGGCATTCACCATCAATTCTGGTTGCTTATCACTCAAACCTTACTAACTACTCTTGTTGTTTTAATTTTTGGAGAGTTTTTCCCTAAAGCCTTATTTCGTATATCGCCTTATCGTGCTTTGACTCTCTTTGCAGTTCCTTTTAAATTTTCCATTTATTGGTTTCCTCTTAAGCAGATCGCTGCTATATTTTCATGGTTGTCTACTCAATTGATTAAGCTCTTAATGCCCGACAAGTTCAATGAAGGTCAAGCTGGGTTTTCCTCTGTAGATCTTGAATATTATATCAAAGAGCTCGCTGCAGGGCAGCAAGGGGTAGATGATGATGATGAAATAAACAGTGACATCTTTGAACGAGCCTTATACTTGAAAGACACCAAAGTCAAAGAGTGTATGATTCCACGTACAGAATTACACGGCGTGGAGAAAAATTTTAGTTTTGAGAAGCTAAAAGCAAAATTTATTGAGACACGATTGTCTAGATTGTTAGTCTATGAGGATAGTATTGATAACGTAATTGGATATATCCATCATATCGATATCATTAAAAAACAAAAGCCTGCTCTTGACATTGTATATCCTATACTAGTTGTTCCTGAGAACATGAGTGCTCGAGATTTGCTCACTCAATTTACAAAGGAACATAAAAACATGGCTCATGTAGTTGATGAATATGGTGGCACCGCTGGGCTCGTTACTATGGAAGACTTAATAGAGGAAATTTTCGGGGAAATTCAAGATGAACACGATGATGATGAGTTTATTGAAAAGCAAGTAAGTACCAATGAATTTGTTTTTTCAGGAAGACTAGAAGTTGATTATTTAAATGAAAAATATAATCTCGAACTCCCTAATGGAGACTACGAGACAATTGGTGGCTTTACCGTAGTTAACAATGAAGACATTCCAGAAGTAAATGAAACAGTGCACATTGAAAATTTCGAAATCCTGATTATGGAGGCTTCTGACAATCGAATTGAAACCCTTCAACTTATTAAACATAAGAAGCACGATGATTAATTTCAAGCAAGGCAACAATCTTTTTGAGTTTGTTCTAAAACAAAGACAAGAAGGCAAAACTATTGGTTTTGTGCCCACAATGGGAGCCTTACATCAAGGCCATTTAGCGCTTATTCAAGCAGCTAAGGATGAATGTGATCTGGTTGTTTGTAGCATTTTTGTCAATCCCACACAATTTAACAAGCCATCAGATTTAGAGAATTATCCTCGCAATCTTCAAGATGATGCGGAGCTACTTGAAAGCGTTGATTGTGATATTTTGTATACTCCCAGCGTAGCAGATGTTTACCCTGAAGGTCAAGATAAATTTGAAGCACCAGATGTTGGGAATATGCTTAGTGTATTGGAAGGCGAACATCGACCTGGACATTTTCAAGGAGTCATGCAGGTCGTATCCCTGTTACTCGACCAAGTTAACCCCACCCATTTGTATATGGGACTGAAAGATTTTCAACAATTTGCTATTTGTAGTAAAATGGTGGAACTACAAGTTAGACCGGTTGCTATGAGAGGTATCCCTATCGTTCGAGAAAAGAATGGTTTAGCCATGAGTTCTAGAAATGCACGATTAAGCGCAGAAGGCAAAGAAGAAGCCGCAATCATCCATGAAGCCTTAAAGCTGACAAAAGAGAATTTAGCTTTAAAAGATATTGAGGAGCTAAAGACTCAAGCGATTCAACATATTTCAACTTTAAAAGGAAGCCGTTTAGAGTATTTTGAAATTGTCCATCAAAAAACGCTAAGATCTTCAGACGACAAGTCTCAACTAATTGCATTATGTGCTGTTTGGTTTGAGGATGTACGCTTGATTGACAATATGATTTTATAATTAACTTCCTTACATTTGCGCTATGAAATTACAAGTATTTAAATCCAAAATACATCGAGTAAGGGTTACACAAGCTGACCTAAACTATATTGGAAGTATAACCATTGACGAAGACTTGATGGAAGCTTCTAACATCATTGAAAATGAGCGAGTACAAATCGTTAATGTAAATAATGGCGAACGACTAGAAACCTATGTTATAAAAGGTGAGAGAGGTTCTGGCACGATATGTTTGAATGGTCCCGCAGCGAGAAAAGTTGCTGTTGGCGATGTTGTAATCATTATTTCTTATGGATATATGGATGTAGAAGAAGCTAAAAACCATGTTCCTGTTACTATTCACCCGAATGAAAACAATAAGTTATAATAATCTAATACTAGACAAACTATCTTTAAAGTGAACCCTACGCTAAAATCAATACTTAAAATAGTACTCCCCTTAGGCCTAGGCGTCTTTCTAATTTACATGTTTTACAAAAAGCTAAGTCCTTCTGACATTGAAGACATGAAGCTTGCGGTAAAAACTGCAAATTATTGGTGGTTATTGTTATCTGTATCCTTCACGTTTGTAAGCCAAGCTATTCGAGCTCTGCGCTGGAAAGCCCTTATTAAAGCCACTGGCAATGAGATAACTTTTTTAAAGTCCTTTAATGCTATCAGTATTAACTATTTAGTCAACATTGGAATACCTAGAGCGGGAGAATTTGCTCGTTGTGGAGCGTTGGCGACATATGACGGAATCCCAATAAACAAAACCATTGGTACAGTGGTTAATGAGCGGCTTATTGACATGTTAATGCTATTACTAGCAGGGGTTCTAGCTTTTGTTTTTCAATATCAAATATTCATGGATTTTTACTCCGTCCATTTGGCAGAAACTGTTGGCCCAGTTGTAGAATGGTTGTTCACTCATCCCATCATTTCTGGAATACTCATCATTACTGCAGCATTTTTAGGTATGTATATTCTACGAAAGCTACTTCTAATGAGTAATCAAGCAAGTTCTAAAATCGGCAAAATAATAATTGGTTTTAAAGCCGGAATTTTATCCATCTTTAAACTAGAGAAACCGCTCTTGTTCGTTCTTCAAACATTTATGATTTGGATCTGTTATTTCCTTATGATTGTATTCGCATTTAAGACTATTCCCCAAGGCCACATTCTCGGTTTTGGAGCAGCGCTTTCATTGTTGTTTTTTGGTACATTTGGCTTTTTAGCCACTCCCGGAGGAATTGGAGCTTATCCACTAATTGCAGGTTATTTGTTATCGCTCTATGGTCTTGCTGTTCATTTAGGAACAACTATGGGTTGGATTTTATGGGTTGGTCAAACTATACTTATTATTATTTTTGGCTTATTCGCTTTTGCTATGTTGAGCCGAGAGAAAAATATTAAACCAAATTTATTGAGTGATGGGTCCGAAGTTAACTGACATCAAAGGCTTAAAACATATTTTAGCTCAATGGAGAGTTAAATCAAATCGTATCGTATTTACTAATGGGTGTTTCGATATTATTCATGTTGGACATGTTCACACTTTAAAAGAAGCAAAGAAGCTTGGAGACAAACTGCTTGTTGGTTTGAACAGCGATAACTCCGTAAAGCGTCTGAAGGGAAGTGAAAGACCAATAAATAAGGAAATTAACCGTGCAGACCTGTTATCTGCCTTTGAAATGGTTGATGCCATTATTATCTTTGAAGATGATACGCCACTTAGTGTAATTGAAGCCATTCAACCAGATGTTTTGGTAAAAGGAGGCGACTGGAAAATTGAAGAAATTGTGGGTGGAGAATTTGTAAAGAAAAATGGAGGAGAGGTTGTCTCAGTGCCTTTTATTCCCAATGAGTCTTCATCTAATCTAATTGAAAAGATACAAAAACTATAAACCATGAATTATTCCTTACGCTTGTCAGGGTTAGAGCCACTTGTAGTTTATGAAGGATCTAACTTCATAAATGTTGGTGAACGGACAAATGTAACCGGCTCCAGAAAATTTTTGCGTTTAATCAAAGAAGAGCAATATGAAGAGGCCTTATCTGTTGCCTTAGATCAAGTTCGGGGTGGGGCCCAGGTCTTAGACGTGAATATGGACGAAGGAATGTTAGATGGGGTATATGCCATGACCACCTTCCTACATCTCATTGCCTCGGAACCTGAAATTTGCAAAATTCCTGTAATGATTGATAGTTCAAAATGGGAAATTATTGAGGCGGGATTAAAGTGCATTCAAGGCAAATGTATTGTAAACTCGATATCTTTAAAAGAAGGTAAAGAAGCATTTGTTTCTCATGCACAGAAAGTTAAAATGTATGGTGCTGCAACTATTGTTATGGCTTTTGATGAAAACGGTCAAGCAGATACCTACCAAAAAAGAATAGACATTTGTAAAAGAAGCTATGACATCCTAGTTGATGAAGTTGGTTTTCATCCAGCAGACATCATTTTCGATCCAAACATATTTCCAGTTGCTACAGGCCTAGATGAACATAGAAATTACGCCGTAGACTTTTTTAATGCCACTAAGTGGATTAAAGATAATTTACCCGGTGCGAAAGTAAGTGGTGGTGTGAGTAATGTTTCTTTTTCCTTTCGAGGAAACAATGCTGTACGTGAAGCCATGCATTCATCTTTTCTATATCATGCTATCAAGCATGGCATGGACATGGGTATCGTTAATCCAACAATGTTGGAAATATACAGCGACATTCCTGCCGACTTATTGGAAAGAGTAGAAGATGTATTGCTAAATAGAAGAGAAGACGCTACAGAGCGCTTACTTCATGCCGCTGAAAACGTAAAGGGCCATATCAAAGAAAAGAAAGTAGATGAAGCATGGAGAAGCTTGTCAGTTGGTAAACGTTTAGAGCACGCCCTTGTCAAGGGAGAAGTTGAATTTATTGTGCAAGATACAGAAGAGGCTCGCCAAATGTTTGATAAGCCATTAAGTGTCATTGAAGGACCTTTAATGGATGGCATGAACGTGGTTGGTGATTTATTCGGTGAAGGCAAGATGTTTTTACCACAAGTAGTAAAATCAGCCAGGGTAATGAAGAAAGCGGTAGCCTACCTGATGCCTTACTTAGAAGCAGATAAGAGCGCAAGTACGAGTAGAGGAAAGGTTTTAATGGCCACAGTTAAAGGTGATGTTCACGATATCGGAAAAAATATTGTAGGCGTAGTAATGGCCTGCAATGGGTTTGAGGTAATAGATTTAGGTGTGATGGTTCCTGCAGATAAAATTTTAAGCGAAGCAAAAAAACATAACGTTGACGTTATTGGGTTGAGCGGTTTAATCACTCCTTCTCTAGATGAAATGGTTTATGTAGCCAAAGAGATGGAAAGAGAAGGTTTTGACCTTCCTTTATTAATTGGTGGAGCTACAACTTCAAAAATTCATACCGCAGTAAAAATCGATGAGCATTATAAAAAAGGGCAAGCCATTTATGTGCTAGATGCTTCTCGGTCTGTTCCTATTGTAGAGAAGCTTTTGGGTGACTTAAAAACTAATTTCGTAGCTGATATTAAGTCGGAATACATTGAAATGCGTGAGGAGTATAAAAATAGAAAGCCAAACGTTAAATACGTAGACCTTGAAAGAGCAAGAGCCAATAAGCTCCAGGTTACTTTTGACCACATAACGCAACCTAAATTACAAGGAATTAAGGTATTAGAAAACTTTGATTTAGCTGAATTACGTCCGTTTATCGACTGGAGCCCATTTTTTAATACTTGGGAAATGAAAGGGACCTATCCAAGAATCTTGGAAAGCGAAAAGTATGGCGTTGAAGCTAAAAAACTATTCAATGATGCGAATGAAATGCTTGATCAAATCATAGCAGAAAATTGGCTTCAAGCTAAAGCGGTGTTTGGTATTTTCAAGGCAAAAAGTGATGGAGATGATGTTATCTTAAACAAGGATGGTGAAGAGGTGAAGCTACATTTCATGCGCCAGCAAGCAGAGAAAAGGCCAGGTAGTTTTAACATGTGTTTAGCGGATTATATCTCTCCTAAAGGGGATGATTGTTTAGGCGCTTTTGCAGTGACCACAGGGCTTGGCATTGAGAAAAAAATTAAAGAGTTCGAAGCAGACCATGATGACTACAAAAGTATCATGATAAAAGCCTTGGCAGATAGATTTGCAGAAGCATTTGCTGAGTACCTTCATTTACAAGTCAGAAAAGAACATTGGGGATATGCGTCCAACGAGCAATTGGCCAATGACGAACTAATCAAGGAAAAGTATTTGGGTATTCGACCAGCTCCAGGATATTCGGCTTGTCCAGATCACACCGAAAAAGCTACCCTTTGGAACTTGTTAAACGTTGAAGAAAATACAGGAATGACCATTACCGAAAGCTTTGCCATGTACCCTGCTGCTTCTGTCAGTGGATGGTACTTTGCACATCCAGATGCTCGATACTTCGGCATAGGAAGAATAGCAAAGGATCAAGTTGAAAGCTTGGCTATTCGAAAAGGTTTTGATTTAGAAGTCTTAGAAAAATGGTTGGCTGTGAATGTCAATTATGAGGTTTAAGATACTCTAGGTCTATCTTCCCTCCCGTATTCTGCTTACCTTTAACGCATGAAACAAATATTCATTGCTTTATTTACTCTTTGCCTCACTGCGTCTTTAGTTACTGCACAAAATTTATCAAGCCCATACGAGGCAATCTATACCCATTTATATAACCTTCAAAAGGATAGTTATAACCCAGAGATTTCTCAGCAAGCAATACCATTAAGTATAGAAGATCCTGAAAAGCGGATGGAGGTGGCCATACACCTGAAACAGATATTAGATGGCAAGGGCCTTTATATCTATATGGATAATGTTCCTAAGCAAACTGATTACATAGACTCAACTCAGAACGCTGCAGTATATGTCTTAGATGACTTAGAACCAAGAATTTATTTGGAGAAAACAGGAGATTCATGGCGCTATTCGCAAGAAACCATCGATAGATTAAATGTCATGTACGGAGAGGTTTTTCCCTTTGGTACAAAAACATTTAGTAGAATACTACCTGCAAGTACTGGGAACAAACATTTGTTTGGCTTGTATGTTTGGCAATGGTTTGGCCTATTGGTGCTAAGTGCTTTGGGAATATTTTTTTACTTCCTGGTAAATAAAATCATCAATTTCATTCTTCACTATGCGCTCTTTCGAAAGAAGAATATTAAATTGGAGAGTGAAACTATTTTGAATAAAATAGCGAAAGCATTTAGCCTATTCGTCGCATTCTATACTATTTCAAAAATTACTCCTAGCTTAGAGTTTCCCCCGTTAATACTTCAATATATAGTGAAGTCTATAGCTATACTTTTAACTTTCTTAGGTGCCGCATTTGTGATAAGAGTATTCAATATGGCGCTACAATTATTCAAACCTCATATAGAAAAAACCTCTTCCAAACTGGATGACCAACTCTTGCCTATTGCCAGTAAGTTGTTTAAAATATTGGTAGCCATTATTACATTTTCTATTGCCTTAAAGCAATTAGATGTCAATTTAACTGCAATTCTAGCGGGTTTATCTATTGGTGGTTTAGCATTGGCTTTAGCTTCGCAGGATACCGTGAAAAATTTCATTGGAACTATCACAATCCTATTAGACCACCCTTTTGAATTGGGAGATTACATTATAATTAGTGGATCAGAAGGAACCGTTGAGCAAGTTGGGATGAGAGCTACTCGAATTAGAACCCCCGCGCAATCTTTAGCCTATATTCCTAATGGGGAATTGTCTAATATGATCGTGGACAATTTAGGCTTACGTGTTTATAGACGTTGGAGATGGAATATGGGCGTTGAATACGGCACAAAGCCAGAAGTTTTAAGAGAATTATGTATTCGAGCTAAAGAAACTATCAATGAGAATTCTTGGGTAGCAGATGAAAAAACCACTGTTACGGTTAGCGAACTAGGTGGGTCTTCAATAAATATTTTTGTAAATATTTTTCTAGATATAAAATCTTACGATGCGGAACTCGCTAGTAAGCATGAGTTAATTCTTCAATTAATTACTTTGGCTGAAGAGATGAAAGTGGAATTCGCGTTTCCTACTCAAACATTACATATTAAAAAATGAAATTTAAGCTTCCTAAAATAGTTTTGCTTTCCTTAATCTTCGCTTGTGTGGGTATTACAACAGAGGTGGTATTTACTTCTCTTTCGAAAGCTATCACTAATTTTATTGCTGACGACGCTATCGATTGGGCCCTCGGCGGCAAAACCTATTTATGGATGTTCGCCATCTATGCCAGTGTGCCTCTATTATTCAAATTATTTGAACCCTTGGTAGCTAAATATCATCTTTTTGTAAGGGCATTAATAGCTGTTGCTATTATCTATTTTATTGAGTTTACAACAGGCTTAATGTTGGAGTTAACCCTTGGAAAATGCCCTTGGAAATACACCGAAGGTCTGCATGTTTTTGGCTTCGTTCGACTAGACTATTTCCCTTTTTGGCTTGTTTTTGCCTTACTAATTGTGTCCGTATATCAAATGTTGGACAAACGATTAGACTAAACTATTTCGTTTTTTTTTAGCTTTGATTGAATAATAAAATCAATAACTTATGTTCAAAACTGCATTAATACTCATATTCACTATCATCATTGTTCCCATTATAGCTTTCAAGTTTGGTGCACCTCTTTCAGACTTACAAAGCGAAACTTTAATGACCTTAGTATATACTTGTTTAGGGATTGCTGTAGCTTGCTTTGTTATTGCCGAAGTTTCCAAGAACTACAGCCAAACAGACAAACTTTGGAGCATTACGCCAATTATCTATAGTTGGATAGCTGTAGCTTATAGCGATTGGAATACACGAATGATCTTCCTTGCTATTCTTGTTACCATATGGGGCGTTCGACTAACTTACAACTTTAACCGAAGAGGGGGATACTCTTTAAAGTTTTGGGAAGGAGATGAAGACTATCGTTGGGCCGTTTTACAACAAAAAGATCCTTTTAATAAAAAGTGGGTGTTTAGTCTATTCAATTTATTCTTCATCAGTTTATATCAACACTTCCTAATCTTGCTATTTACGCTTCCAATTATTCTATCCATGCATGAAACTACCATAGGTCTATTTGATATTATTTTAGCAGTAGCCCTTGTTGGTTTGGTTTATGTAGAATGGCTTGCTGACTTACAACAATTTGAATACCAGACGGAGAAGCATAAGCGAATCAACAATAATGAAAAGCTAGAAATAATCTATGAAAAAGGCTTTACACATACTGGCTTATGGGCTAAAATGAGACACCCTAATTACGCTGCAGAACAAGGCATCTGGATTGTTTTTTATGTTTTTAGTGTCCTTGCCACAGGCTCAATTATAAATTGGAGTATAATAGGTTGTTTACTTTTAGTAGTTTTGTTCAAAAGTAGCTCAGATTTCAGTGAAGAAATCTCTGCGTCGAAATACCCAGAGTATTCCAAATATCAAGCTACTGTAGGACGATTTATACCTAAACTAAAAACTAAAAGTTGACCATAAAAAAACACATTCCAAATAGCCTAACACTACTAAATTTACTGTGTGGATGCTTAGCTATTCTGTTTTTGTTTTTAGATCATGTCAATTTCATCCCTTACTTGTTAATCATTTCCTTAGTTGCCGACTTTCTTGATGGCTTGGTGGCTCGATTGCTGGGGGTAAGTTCTCCAATAGGCAAAGAGTTAGACT
This sequence comes from Flavobacteriaceae bacterium, assembly GCA_047621945.1. Taxonomy (GTDB): domain Bacteria; phylum Bacteroidota; class Bacteroidia; order Chitinophagales; family UBA8649; genus JAFMKE01. Next base: position 11,286 of record JBLHMK010000047.1, read on the forward strand.
CCTTAGCTGATGTAGTCAGCTTTGGTGTTTTACCCGCCATGATTTTAGTCTATTTGTTAGCCTTTCAGTTTTACGGTCAAGGTCAAAGCTTTGATTTCGCAGCTGCCTTGAATAGCATTTCTTCATGGAAAGAAGGGGTGTTTATTTTCTTTCCGCTTATCGTTGCATTATTTTCCGCTCTTCGCTTAGCCAAATTCAATGTTTCTGAAGATCAAAGCAAAGAATTTCTAGGCTTGGCAACTCCAGCAGCTACCTTGTTTGTGATGGGTTTGTTTTTGATTCACACGCAAAACATAGCGGTAAACAGTATGGTTGACCCCAAATGGATGTTGATTGGTGTTTCTGTAATAATTTCAGCGCTACTAGTAAGCAATATTCCCATGTTTAGCTTCAAGCCAAATGGTTCCTCATTTCAAGAAAACAAATGGCCAATCATTTTTGTTGCTATTAGTGCTTTGCTACTCGTAATATTCAAATGGGGAGCTGTTTCTCTTATTGTTATTGCATACATCTTAATGAACATCATTAGAGCCTTTATTCCTAAATCATGACTGGGAAACTTTACATCGTGCCAACCCCAATAGGCAACTTAAAAGACATCACTTATAGGGCTATTGAAACGCTTAAAGAAGTAGACATCATTTTAGCTGAAGATACTCGACAAACAAAGAAGTTAACCAGCCATTATGGTATTGATAAAATGTTGTGGAGTCACCACAAGTTTAATGAACACAAGGCAACGGAAAGCTTAATTGACAAGCTGAAAACCGGAACCAACTTTGCCTTAGTTTCTGATGGAGGAACCCCTGGAATTTCAGATCCAGGCTTCTTTCTAGTTCGGGCATGTATAGCGCATCATATTGAGGTTGAAACTTTACCAGGTGCTGTAGCGCTTGTTCCCGCATTAATAAATTCAGGATTCCCTTGTGATAAGTTTGTTTTCGAAGGCTTCTTGCCTCATAAAAAAGGGAGAAAAACTCGGCTGGAATATATTGCTTCAGAAGATAGATCGGTCATTCTTTATGAATCTCCTCATCGCATTATAAAAACGCTTGAACAAATCATTCAATATATTGGTCCAACAAGGCCTATTGCCATATCAAGAGAACTGACCAAGACTTTTGAAGAAAACTTAAGAGGGACAGCGGAAGAAATGCTGGCTCATTTTAAATTGAAGAAACCCAAAGGTGAGTTTGTCCTCATTATTGGTGCTGAGCTAAAGAAAAAGAAAGCAGAGGAATAAATTAGATTCTCTTACCACTCTATTCTCCTAAAAACTTATCTTCACTGATATTAATTAATCTCCTAAAAACACCCTCACTTGGAAAATAATAACAAGCGAATCCATGCATTTTCAAACGATGCCCTAGGCAGCGATGATGCGTTTTCACTAGCTCAAAAAATTAAGAATAAAGAAGTATCACCGGAAGAATTGGTTAAAGCTTCTATAGCTAGAGCCAAGCAAGTCAATCCTCAATTGCAAGCTATTGTGACCACCAATTACGATAAGGCACTTGAACGAGCCAAGCAAGGCCCTTATGGTTATTTTGGTGGTGTACCCACCTTTATTAAGGACTTGACCAACGTTGAAGGCGTAAAAACATTTTATGGTTCTGAGGCTCTTTTAGGTGTTCCTGCTTCTAAAAAGACTGACCCAATTGCTAAACAAATTTTCAGTCAAGGCCTTATTCATATGGGTAACAGTTCTTTGCCTGAATTCGGATTTACCTGCTCAACAGAAATGCATCACGTAGAAGACACCCGTAATCCATGGAATACTAATTATTCTTGTGGTGGTTCTTCCGGGGGAGCTGCTGCATTAGTAGCTTCAGGAGTGGTACCGATAGCACATAGTGCTGATGGTGGTGGATCTACTAGAATTCCTGCGGCATGTTGTGGTTTGGTAGGCTTAAAAGCAAGTAGAGGTCGATTGCTAGCATCAGAATTATTTCAACAACAAATCATTGATGTAGCTATAGACGGAGTAATCACTAGATCGGTTAGAGATACCGCACATTTTTATGCAGAGGCTGAAAAATATTATAAGAATCCAAAATTGAAGTCGATTGGACTCGTTGATCAAGCCTTGAAGAAAAAGTTGCGTATTGGATTTAGTAATGACTCACTAAAGGGATTAAAGGGAGATGCCCCAACAGAAGAGGTGTTGATGAAATCCGTTAAAATATTAGAAGAGTTAGGACATGAAGTGAAGCTAGTTGTGCTTCCAGTTAAAGAACAATTCGTAGATGATTTTGTGTACTTATGGGAAATGTTAGCTTTCTTAACGAAGAATTTCGGTTGGACTATGTTTGGAAAGCATTATGATAAAAGCAAGTTGACCAATCTAATTAATGGTCTTTCTGCCAAGTACCCTAAAAACATGTGGCGTACCCCAGGCTTCTTATATCGCTTGAAAAAATCGTACAATGACTATACCCGAATGTTTCAAGACCTAAAGGTAGATGTTATGCTAACTCCGACACTAGCGCATACTACTCCAGAAATTGGTCATCTAGGGGCTGATGTGGATTTTGAAACCATGTTTAAACGAATGACTGATTGGGCATGTTACACGCCTTATGCAAATGCAAGCGGTGGTCCGGCAATATCTTTACCGATGGGAACTGCTTCTACAACTGGTATGCCTATTGGTATGATGTTTTGGGCAGACCATGGAGAAGATGCCTTACTCTTAGAGCTAGCCTTGCAGTTAGAAGAGGCAAACCCTTGGGGAAAAATTACTTTATAATTTTTTGAATGGATTGCGAATTGGTGGCATCACTCCAAGTGATGCCACCAATGTCGCAAAAATATTATTTTAAGCAGGTTTGAAATGAGCGAACAAGAAGTTCTGCTTAGTATCCAATGGCGTTAAATGATCCTCATAAAAACTCTCTCCAAGAACAAAACTTTCCTTAAAGCACTCAGCTATACTTTCAGTATTGTATTGTGAAACATCTAAACCACTACAGCGAAGTGGCCCCTCAGTAGAAAAAGTAGCTAGGATTAAATCCCGGCTTACCGTTTCATTAACAATTTGCAAATAGGTACTTATATGTTCTGATGAAGTCAAAAAATGAAAAACCGCACGATCATGCCAGATGTCATATTTTGTACTTGGCTTAAAGTCAACAATATCCGAAACCACCCAAGTGACTTTAGCTGCTTTTGTCCCTAATCTTTTCTTAGCCCTTTCTAAGGCATTTGCCGCAATATCCAAGACCGTTATGTCCTCATATCCTTCATTTAGTAGGTAGTCCACTAATCGGCTGTCCCCACCTCCTATATCAATAATTGAAGCTGATTTAGGTAAGCCAGCAGCTTGAATAAGCCTCAATGAAGATGTGGGCTCTTCTTGTGTCCAACTTACTTCATGAGGGTCTTTGGTAGCATATACTTTTTCCCAGTGCTCTTTCTTCTCCATTTCCATTAACTTTATTCTATAAGTTTAAGTGTTTAAGCAATTCATGCACCTTAGAGATTACCACAATCTCAATATTATGTTTAGGCATAGTTTTCCCTTTGCTAAAGTTATACTTTGAAACAAAAATCTTCTCAAAACCCAATTTTTCTGCTTCTTGAATACGTTGATCTACCCGATTTACAGCTCGAACTTCTCCGCTCAATCCCACTTCACCGGCAAAAGCTGTTTTCATATCTATGGCCACATCATTGTACGAACTCATCAAAGCGGCTACTATTGATAAATCTATAGCAGGGTCTTCAACTTTTAATCCCCCAGCGATATTCAAAAAGACATCTTTTGTTCCAATATTCAAGCCGACTCTTTTTTCTAACACGGCTAACAACATATTTAAACGTCTTGTATCAAATCCTGTGGCACTTCGCTGTGGTGTTCCGTAAAAGGCCGTACTAACCAAGGCTTGCACCTCAATAAGCATCGGCCTCAAGCCTTCCATGGTAGCCGCTATAGCTACTCCTCCTAGGTTATCATCCTTTTGAGTAATCAATATCTCTGAAGGGTTCTCCACTATCCTTAGTCCTTGGCCTTGCATTTCATAAAGCCCCAATTCAGCAGTTGAACCAAATCGATTCTTAATCGTTCTCAATATCCGATACACATGATTTCTATCTCCCTCAAATTGTAAAACAGTATCTACAATATGCTCTAAAATCTTTGGTCCAGCTATTTGACCGTCCTTGGTAATATGGCCAACTAGAAATACTGGTGTATTTGTCGCTTTAGCAAAGCGTTGAAATTCAGAAGTGCATTCTCGAATTTGAGAAACACTACCTGGTGTCGCCTCAATTGTATTGGAATGGACCGTTTGGATAGAATCTACGATTACAATATCGGGTTGTAGTTCTTTGATATAATGAAAAATTTTGTGGGTGGCTGTTTCTGTTAAAATGTAGCACTCGTCATTGACCTGACCAATACGCAGGGCTCTTTGCTGAATTTGCTTTTCACTTTCCTCGCCACTGATATAAAGAATTTTCCATCCTTTTAGCTGAATGGCTACTTGAAGAAGTAAGGTCGATTTCCCAATTCCGGGTTCTCCGCCCATTAAGACTAAACTACCAGGAGTAATTCCGCCACCAAGTACTCGATTCAGCTCTGAATCGCCAGAATCAATCCGGTAAGCATCCCCTATTTCGACATCTTTAAGCTTCGTAGGTTTAGCGGCTCCTTTATTCTCTTGATCTCGCCAATCAATGTCTCCCTTTTTCGGCTTTTCAAGTATTTCCTCTACAATCGTATTCCATTCGTTGCAGGTATTACATTTTCCTTGCCATTTAGCATACGTGCTTCCGCACTGCTGACAAGCAAAAGTTGATTTGATTTTAGCCATTGTTATTCTCCTTCGTATATTCCATAGATAATGCAATTAGTTCTTCAAGAACTTCTGCATCTATATCATCCCATTTATTGACGTAAAAACATGCTCAGCTTGTTTTATGTTCCCCAATTTACTGAGTAAATCATCAAGCTTTGCAACGCCACTCATCACATAAAGTGAAAATTTTTGCTTTCTAGGCGAAAACCTGCTTAGCATCCAATCGCCTTCTTTGCCACCTGCATAAACATAGTGATAAGATCCAAAGATTCAAAAAGCCCTCGACTGACGCATCATTTCGCTGTGTTTTTTCCGTAGACATTAGTTCTCATCTTTACTTAAATCAACATAAACCTTCAGCAAAGACGAGCGAATCAATTCATCTTTAATGTTCATGATTAGCAAGCGAATACTTTTGTGCAAAGCATCCAACACATATGCTTTATTAGCCAATTCATCTCTGTAAAATTGCTGGTAGCCCTTTACATAATGAGAAATAGGCTCTTCAGATAGATAGAGTTTCATCAATAAGCTTTCCTTCTCTTCAAAATTCGTTTGCTCCCACTCAGAAGACAAACTATCAAACAAGGTCCTAAGCGTTCGATTGGGAACTAAGTTCCCCTTAAACAAGTGATCAATTTTTTCTTGATAATGCATTTTTAGTAATTTTATAGGACAAATATCAAACAACAAAACGCAATGAATCTGCGTTATGATTGCTCAATACAAAAATATGTATTCTAGACTAATTTCAATATTATTCTTAAGTTTACTTATCTCCTCCTGTTGTCGCTTCAGTAAATATGACTGCTTGGAAGATAACGGAGAATTATTCCCACTCCATGTGGAATATGACCTCTCGGATTCTACCATTCAAGTTAATGAAATTCTAGCGTTTAGCATAAAATATTCTGAATTTTTAACGAGCTATAAGCAAGAAGACGATCAGGACGGCTATTTCAATTTTGACATCATTTGGTATAATGGCAATTTCCGCAGCAACGCAAACTGAAAAGTGGATAATATAAGCAGTAGTGTTGGTCAATTTAATATAGCGGAGGAAGGCTAAAGTGGCCACCTACCCGATGATATGGATATAGAAATTTATTTTTCGATTCCCGTGTATTACGCCATTTCACTACATGGAGGGGCGAATTAATATGATGAATCCGGGCGAAGACACTTTTGTGGATGTGTTTATTCCACCTTTCAACGCTTTTCTTTTGATAGCAACCTTAACAATGAATTTAATCTCCCTGTTTATGAGCGTTCAACGGATTATACACCAACTCTAGAAGAGTTAAAAATCCAAGGTGTTCTTTTTATCAAAGTAGAATAATTTCCTAATCGTATATTTGCACCATGAAGTATTACCAAGAATGGTTAACAAAGAAGGAAAAT
>JBLHMK010000048.1:0-17254 GCA_047621945.1 Flavobacteriaceae bacterium
AAATGCAGCCACTGTGATAGATTGTCTTTCAGCGATTAAACCGAAAGGAGTTCTATTCTTAGGGAAATGTGGTGGGCTTAAAAAGAAAAATGAGCTGGGTGATTTTGTGCTTCCTATTGCCGCTATCCGTGGTGAAGGAACAAGTGACGATTACTTTCCACCTGAAGTTCCTTCTTTGCCAGCGTTTGCCTTGCAAAAAGCAATCTCAACAACTATTAGAGATGCGAACATGGACTATTGGACAGGGACGGTTTATACCACCAACAGAAGGGTATGGGAGTTTGATGAGAAATTTAAGAAATATTTGAAGCGTATTCGAGCAATGGCTATAGATATGGAAACTGCTACTATTTTTACAACGGCTTTTGCAAATAAAATTCCAGCTGGAGCAATATTATTAGTTTCAGATCAACCTATGGTCCCAGATGGGGTAAAAACCTCAAAAAGTGATGAAACCATTACGACAAATTTTGTTGACCTTCATCTGAAAATGGGAATTGAATCTTTAAAACAGTTGATTAATAATGGATTAACTATTAAGCACTTAAGATTTTGAAACAAGAGTTCGCCCAAGTCCTTACTGACTTAAAAAACAAAATATATCATCCCATTTATTTCTTGTTTGGAGAGGAGTCCTATTACATCGATCAAGTGGTAGATTATATCGAGAAGCATGTACTAAATGAAAGTGAAAGAGCCTTCAATTTTCAAGTGCTTTATGGAAAGGAAGTTGACGCCATGCAGGTGATGGAAAGTGCAAGACGATTACCTATGATGGCTAATCACCAATTGATCATAGTTAAAGAAGCACAGCAACTTTCTTCTTTTGGAAAATTGGAAGATTATTTTAAGAATCCAACACCTTCTACCATCTTAGTGCTAGCATATAAACACTCAAAACCGGATAAAAGGAAAACAGTATTCAAAGAATTGATAGCGAGCAAGTCCTCCAGCGCAATGGAATCAAAGGCCATTCGAGACTACGAGGTGAGTAAGTGGATTACCAATTATGCAAGGGAAAAGAAATTAACGATATCTCCTAAAGGGGTAGAAATGTTAACTGAATTCTTAGGCGCGGATATTAGTAAGATCGTCAATGAAATTGATAAGCTTCAAATGATACTTGGCGAAAAGGTAAGCATTAGTGAGGATGATATTGAAAGGAATATAGGGGCGTCAAAGGACTACAACATATTTGAATTTACCGCAGCCTTAGGCGATAAGAATTTAGAAAAAACTTATCGTATTCTACATTATTTTGAAGCTAATCCTAAGGGCCTGGTTCTTCCTATAGCACTTGGCACAATTCATGCTCTATATCAGAAAATATACTTGTGTAAGTATTCAGGTGGAAGTGCCGATAGGGACTTGGCTGTTTTACTTAAGACTAATCCATATTTTGTGAAAGATTATAAACGCTACGCAAATAATTATTCGCTCAATCAACTAGAACGAACATTTGAAATTTTAGGTGAGTATGATTTGAAATCAAAGGGATTAGGAAATAAGAGTTTGACCTCCTATGAGTTATTGACCGAAATGACCTACAAAATTTATAGTTTATGAAATGCCTAATGCTTGTTTTAATTATTCTAAGTGCATGCGCAAATAAAGGCATTGATTCAAAGAAGGCAGCTGTATCTGCTCAACAAGCTGAAGGCCTAAGTCTAATTGATGCCTACCAAAAGACCGTTACAGGGGGTAAAGAAAAGGATGATGGCACGCATACTAGCACGAATTATTCTATGGTATTGGCTAAAGCGGATGGGGCTGAAGTGAACAAGGTCTATCTTTACGGTGAACAAATGGATTTTGATTCTTTTAACTATGAAGGTAAATTCTATATTATAGTAAAGTTCTTTCCAGAAGTGCCCAAAACGGAGACGGGTGAAATGATTACTACTAGATCAGCAGCAGATGTGTTTTATGACTTTAAAGGGGATGCGAAGGTCCTAAAAGTGGAGTTATTTAGAATAAATGATGCTACCCAAGCAAAGTAAGTGCCTGCTCTTTATCCTTAGCTATCTGCTTTTTAAGTTGGCTTAAACTTTCAAATTTTTGTTCACTGCGAAGTCGCTTAATTAGTTTTATGGTAATTTCATCACCATAGATATCTTCATCGAAGTTGAAAATATTGACTTCTATTGTTTTCCCAGTTCCCTCTACTGTAGGTCTATATCCAATGTTTAACATCCCTTTATATTCTTTACCCTTCACGTAAATATATACGGCAAAAACACCGGTTTTTGGGACTAATTTGTAGTCAACGGCGAGTTGTATGTTTGCAGTGGGGAATCCGATAGTTCTACCAATCTGCTCTCCTTTGGTTACAAAGCCACTTATGAGATATGGGTGCCCAAGAAGTTGATTGCCCGACTCCACATCTCCTGCTAATAGTGCATTTCTAATTTTGGTGCTACTGATAGCTATATCCTCAAGGGTTTCCTTGCTTATTTCTATTACTTCAAAATCAAATACATTTTGGTACTCTAAAAGTAAGTCAATGTTTCCACTGCGATTGATTCCGAAATGATGATCATAGCCAATCACGATTGTATTAGGGTGAAAGTTCTTCACTAGGAAATCTTTGATATATGCCAAGGCAGGCATTTGACTAAATTCTTTACTAAATGGTGCTACAACTAAATTATCTAACCCAGATTCTTCAAGTAGTGTAATTTTCTCTTCAAGGGTGTTTAATAATTGTAAGTCTTTATTCCCAGGTTGCAGGACAAATCTAGGGTGAGGATGAAAAGTAACAAGAATACTTTCTCCATTCTTTGACTTAGCTAAATCTGCTATGCGTTTAAGAATTTTTTGATGCCCCTTGTGAACACCATCAAAGGTGCCTATGGTTATTACAGCATCTTTAAATTGGGGAAGATTATCTAATCTTTTAAATACTCTCATGACGTTCAAAGGTATTGATAAATTCGATAAGTTCTTCAATTTCCCATGCATCGATAACATGGTGTTCACCTATCTCAGTTCGACGTAAACTGCTTAAATAAGCTCCATTGTCAAGTTTTTTACCAAAGTCATAAGCTAATGATCGGATATAAGTGCCTTTAGAGCAAGCTACATCAAATTGAACGCTAGGTAATTGACTAGCATCTACTTGAAAATTATGAATGGTCACTTTTCTACTTTTTAGTATGGGTTGCTCTCCTTTTCGAGCTAGATCATAGGCTCGTTTTCCATCAACCCAGATTGCAGAGAATATAGGAGGTGTTTGATCAATTTCACCTATAAAACTTTGCGCTAGCTCTTCACAAGATTGTGCCGTAATGAATTCAGTTGGAAATGTTTGGTCGATATCAGATTCTAAATCATAAGAGGGAGTAGTAGCACCTAATTCAAAACTCCCTGTATAGCGCTTAGGTGCGTCTTGGATGCCTTGTATGAGTTTAGTTGCCTTCCCGGTGCACAATATGAGCAGACCCGTAGCTAAGGGGTCTAAGGTGCCTGCATGGCCAATTTTAAACTTCCGTGCTTTAAGTCCTATTTGTTTGCTAATGGCATACTTCAATTTTTTTACTGCATCGAATGAAGTCCATGTTAACGGTTTGTCTAATAAGATAATCGAAGCTTCCTTAAGATCTAATAATTGACTTTTACGAGTAAATAACACCTTATACCTGAATTTAATAGCGGGTAAAATAAAGGAACAAAAGTACTACTTTTTCTAGGCTCCTTGAAATAAAAAACCCCCGCAATGGATACTTTGCGGAGGTTAGGTTAGATTATAAGTTGGGATACAGTAAACTAACAATGTGAAGCTACATCGTTTGTTTAATTTTGCAAGCTTCTTTATGTCCATCTAATTACTCATTGAGTGGATGAATCATTTCATTGAGTGAAAGAAAAATTGTTAGATTATTTAAAGGAATAACAAGTGATTTTTTGTGGGTCACTAGCATAAAACACTTTGTTTGAAATATCATCTACTGCATAGTATTGTAACTGTTATGTGATTCTAAGTATTGAATATATTCAATTTTCACTATCTATACACTTCTACGAGTTGGTATAAAGAGCTTGTTTGATGAAGTTCTCAAATTCATAAACATTTAAGTGGCTTACGCCTTTTTCTGTGGCTATCCATAAATACCCATCATCATCTTTTAAGGAGACATAGTATTCATTGCTTGGTAGCCCATCTAATTTGGTGTAATGCTTGGACGGGAATGTGCCAGTTACATACAAGTGACCTTGCCCAAGTACTTGACTAGTAATGAAGAAAAGATAAATACGCATTAAAAATACATGCTAATTTTTAGGTATAGCTTAAAGCTAAAAAAATCCCGCAACTCTTTCCGTTAAGAATTAGTGCGGGATTTTTTAATCTATATGAGTAATCTTAAGCGTTTTGCTTCTTGATTAAGTTCAAGGCACTTCCTTCTTTAAACCACTCAATTTGTGCTTGGTTGTATGTATGCGCTACTTCAAAACTATCCGTAGATCCATCAGAATGATTCAGAACAACAGTTAAATTTTTCTTAGGTGCAAATGTTGTCAATCCTGTGATATCAATTAAGTCATCTTCTTGAATCTTATCATAGTCAGCTGGGTTTACAAAAGTTAAACCTAACATCCCTTGCTTCTTCAAGTTAGTTTCATGAATACGAGCAAAAGACTTCACAATTACCGCACGAACACCTAGAAATCTAGGCTCCATAGCTGCGTGTTCTCTTGAAGATCCTTCACCGTAATTTTCATCACCAATAACAATAGAACCGATTCCTGCTGCTTTATATGCTCGAGCAGTTGCTGGAACAGCACCATATTCTCCCGTCAATTGATTCTTTACTGAATCTGTCTTTTTATTGAAAGCATTAACTGCTCCTATCAAACAGTTATTTGAAATGTTATCTAAGTGACCTCTGTATTTTAACCATGGTCCTGCCATAGAAATATGATCCGTTGTACATTTTCCGAAAGCCTTGATTAACAACTTCATGCCTTTAATATCTGTTCCTTCCCAAGGCGCAAATGGCGTTAATAATTGTAATCTATTAGAGTCTTCATTTACAATAATGTTTACGTCGCTACCATCTGAGGCAGGCGCTTGGAAGCCGTTGTCTTTAACATCAAATCCTAAAGGTGGTAATTCAAAACCAGTTGGTTCATCAAATTTCACTTGTTCCCCTTTATTGTTGGTTAAAGTATCTGTTAAAGGATTAAAATCTAATCTTCCAGATATTGCTATTGCCGCTACTAACTCAGGAGAGGCAACGAAAGCATGTGTGTTCGGGTTACCATCTGCTCTCTTTGCAAAGTTTCTATTGAATGAATGAACAATACTATTTTTCGGTGCATTTTTAGGGTCACTATACCTAGCCCATTGGCCGATACAAGGTCCACAAGCGTTCGTAAAAATGGTAGCGTCTAAATCCTCAAAAACTTTCATTAAGCCATCTCGCTCAGCAGTATAACGTACTTGCTCAGAACCTGGATTGATACCAAACTTCGCTTTGGTGGTTAAGCCTTTATCTAAAGCTTGCTTTGCAATAGAGGCTGATCTTGACAAATCTTCGTAAGATGAATTGGTACAAGACCCAATTAATCCCCACTCAACGTCTAAAGGCCAGCCATTTTTTGTAGCTTTTTCATTCATTGAACCCACTTCAGTAGCTAAATCTGGTGTAAAAGGACCGTTTAACAATGGTTTCAATTCACTTAAGTTAATTTCAATTACTTGATCAAAATATTTTTCTGGATCTGCATATACTTCTGCGTCACCGGTTAAATGTTCCTTCACATTGTTAGCTAAGTCGGCCACATCATTTCTATCAGTAGATCGCAAGTATCTTTCCATGCTTTCATCATAGCCAAATGTTGAGGTAGTAGCACCAATCTCAGCACCCATATTACAAATCGTTCCTTTACCTGTGCAAGACATGCTTAATGCTCCTTCACCAAAATATTCAACAACAGCATCAGTTCCACCTTTTACGGTAAGAATGCCAGCTACTTTTAAAATAACATCTTTTGGCGCAGACCAACCGCTTAATTTACCTGTTAATTTAACACCAATCAGTTTTGGCATTTTTAACTCCCATGGCATATCTGCCATTACATCAACAGCATCAGCTCCACCAACACCAATAGCGATCATTCCTAATCCACCGGCATTTACCGTATGTGAATCTGTTCCAATCATCATTCCACCTGGGAATGCATAGTTTTCTAGAACAACTTGGTGTATAATACCTGCACCTGGCTTCCAGAATCCAATTCCATATTTGTTACAAACAGAACCTAAGAAATTAAATACTTCATTATTCAAATTGATGGATTCTTGCAAATCTTTTGTGGCACCAACTTTAGCTTGAATTAAGTGATCTGCGTGAGCCGTTGTAGGCACAGCGGTCGTTTTCTTACCTGCTTGCATAAACTGCAATAAGGCCATTTGAGCTGTTGCATCTTGCATAGCAACTCTATCTGGAGCAAAGTCTACATACGAATTTCCTCTTTCATAATTTTGAAGTGGATTTTCTTGGTGTAAATGCGTGTAAAGAATTTTCTCTGTTAGAGTTAAAGGTCTCTGCAGTGTCTTACGCGCAGCTTCAATATTTGCTGGAAGATCTTGATAAACCTTTTTGATCATTTCAATGTCAAAAGCCATATTAATAATTAGTTTTTGTGGTAAATAAATGAATGGTAAAGATACAACTTGCACAAGGAATTTTTAAAGATTTCAAGGATTAAGTAATTGACAAATAAAAAAAGAAGGGAAAGCGTATGAAAAGCTTTAGATTCGTTTTGTGAAATTTAGTGATTACATCAAAATTGCCTTTTCTGCATTGAAAGGAAATCGGTTAAGAAGTATCTTAACCCTACTCATCATCTCTTTTGGAATTATGGCATTGATTATCATTTTCACTTGTATAGATGCCATTCGAGGTAATATAACTGAAAACTTTATTGAATTGGGAGCTGGAGCTTTTACTGTTCAGAAGGAAGAGGGATTGCGCAGACGCAGTGCTGCGAATGCAGAGTTGAAGTTGATCACTTTTGCTGAAGCGGAGAGCTTTGCCAAGAAATTCGATTTCCCTGCTACCTTGTCTTTAAATACTACGGTAGATAACAATATCACTATTAAAACAAAGTTTAAGGAATCTAATCCAAATGTAAGTATTGAGGCAGGAGATATTGCCTACATTGATGTTTCTGGAAAAAATATTACTGCCGGGAGAAACTTCACAGAGATGGAAATTTTGAACGGATCTAATGTTACTGTAATTGGCTACGATGCTGCTGGAAAGGTATATCCTGCTGCAGATTCTGTGGTAGGCAGTAAGATATTGATTGATGGCAAAAAATATAGCGTGGTGGGTTTACTGGAATCTAAAGGTGCCTCAGCAGGAAAGAATGATAATTTTGTTTTGATTCCTTATACCAACGCAAGAAAGGATTTTGATTTGAGCAGTACAAGTTTCAACGTTATTGTAGAAGCAGCTAATCCGGATAATTTAGAAAAAGCAATAGCTGAAGCAGAAGGGGTCATGCGTAATGTCAAGAAGTTGGGAGCGCTAGATGAAAACAATTTCAGCATAACAAGAAGTGATAAATTGGCCAATACTTATTTAGAGCAAATTTCTTTTATTGAAGTAGCGACGGGTGTCATTGGGTTTTTGACCTTGCTAGGAGCGGGGGTTGGTTTAATGAATATCATGTTAGTATCAGTTAACGAACGAACTAGAGAGATAGGTTTGAGTAAATCGTTGGGCGCTACAAGTCGAACGATTTTTATGCAATTCCTTTTAGAAGCAATTACTATTTGTGTGTTTGGTGGAATAGTGGGGGTGGTCTTGGGATTAATTCTCGGGAATCTCATTGCCATTTTTGTCCTCGAATCCAAGTTTACCTTAGCTATTGCCTGGGTAATAGGAGGAATACTCTTTTGTACAATGATTGGTTTGTTAGCAGGTCTTTTCCCAGCCTACCGAGCAAGTAAATTGAATCCAGTGGATGCTTTGAGGTATGAGTAGGAGAAATTAATAATGTACAATTAACAATTGATAATTAGCAAGTTGAAACTATCCAGGTTCTAGTATCTCTCTCAGACTTCGTCCTATTAAACTGTTGCCCGAGTCCACCCCCTTTAGGTCATTTCGAACAAAGAGAGATCTTCCATGTAAGTAAGAGTGCAAATGGAGTGCCTACAAGGATAGAAATGACCTTGTAGTAAAAAGAAATACTCAGTTCTCTAGATGAGTACAAACAAAAAGCCCTTCTATTGGATAGAAGGGCCTTTTAAAATGTATGTTGAATTGAAATTACTCAGCAACAACAGCAAACTTAACGCTTGCTTGTACTTTCTCATGTAAATCCATATTAGCTGTGTATTCACCCAAGCTTTTGATTTCTTCACCATCGATAGTAATTTTCTTTCTATCTATTTCAACACCTAATTGAGCTTTGATCGCTTCAGCTAAGTGGTGAGTGGTAATTTTACCAAATATTTTTTCAGTTGTACCTACTTTAGCACCAACGTTAACTGTTGCGCTTTTTAATACTACTGCAATCTCTTTGTATTCAGCGATGATAGACTCTTCACGTTTATCTTTAAACTTAAGGTTATTCGCTAAGATTTTTCTGTTGGTTTCGTTAGCAATCATTGCTACGCCCTGAGGAATTAAAAAATTTCTTCCATAACCGTTTTTAACCGTTACCAAAGCATCTTTTTCGCCTAAACCAATAACTCTTTCTTTTAGTATGATTTCCATTATAATTGATTTTAGACTATTTTAATAAATCCGTAGAGTAAGGTAATAAAGCTAAATGTCTAGCTCTTTTTACTGCTTGCGCTACTTTACGTTGATATTTCAATGAGTTTCCTGATAAACGACGAGGCAACAATTTACCTTGATCATTTACGAAGCTCAATAAGAACTCAGGATCTTTATAATCGATATACTTGATTCCGTTTTTTAGAAAACGACAGTATTTTTTCTTCTCTTTCCCAATCTTAATTGCTGAAAGGAATCTAATGTTTTTGTTCTGTGCCATAATTACGCCTCCTCAGTTTTTTTAGGTTCTTGTTTCTTTTTGTTTCTTCCAACTAGGCCTGCGCGTTTGTCATCATTATACTTTAAAGAGTACTTATCTAGTCTTACAGATAAGAACCGCATAATGCTTTCGTCTCTACGAAGGGAAAGCTCAAACTTCTCAATCATTTCAGGAGCAGCCTTGTATTCTACGTGATGGTAGATACCAGTTGTTTTCTTCTTGATTGGGTAAGCCATTTGCCTTAATCCCCAGTGAGCTTCTTCAACGATCTCAGCACCATTGGATTTTAAGAAGTCCATATACTCTTGTATAGTCTTCTTTACGTCCTCGTCAGCGAGAACTGGTGTTACAATAAATGTAGTTTCGTATTGATTCATAATGGTTATTAAATAATTTTTTAAAATGGTCTGCAAATGTACGATTTTCTTTTTAATAATAAAAGGAAATAAACATGCTTATCGTTTGTTTTTATTTTGAGTAAGAAAGCATATCTTTATTAGAGTAATATATAAAGATTAATTAAAGCTAATATACTATGAAGCGATTCTTGTTATTGTGCGGAATTATTGCATTCAGTGTTACTGATGTTAGCGCTCAATATGATGCCAATTTTGATTTGAACGGATTGCTTACAGGCAAATGGCACAAATATAAGTACGTCGGTGGTATTTCTGGCTGAACACATATCTATCCGGATTCGGTATACTATGAATATGTTTTTTATAGAGATACAGTCATCAATCCAAGCCCTGATAGTATAAACGCTTGTAAGTTTTATAACGATTCTTTAATTGGGCCTGGTTTTGGTGATTTGACATAAAGAGATTCGATTCAGGCTTCCCAAGCTCGCTGGGTATTAGGAAATTTCCTGTTTATAGATCTTGTAGATAGTAATGAGATTATTCTAAAGCGGATTGGGGTTTCTGATGGTTTTAATGAGTTTCTTAAACGAATTGATGATGTTTACCGAGAAAGTTGTCAATTATAACCAGTCACTGTTACAGCAAACAAGGAGCTCACCTTGGGAATTGATTTTGAAATTGCCCCTAATCCTTTTGAAAATACATTGTTGCTATCCTTTAGAGAATTAAAGAATGGGAAGTGTCAAATGTTTAATCTAATGGGGCAGATGGTGTTTGACGGATCATTTGAGAATTCGAAAAATCTGGATATAAAATCTGCTGATTTATCTAAAGGAGTATGTTCTTTATCTTTAGAGTTGGACAGCGGAGAACGAGAAATTATTAAATTGATGAAGGAATAATACGTTTAACTAGTATTTAAACATCTTTTCCCAGACTTTCATTAACAACTCCCATTACTCTAAAGAACCCTTTTAAATCGGTGTCTGCTACCTCTTTTAGTACTGCTTTCTCCATCTTAAATACAGCACGTAAAGCAAATTCCCGGCGCTCTATCCCAAGTGCTGTTAAACGAATAAGTACCACTCGTTTATCGTCTTTGTCCTTCTCTTTATAGATGTATTTTTTATTCTCAAGGCTTTTCAATAAGCGAGAAAGACTGTTGGGTTCCATTCCAATTCGCGGAGCAATTTTAGTGACAGGAGTACCTGATTCTTCATAAATGGCCATCAACATAAATGCCATGGAAAGGCTGGCATCATGCTTAGAAGCTATTTTATCCCCCATCTTTTGAATCTGTAACCATGCAGTTTTTATTTGATAAACAACCAGTTGGCTGGCTACTTGCATGAAGGCATCTTCACTATCGAAATCTTTTTTCGTACTCATAAATTTTTGTCTTACATTTGCAATGCATGCATTGAATTATCAAAAGTAATAAAAATGAGTAAGAAAATAGTAGTAATAGATGGTTGTCGAACACCTTTTTTAAGATCAGGTACTGATTATATGGATTTAATGTCTTATGAATTAGGTACTTATGCTATCAAAGGTTTGTTAAGTAAAACAGGTGTAGATCCAAAAGATATCGAACAAGTTATCATGGGAACGGTAATCTCTAACCTGAAGACCAGTAATGTAGCTCGAGAAGCTGCTTTAACCGCAGGTATACCAAACACGACGGTTTGTTCTACAGTAACTATGGCATGTATATCTGCTAATAGGGCAATTTCTAACGCTTATGTAGAAATGTTAGCTGGACAATATGATATTGCCATAGCTGGAGGAGTCGAAAACACTTCTGATACTCCAATTGGATTTAGAAGAGAAATGCGAAAGAAACTATTTAATGCACAAAAATTAAAAGGTCTTGGAGATGCCTTGAAGTTTATAGCCTCTTTGAGTTATAAAGACTTTCTTCCAGAAAAACCTAAAGTTGCTGAATTTTCAACGAACAGGGTAATGGGGCAGGATTGCGATATGATGGCCGCTCGTTTTGAAGTGGATAGAAAATCTCAAGATGAATTTGCTGTTCGTTCACATCAATTAGCTGCTAAGGCATGGGAAGATGGTCATTTGGAAAAAGAAGTCTGCGAAATAGCATTGCCTCCAAAATTTAAAGCGATTAAAAAGGACAACGGCGTACGTGGAGATTCTAAAATGGAGAAAGTCTCTAAACTAAGACCTGCCTTCGATAAAAAATATGGTACGCTAACAGCAGCTAACTCATCTTTCTTAACAGATGGTGCCGCTGTATCGTTAATAGCAACGGAAGAAAAAGCCAAAGAACTGGGTTTGACTCCAAAAGCAGAGATTGTGGATTATGTTTTTACAGGTCAAGATTTAATGAATGAGTTGTTGTTAGGTCCAGCTTACTCAATAGCTGAAATTTTAAAAAGAAATAAATTAGAATTAGCTGACATCGATGTATTAGAAATACATGAGGCGTTTGCTGGTCAAGTACTAGCTAATATTAATGCCCTTGAAAGTGATGAGTTTTCTATAGCAAACTTTGGTAGAGATAAAGCTGTAGGAAAGGTAGATTTTGATAAACTTAACCTTTGGGGAGGTTCTCTATCTATAGGTCATCCTTTTGGAGCAACTGGTAGTAGATTATTGACTACTGCGGCTAATCGTTTACATGCAGAGAATGGTAAGTATGCTATACTTGCTGCTTGTGCGGCTGGAGCGCATGGACATGCAATGCTGATTAAGAAGTATTAATTGCTAGCCTAAGACAATAAATGAGATGACTTTTTTTGGATTGATACTGGGCATATCAACATTTGCTCTCATAATAATACTTTTCGTTCTAGTAATGTTCGGAAGTCATAAAAGAAAAAAAGCCAAAAATAGATTTGAGCTATTGCTAAAAGAAGGAAATCATTACGAGGCGTTAAAATTGTTACACGTAGTATTCGATCTTACACCGGTTGATGATAACGATAGAAAAAGTAATCTTTGGGTGATTGATCAAGCTGAGTATTGTTTGAAAAAGTTAAATTGTCCAAATGAGGATCTGATACAACAGCATACGAGAGTGTATATAGAAAAAAAACATGGATTTCGAATTAGCATTAAAATCTAAAGCCAAACAGCAAGAGCATAGAGATAAAAATGCATCAGTTTTTGAACTTTATGTTTGGTTTTTAAAGACAATGGCAGAAACGAAAAATATTGAAGAATTAAAGCATTTCTTAAAATATAAAGCACGATAAATATAAATAGTTATGAAAAATTAGATTCTAATTTTTCAAATTTAAATAGAATATACAATGACAAGAGACCAAGTACTAAGACTCGAAAAAAAGAACGGTATCGCCACTATCTGGTTAGATCACCAATTAGAGAAAATGAATGTAGTATCGCCTGATATGATGGGGATATTAGACGAAGTTTTTCTTGAAATAAAAACAGACAATGATATCAAAGGCGTAGTGATTACTTCAGCAAAAAAAGACTTTATCGCTGGTGCGGATATCAAAGCCTTCAACATTGAAAAAATAGGTGATTTTAGACCAATACAGTCTAAAGGGCATGATGGCTTAGCAGAATTATATGCAGGTAAGAAACCAGTAGTTGCTGCTGTTCACGGTACGGCTTATGGATTAGGAACTGAGTTGTCGTTGGCTTGTCATGCTATTGTTTGTTCGGATCATTCTTCTACTAAGTTTGCACTGCCAGAAGTAAAGCTAGGTCTTTTACCTGGTGGTGGTGGAACACAACGTCTACCTCAACGTGTTGGATTGCAGAAAGCCTTAGATATGATGTTGACAGGTAAAAACATTTATCCTTTTCAAGCAAAAAAAATGGGATTAGTAGATGAAGTAACCAATCATAGCAAATTGCACGCTGTTGCTACTCAAATTTGCCAGCAAATGATAGATGGCAAATGGAAAAAGCCAGCGCGCAAGAAATCATTGATGGATAAATTTTTAGATGACACAAGCATTGGACGTGGATTAGTATTCAAGCAAGCGAAGAAAATGAGTGCTAAACAGACTCAAGGAAATTACCCAGCGGTTCCCGCAATTATTGACTGTGTTGAAACGGGTTTAACTAAGGGTCATGCAGCAGGATATGAGCGTGAATTAGTACTTTTCGAAGAACTTATGCTAACTCCAGAAAGTGAAGCGCTTCGTTCTTTGTTTTTTGGAATGAGTGATAATAAAAAGAACCCTTATAAGAAAGAAGGGGATAGCATTAAAGAACTAAAAACACTAGGAATGCTTGGCGCTGGATTTATGGGTGCAGGAATTACTGAAGTAAGTATTAATAAAGGGATTAATGTCTTACTTAAAGATCTTGAGGCTGAAAGTTTACAAAATGCTCAAAAGCAAATTTGGAATTCAATTGCAAAAAAGATTAAAAGAAGAACCATCTCAAAAACAGATGGGCAAGAAACTATTAATAGAATTCAAACACGTTTGGATTACGCGGGTTTTGAACATGCAGATATTGTAATTGAAGCAGTAGTTGAAAACATGAAAGTGAAAAAGATAATCTTCAAAGAGATTGAAGAAAATTGTAAGGATGATGTAATTATTGCAAGTAATACTTCCTCGCTTTCTATTACTGAAATGAGCGAAGCCGCTACAAAGCCAGAACAGGTTATTGGAATGCATTATTTTTCTCCAGTACCTAAAATGCCATTACTTGAAATTGTAAAAACTGAAAAGACTTCAGATAAGGTAATTGCAGCTTGTTATGACTTCGGTATTAAGCAAGGTAAAACAGTAATCGTTGTAAAAGATGGTCCTGGTTTTTATGTGAATAGAATATTAGCTCCTTATTTAAATGAGTGCTTGACCATTGCAGATGAGGGAGTGGCTCTAGATTTTATTGACAAAGCCTTAATCAAAAAAGGTTTCCCTGTTGGTCCTATCTCTTTACTTGATGAAGTAGGATTAGATGTTGCGGCGCACGTTGCTGAAAGTAGTGCGGAAGCATTAAGTAAAGGTCGTGAAGGATTTGAAGCTAATACTTCTACCACCCAGATGTTTAAAGATGGACGAATGGGGAAGAAAAACAAAAAAGGTTTTTACAACTACGAAGTGAAAAAAGGAAGAGTACGAAAAGCGGGAATTGATCCAACAGCCTACAAATACTTTAAGGGAAATGGCGATAAAGCGATGGATCTAGGCGAAGTTCAAGATCGTGCTATTATGTTAATGTTGAATGAAGCAGTAATGTGCTTAGAAGAGGGAATCATTGCTAATACTGCAGATGGAAATATAGGCGCAGTGTTTGGCATTGGTTTTTTACCATTTACAGGTGGACCCTTCCGATATATTGATCAATTAGGTGCAGATAAGGTGGTAACGCGTATGGAAGAATTAAAAGGGAAGTATGGGGTTAAGTTTACTCCAAGACCTCTTTTAGTTGAATATGCAAAGTCAGGAAAAAAATTCTCTTAAAACCTTTGCATTAAGTAGAATATAAATACAAAAAACACCTCAATACATGAAAAACATTTTAAGCATACTAATGATATGCAGCTTGTTGTTAACTAGCGCAAAAAGCACCCTTATCGATTATGAAATTATCGAGCGATATTCTATAGATGATATGAAAGAATTTTATAAAGGTCAGGGTATTCCCAAATTGATAACTCCCATTCTTTCAGGAGTTGATATGTATGAATTATATTACAATACTAATCTTCCAAGTGGCGAAGAAGTTATCGCAACGGGCATGTATTATGTGCCAACTGATTATCCGTATGAAATAGCGACAATGCAGTACAATCATGGAACAGCTATGACAAATAGAACGGGTTATGATTATAATGGTGAAGGAACGATATGTAAAATATTTGCTGCTGATGGATATGCTGTAGCTTGGCAAGATTATATAGGATTGGGAAAAGCAACAGGTTTCCACCCTTACCAGCATCTAGAATCAGAAGGGCAAAGTGCAGTCGATTTGTTATATGCGATTGAGGAGATTAATGAACAAATTGGTTTGAAAGTTAATAATCAATTATTTGTAACGGGATATTCTCAAGGCGGACATGCCACACTTGCGGTGCATAAAACTATTCAAGAAAAGTACAAGGGGGAATTTGAAGTTACTGCTAGCTCGCCTATGAGTGGTGCACATGATATGAGTGGAGTTCAAAATGAAATAATGGTAATTGATTACTCGCAACCACATTATTTGCCTTTTCTACTATACGGATACCAACAGGTTTATAATATTTTCCCAAGTAATGAAGAGTTTAGAAAAATATTTAAACCTGAATATCTTCACGTAGTGGATAAAATTTTAGCCAAAGAACATGGCATGGGTGACATTAATAGTATGCTTCCAAGCAAGCCATTTGATATGATTCAACCTGACGTTTACGAACAGTACAAAAATGATCCTGATTTTATATTTACCAAAGTTCTGGAAGAAAACAATACGTACAATTGGGTGCCTGAAGCACCTGTGCAATTTTGTTATTGTAAAGGGGATGAAGAAGTATATTACAAAAACTCTATTGTTGCCATGGAGTGGATGAAGGCTAATGGAGCAAAACGAATCATCGATCGCGAAGTTTCAGAAGTATTCAACCATAGACAATGTGCCGATTATGCAGTTATGTATACTAAATTCTTTTTCGATAGTTTTAGAAATGGATTTGCTAAAGGAAGAAAAGGTAATTTCATTAAGAACACCTTAGTAAGAACTGTGATTAATATGGAAGAGAAAAAATTAAATAAGAAAGATTAATACTTCACTCTAATTATGAAATTGACCATTTTTCAAAAAAACAGTTACTCTTGCTGTATTACTGCATGCCTTAGTATTTATAGCCATATATTTTGATGCTTTTGCTGAAGTTGGTGGAACATTTTGCGAGGCAGCTCGTTAAGATTTAACCAAGCAACCCGTTAATACTTTTTCAAATCTAGGATTTGCCATCTTTGGAGTATTGGTGGCTTATCAGTTGACGCAAAAAAAAGTTTAAGGCTTTTAATGCTATTACTACTTCTGGATTCGTAGCGGTATTTTTCTTCAGCTTCTTTAGGTCATATAAACCAAAAATAGGCACTTAACCCAGCTAAGATTAAGACTCCATTCAAATGAATCATAGGGTTATTGTTTTACTACTCTTTTTGCAGAAATTACTTCACCCTCTTTGTTGGTGAAAAGAAGAATATAAACTCCTGAAGATAGACCAGAACAATCAATTTCGTTTACTTCCTTTAGAACAGATAACTGCTTAATATTTTGACCATATGCGTTTATCATTGTTAAACCCATCCCTTCTTCTAGGGTTTTCAGTTGTATGTTTATCTTATCGTCAATTGGGTTTGGGAAGTAGGTTAAGCTAACGTTTAGCAGGTCTTTTAATCCCACATTTTCGTTTACAAACAAGCTTATGACAATCATACTATCACAATTTGAAATAGACAGAAACATGGCTATGTAAATACCTGTCTCGTCTACTGAAATACCACTGGGTAGCAGATAGCTTTCGCCTTGTTCAATGGTATCTTGAAGATTTAAAGAATAGCTAGGATTAAGTTCTATTTCGTAACGAACTATTGAGTCACATAAATTGATAGTCTGGAGGGTGTCGTATATCACCGTATCAGAATAATAGATTTGGTTAAGTACTTCTATTTCATCGCAAGCTACAAGATTGAGAGTGGTCAATACAGGCTCATTAATTGTAATATTATATTGAACAATAGAGTCGCATAAATTACTAATCTGAATGGTGTCATATATCACGGTATCGGAAAAATAACTTTGATTGAGTATTTGTATTTCATTGCAGGCGGCTATATCGATAACAGTCAATGCAGACTCATTAATTGTAATATTATATTGAACAATAGAGTCGCATAAATTACTAACCTGAATGGTGTCATATATCACGGTAT
>JBLHMK010000049.1:0-17126 GCA_047621945.1 Flavobacteriaceae bacterium
TAGGTCAAGGTCATCACTGGGGAATGGGAGTCGACTTAAACTCTTGTATTGGTTGTGGTGCTTGTGTTGTAGCTTGTAATGTTGAGAATAACGTTCCAATCGTTGGACGTAACGAAGTGAGAAGAGCACACGATATGAACTGGTTGAGAATTGATAAGTATCATTCAGGAGACGAAGATAATCCACAGGTAATCTTCCAACCAATGATGTGTCAGCATTGTGATAATGCTCCTTGTGAGAATGTTTGTCCAGTTGCTGCTACAAATCATAGTTCAGAAGGTTTAAATCAAATGACATACAATCGTTGTATCGGAACGAGATACTGTGCAAACAACTGTCCATACAAAGTGAGAAGATTTAACTGGTTTGATTATCAAGGTGCAGATAGTTTCTCAAGCAATGAAGGATTCATTTTAGATAATGACTTTGACGCTGTTCAAACAGAGTACGGTTTGGGAGATAAAGAAGCTGGAATAGGATTGCATAGCCCAATGGCTAAATTGGTCCTTAATCCAGATGTTACAGTTAGAAGTAGAGGGGTTATCGAAAAATGTAGTTTCTGTGTTCAACGTATTCAGTTAGGTAAATTGGATGCGAAGAAATCAAATAGAGGATTAAAAGATAGTGATATTGTTACGGCATGTCAATCTGCTTGTCCTACAAGTGCGATAACATTTGGTGATACCAATAATAGGAAATCAGCAGTTTCCCAAGTATGGGCTGATCCAAGAGCATTTGGTGTGATTGAAGAAATACATACATTGCCATCTGTACGATACCTGACTAAGGTTAGAAATCAGAATGAGGGAGATTTAGCTTAAACAAATTATTAATTAAGAAACGATATAATATGAGCCATTACGAATCACCCATAAGGGAACCTCTAATACAAGGCGATAATATAACCTACACTAAAATCACTGATGATATTGTTGCTACAACTGAAAAAGCTCCACCCTTATCTTGGTGGATTGGCTTTATAATTTCAGCCATTTGTGCAGGTATCGGAGTTGTAGCAATTCTTTGGACTATTTGGCAAGGAATCGGTACATGGGGATTGAATAAGACGGTTAACTGGGCTTGGGATATTACTAACTTCGTTTGGTGGGTTGGTATTGGTCACGCAGGAACCTTGATTTCCGCGGTACTATTATTATTCCGTCAGAAATGGAGAACAGGTATTAACCGTGCAGCTGAGGCGATGACAATCTTCGCAGTAATTTGTGCAGGTTTATTCCCTTTAATTCACATGGGTAGACTTTGGATGGGATTCTTTATTTTCCCTTATCCAAACACAAGAGGTCCATTGTGGGTAAACTTTAACTCACCATTGTTGTGGGATGTATTCGCAATTTCTACTTATTTGACAGTTTCTCTATTATTCTGGTACTCTGGGTTAATGCCAGATTTCGCTACCATTAGAGATCGGTCAAAAGGAAAAGTTAGAAAGTATATTTATAACTCATTGAGTTTTGGATGGACGGGAACAGCTAAGCAATGGCAACGTTTCGAGTCTCTATCTTTAATCTTAGCTGGTTTAGCTACTCCTTTAGTACTTTCTGTACATACGATTGTATCATTTGATTTCGCTACCTCAGTTATTCCTGGATGGCACACAACTATTTTCCCTCCTTACTTCGTTGCAGGAGCAATTTTCTCTGGTTTCGCTATGGTGGAAACCTTAATGATTATTACAAGAAAAGTATTGAAGCTTGAAAACTATATTACCGTTGGTCACATTGAATCAATGAATAAGATTATTGTTTTAACAGGTTCAATAGTAGGTGTGGCATATATTACTGAGTTAGTAATCGCTTGGTATTCTGGATACTTATATGAGCAATACGCATTTGCAAACAGAGCAACAGGTGAATACTGGTGGGCTTATGCTATCATGATGACGTGTAACGTAGTTACTCCTCAGCTTTATTGGATTAAGAAATTTAGAAGGAATATCGCCTTAACTTTTGTGCTATCGATCTTTGTGAATATCGGTATGTGGTTTGAGCGTTTCGTAATTATTGTTACGTCATTACATAATGACTTCTTGCCTTCATCATGGTTGTACTTCTTGCCTACATGGGTAGATGTTGCTATCTACATAGGTACATTGGGGATATTCATGACTTTATTCTTATTGTTTGCAAGAGCGTTCCCTGTAATTGCCATTGCAGAGGTCAAATCTATCTTTAGTATTTCTTCTGCTCAAGCAAGAAAAGAACAGTTGGAGAAACATAAGAGATTTGAAGCAAATTATAGTGAGTCAATTGGAGCGGAATACGCGAAAAAGGATGTTCATGATACCAACAATATATAACTTAAATTAATCCATTAAGATGGCTAGTAATAAATTTATAGTAGGACTTTTTGATCATGAGGAAAAGCTAATTAAAGCGATTCGATCATTTAAAAAAGAAAATGTAGAAATCACGGATACACTCACTCCATTTCCAGTTCACGGCTTGGAAGATGAGTTAGGGTATAGAGATACACGTTTGCATACTACCGGTTTCTTATTCGGTATCACCGGAACGTTTGTAGCCTTGTCAGTAATGACCTGGATTATGACTACCAATTATCCAATTAACTTCGGTGGTAAGCCAAACTTTGCTTTGCCATCATTCATTCCAATTACATTTGAGCTTACCGTACTTTTTTCAGCGGTTGGAATGGTTATGGTTTACTTGATTAGAAATGGTTTATCTCCAGGAACTATTCCTAGAATATTTGATGAGCGTATTACAGACGATCGTTTTGCTTTAACTTTTGAAGTAGATGATGACACAAGTAAAGAAGAAATCAATAAAATTGTTTCTTTATTGAATGGCGCGGGAGCTGTTGAAGTGTCTGCAAAAGAATTTGGTGATGATACGGAAATTTTTGAAGTTGAAACTACGGAAGTAGATGCTTTGCTCTTTGGTGCTAGTGGTGCTGCAGTTTCAATGCCAAAATTTGAAGCTGTTAAGACAGCCCCAAAGGTAGCCGCTAAGAAAACATTACCTGATGAAGAGATTCAAGCAAAGAAAGCCACTTTAATGAGTGCTATTGGAGCAGCAGCTGATGGTCAAAAAGACGACTTGAAAAAGGTAAAGGGAATTGGTCCAGTTTACGAAGGTAAATTGAACGATTTAGGTATAGTGACGTTTGAACAAATTTCAAAATTAACACCAGAAGCTAGAGAAGCAGTTGAAGAATTAACTGGTTTCCCGGGTAGAGTGGAGCGTGAAGATTGGATAGGTCAGGTAAAAGTATTAATGAATAAATAGGCTAAGCCTAATTTTTAACAGATAAATCAAAACAATGAAGAAGTATTTCTTGTTTTTACTAACAATAGCGATAAGTGCAGTTTTGGTAACATCATGCTCGAGTCATGGGGAAAATACAGGTAGAATTTTTATGCCTGATATGACCTACTCTAATGCGTATGAAACCTATGCGAGTACTAAATTTCAGCATCAATCGGATACCGATGCGATATCAGCCCTAGAACCTGTGACAGGTACTATCCCAAGAGGATATTTACCTAATGATGAGGGTGTTCGAATGGAAGAAGGCAAGCTGATGGCTTACTTGTTTAAGAACTATTTTAAGAATCCAACAGGAGACCCAACTGTGGATGATGTAGCTCAGCGAGTAATGGCGGCAAGCATGCTTGTAAGCCCTATAGAAAAGAGTGATGCGGTTTTAGCCGAAGGGAAAGTTAAATATGATATTTATTGCGCAGTATGCCATGGTAAGAAAGGATTAGGCGATGGTTCAATAATTGATATTTTAGACGCAGATGGGAACAAAACAGGTGTAGACGGTCCTTACACTTCAATTCCACCGTCATACGAAACAAGGCTGCAAGGAATGAGTGATGGAGCAATATTCTACTCAATTACTTATGGTAAGAATATGATGGGAGGATACTTTACCCAACTAAGTACAGAAGACAGATGGAAAGTCTTGCATTATATCAAGGATTTGGGAGGTATAGCTGATACAGAAGTGGTGGCTTTAGTTAGTGATGAAGAAATAGCAGAATAAGAAACTACATTTTAAGAGTTTAAGGTAAATATAGAATTATGTCAAATACATTTTCATTCAGTGGCAACTTAAAAAAATGGGTCTTAGGACTTGCCATAGTTGGTTTAGTGCTAGGAGTTGGTCTAAGCTTTCTTGATGATACAGGTCATCATAGCAGATTTTGGGCTAACCTATTATTGAATACCTATTATTTTGCTGGAATAGCAGTAACAGGTATTTTCTTCATCGCAGCTCATCAATTGGGCTACGGAGGATGGCATACTGTTTTTAAGAAAGTTCCAATTGCAATGGGTAGGTTCTTATATGTAGCTTTTGTCCTAATGCTTGTTATCGTAGTGGGCATGTATGTGTCACCAGAAGGTTTATATAGCCACTGGGCTGATCCGGCTCATCGAGATTCTATTGTTGCTGATAAAGCGCCTTTTTTAACAAGAAAAGCCTATGCTGTAGGAGTACTTGTCTTCTTTGGTCTGTGGGCATTATTTGCATGGTTGTTGAAGAAAAAATTTGTATCTATTCAAAATTGGAAAGAGTATTCAAGTGCTAAGAAAATTTCAGCAGCATTCTTACTAGTTTTTGGTGTAAGTAGTTCAATTCTAAGTTGGTGGGTAATCATGTCATTAGATCCGCACTGGTATAGTACTTTGTTCGGATGGTATAACTTAGCTTCCTATTTCTGTGGTGGTTTTGCTATGATGATTTTAATCCTAATTGGATTGAAAAAAATGGGTCACTTACCAAATGTAACAGAAAATCATATTCATGATGTTGCTAAATTGATGTTTGGATTTAGTGTATTCTGGACTTATTTAATGTTCTCTCAGTTTATGTTGATTTGGTATGCAAATATTCCTGAAGCAACGGTATGGTTTGATAAACGATTTGATATTCCATTCTTTAAAACGATTTTCTTTGCGGCTTTAGCTATTAACTTCTTCTTACCTGTATTGGCTATTATTAAAAGAGATGCTAAGCGTAACTTCATTACGGTTAGTTTTGTATCAGTGATGTTGATCTTCGGTCATTACTTAGACTTTTACCACATGGTAATGGTTGAGCCCATGGGAGTATCTCATGGTGATGCACATGGAGACGCTCACGATGATCACGGAAGCCTAAATACAGAAAATGTATTGTATGCTGAAGTGGATGCAGATGCAGATGCACATGATGAAGCAGATCATGCTGAATTACATGTTGATGATGTTCATGCAGAAGAAGTTCACATGGAAGAAGCACATGGAGATGATGCGCATAGCGAAGATGATCACGCAGAGGAAGAGCATACAGTATTAGCGGACTCTCACGCTGAGGAAGAGCATGGTGAGGAAGCACACGCCGCAGTGGCAGGTCATGGAGATGACGCACACGGCGAAGAGGAAGTATTAACGCATGCTAAGCTTGGCTTAGTTGAGTTATTCTTTTTCCTAGGATTTTTAGGATTGTTTTTATTTATGACTTTCACAGGATTAGACGGTGAGGACCTTGAAACAAAGGATGATCCGTTCCTAGAAGAAAGTATCAATCATCATGTAAAATATAGTTAAAGATGGGCACAACATTGTTAACCGTAATAGCGGTAATTTTATTTTTTGCGATTATTTTCTTGGTTGCCAAAGCCAATGAAATGTCTTCCCTTAAGAAGGATGCTGATGAGCACATGGAAGACACGAGTAACCTTCAAGGAAAGTTGCTTTTTGCTTTCTTATTCTTAGGGTTCGGAGCAGTTGCATATAGTTTCTTTGAGTTAGGTCCAAGAATGCTCCCAGAATCGGCGAGTGAGCATGGTGACTTGATTGATGAAATGTGGAACGTTACAAATTTGATAGCAATGCTAGTTGTTGTATTGACGCATATTGTTTTATTGACTTTTGCATACCTATACAGGTATAAAAGAAATAGAACCGCTTACTTCTTTCCGCATGACAACAGATTAGAGTTGATTTGGACCATTGTTCCGGCAATTGTTTTAACCTTCTTAGTGTTTAGAGGAATTAGTGCTTGGAATGAAATCTTTGATTTTAGCAAATTGGAAAACAATACGGAAGTATTACGCTTTGAAGCCACTGCAAAGCAGTTTGGATGGATTTTGAGATATCCTGGTGCTGATGGTGAGTTTGGTGAGAGAATTATCGACAATGAGCATATTACCCAAATTAATGAATTAGGTATCAACTGGGAAGATCCAAATAGTAGGGATGATTTCATGGCGAACGAATTGGTGTTGATTAAAGGGAAATTGACATTAGCTAAATTAGGTGCACAAGATGTGCTTCACGGATTCTATTTACCGCACTTTAGAGTGAAAATGGATTGCCTTCCAGGTCTTCCTACTCAATTTATGTTTACACCTAAGTATACTACTGAGGAGTATAAAGAATTGTTGAGCCACAAAAAATATTGGCAAAAAATTGATCCTGAAACAGGTAATCCCAAATGGCAAGATTTCCAATTTGAATTGGCATGTACGGAATTATGCGGAAAATCTCACTTTGCTATGCAACGGGTAGTTAGAGTGGTAACTCAAGAAGAATATGATGCATGGGTTGCAGAAAGTAAGTCCTACTACCATTTGGTAATCAATCCTGATGGAGCTCCTGTTGAAGCAGAAGTTGTGGAGGAAGTAATTGAAGAATTGCCTGTTGAAGAAGGTAAGGATAGTGTTGAAGTAGCTGCAGAGATTGTAGCAGAAGCACATTAATAAATATTAAGAAAGAGTATAAAACATAAATTTCATGAGCGAAGTAACAGCAAATCACGATTCAGATCATGCAGCACACGGGCACGATGATCATCATGAACAAAGTTGGTTAACAACTTATATATTTAGCCAAGATCACAAAATGATTGGAAAGCAGTTTTTAATGACTGGTATTTTCTGGGCTTTTGTAGGTGGTTTATTGTCTTTGTTTTTCCGTATGCAATTAGCATGGCCAAACGAGACTTTTCCAATCTTAGAAACACTATTGGGTTCTTGGGCTGAAGGTGGAAAAATAAGTAATGATTTCTACTATGCCTTGGTTACTATGCACGGTACTATTCTAGTATTCTTTGTATTGACCGCGGGATTAAGTGGAACATTTAGTAATTTCCTAATTCCTTTACAAATTGGAGCAAGAGATATGGCATCGCCATTCATGAATATGCTATCATACTGGTTCTTCTTTGCAGCCAGTGTTGTTTTATTTAGCTCTTTCTTTATTCAAACAGGACCTGCCTCTGGAGGTTGGACGGCCTACCCACCATTGAATGGTATCCGAGATATTGCCCTGAATAAAGGATCTGGATTAGGATTTGATTTGTGGATTGCCAGTATGTCACTCTTTATTGTGGGGAGTACCTTGGGTAGTTTAAATTACGTTTCTACCGTAATCAATATGAGAACCAAAGGAATGAGTTTCACAAAAATGCCTTTGTTAACTTGGGCATTAACTTTTACTGCGATATTGGGAATTTTAGCATTCCCTGCATTATTAGCTGCTACGGGTTTACTAGAATTTGATAGAATTTTAGGAACCAGTTTCTACTTGAATAATATTGTTATTAATGGCGACTTACAAGCCTATAAAGGGGGGAGTCCATTAATATTCCAACACTTGTTCTGGTTCCTTGGGCATCCAGAAGTATACATTATTATTTTCCCTGCATTCGGAATAGTATCTGAAGTACTTTCAGTGCATTCGAAAAAACCCGTGTTTGGATATAGAGCCATGATACTTTCTTTAGGATCGATTTTAGTAATTGGATTCTTTGTGTGGGCTCACCACATGTTTGTTACTGGAATGAGTCCTGAAATTGGTAAAGTGTTTGTAATCTTTACCTTATTGATTGCTATTCCATCTGCGGTTAAAGTGTTCAACTGGATTACCACATTGTGGCGGGGGAATATTCGATTTACCGTGCCGATGATGTTTGCAATCGGATTTGTATCCTTGTTTATCTCTGGGGGTATTACAGGAGTGCATTTAGGAAATTCAACTATTGATATTCAATTACACGATTCGTACTTCGTTGTAGGTCACTTCCATATTGTAATGGGTGTCGCTGCATTTTTCGGAATGTGGGCTGGTGTATACCAATGGTTTCCTAAAATGTTCGGACGTTTTATGAATGAGACTATGGGTTACATTCACTTCTGGGGGTCATTTATAGGCGGATATATGGTGTTCTTCCCAATGCACTTCATGGCAGGTGTTCCAAGAAGATATTATGCTTTCGATCAATTCCAATCATTCAATAATTTTCAAGATGTAAATGTGTTTATCACTTTAGCTGCATTCTTAGTAATGGCTTCAAGCATCGTTTTCTTAATGAATTTCTTCTATAGTATTTTCAAAGGAAGAGAAATGACAGAAGATAATTTGAATCCTTGGGGTTCAAATACATTAGAGTGGACTACACCAATTCATCCTGGTCACGGAAACTGGCCTGGTGATTTACCAACAGTTTACAGATGGCCGTACGATTATAGCACAAATGGTAATGAGGTTAACCCTCAAAATAAGCCATTAGAAGAAGGAGAACACGAGCATTAATCATGAGTAAGAGAGAAAGAGACATATCAATTTCTTTTAAGAGCCTTGTCAGTGCCAAACTGGGCGACGTGGCGCAGCTGTATAAAGTACGTTTAGGTTCTTTAGTTGTGTTTTCTTCACTTATTGGATATTTACTATTAGCTCCTGCATTTGATTTGGTGGCCTTGATTATGCTATCAATTGGAGGGTTCTTAGTGACGGGTGCATCTAATGCCTTTAATCAAATCTTTGAAAAAGATATTGATGGCTTAATGAACAGAACAAAAGACCGACCACTTCCTACAGAGAGAATGACTCCAGTTGAAGCTAGTCTTTGGGCCGGTGTTGCTGCTGTTGTTGGCTTGGTAATTCTAACAATGTTTTTTAATGTTGCTGCAGGACTACTGTCCGCGATTTCATTAATAATCTATTCATTTATTTACACACCTTTAAAACGAGTACATCCTATTGCTGTATTTGTAGGGGCCATTCCAGGGGCTTTACCTCCTATGATTGGTGCAGTTGCTGCAACAGGTTTTGTAGGAGACATTGCAATCTATCTATTCGCGTTGCAATTCGTTTGGCAGTTTCCTCACTTTTGGGCCATTGCTTGGTACTCATTTGACGATTATAAAAGGGCTGATATTATGCTCTTACCTTCTAAAGGAGGCAGGAATAAGAATAGCGCTTTAAATATATTAATATACACTGCAACCTTAATTCCCATTACAATTTTTTTATACCTAACAGGGTATTATCAATTAATAGGTTTGGTAGTGTTGCTATTGGCAGCGGTTATATTTCTATTACCAGCAATACAATTATATAGAAACATATCTGATGCAAATGCTAAGAAAGTAATGTTTGCTTCCTTTTTGTATTTGCCGCTAGCTTTAATTGGACTTTTAATTGATAGTATTTTTTAAATTATGCAAGTAATGAGTAATACATATCGAAAAGAATTAATTAGTATTGAACAAAGACACATCGCGCGTAGATTAATATTGTATATCGCAATGGCGTCAATTACCATGTTCTTTGCAGTTACGACTAGTGCACTGCTTGTTAAGAAGGCAGATGTTTTGAATTGGGCACAGTTCCCATTACCAAACATGTTCTTAATCAGTACAGTGATTGCATTGGCTTCAAGTGCATGTTTTTATTTTACCTACAAACTCTATAAACAAAAGAAATTCGCGGCTTACCGTTGGATGCTTTTTTTAAGTGGAATAGTGAGTATCGGTTTTTTGGTGAGTCAACTTTTAGGCTTTGAAGCTTTAAAGGAGATGGGATTACCGCTTACTGGTAATGTAGCTGGATCATTTATTTACTTCTTAGCAATAGCTCACGGACTTCACATCGTTGGTGGACTGGTTGCAATGAGTGTTATACTTATCAAGTCCTACTGGGTGCGTAAAGACCTACAATTTGAAGGAGGCGGAAAGTTGAATATTAAGCGCTTGTTTTCGCTAGAAATTTTAACATCCTACTGGCACTTTGTAAATGTGCTCTGGGTTTATTTATTTTTGTTTTTTTACTTTAATTATCAATAATTAATTATGTCATCAGGACCTACAAAAGAATATGAAGTACACGAATGGGAAAGTCTAAAAGGCCCATTTAACGCTAGTTACGGTAAAGTAATGATGTGGTATTTCTTAATATCAGATACATTTGTATTTGCTGCTTTCTTGGTAGCTTATGCCGCTGCTAGAATGTCGAATTCTGAAACTTGGCCTATGGCTAGTGAAGTGTTTAATACCGTACCTGGCTTATCAGGTAATCATTATCCATTAGTATTCGTTTCATTCATGACTTTTGTACTTATTATTAGTTCAGTTACTATGGTAAGAGCGGTACAGGAAGGCTTTATGGGTAATAGACAAGGAGTAATTAATTTTTTAATACCTACTATTCTAATGGGGCTTTTATTTTTAGGATGTCAATATATAGAATGGTCTCACCTTATTCATGAAGGAATGACGATGTGGTACACGCCGTTTAGCGCTTTAGGCCATGGGCATGAAGGACCACAGCAATTCGGAATGTTCTTCTTCACAATTACTGGTTTTCACGGTATGCACGTAATAACAGGGGTAATATTAAATATCTGGTTGTTAATAGAAACAGCAAAAGGAAGATTTGATAAATTAGGTAACTACGGAATGGTTGAGAAGATTGGACTTTTCTGGCACTTTGTAGATCTAGTATGGGTGTATGTATTCTTAGGATACTATTTACTATAATGATTATTGACAAGAGAAAAATTTAGCACGATGGCACACATGACGCAACAAGAATACGAGCAAAATAAAAAGGACGTTTATAAAACGACTGGAATCTTAGCTGTTGTTACAGTAGTAGAGGTCTTAGGCTCTATCGTATACGAAAATATGGTAGAAGATTTGAGATGGCCGCTAATGGTATTTGTTACCTTGGCGAGCATTATCAAAGCCTATTGGATTATGAACGTGTTTATGCACGTTGGACATGAGAAGAAAGGGTTCATCTTTACGATTATATTCCCTTTCGTATTTTTGGTTTGGGCAATAATAGCCTTTTCTGCGGATGGCGCAGCTTGGTTAGAAATGCGTAATTCATTGAATGGTATATTTTCTTAAACTATGACACAATATATATCAAAAAGTAACGGGAAATTATGGGTAATCTTCATAGTATTGATACCTATTCTTCTTTTTGGGCTTTTCTATTTGTATACTAAGCAGGCAAGGACTGACTTAGAAACCATGAAGTATCCTCGTAAGATGTTTTCAATAGGATTGGATACGATTACCGAAGGAACTTTCAAACGTATAGATACCGTCTATCACGAAATTCCTGATTTTAGTTTTACCAATCAGTATGGTCAAACAGTTACTAAAGAACAGTTCCCTGATAAAATATTAATCGTTGATTTTTTCTTTACAAGTTGCCCTACTATTTGTCCAACAATGAGCGAACAATTAGCTAGAGTGCAAAGTCAATTGATTAGAGATGACCGAGTAGTCCTAGTTTCTTATACAATAGACCCAACTAGAGATACCCCAGAAAAGTTAAAGGCATACGGAGAAGAGTATGGTGCTGTTCCTGGTAAGTGGCAGTTCTTGACAGGAGATAAAGAAGAAATTTATCAGCTTGCACGCAAAGGTTATAAAATGTCAGCTTTGGACGAAGGCGGAGATGATGAGCATGATGGTTTTGTTCACACAGACCGATTTGTAGTAGTAGATCCTAATTGGAATATTAGAGGGTACTATTCAGGTACATCCGAACGTGACGTGAACATAATGCTAGGGGATATGTTATTGTTGCTAGAGGAATTTAAACGATAAAATGGCAGTTAAGTTAGAAGAAAAAAGTGCTAAACAAATCATCCTCGCCTTATCGGTTGTTGTGGCTTTGTTAGTTGGTGTTCTAAATTGGGGAATTGATAAGCGAATGGTTACAGGATTGGACCTTAGCTTTTTTCCAAAATTTCACGCTTTTCTAAATAGTATTGTTGCTTTATTACTCGTTTTAGGTTTAGTTTTTATTAAGAAGGGTAAACAAGAATTGCACAAGAAAACCATGTTTACATCCTTTGTGGTGTCAGCTGTGTTTTTGATGTCTTATGTGCTTTATCATACTTTAGCTGATCCAACGGCTTACGGTGGGGGCGGAGCCCTTAAAGGAATCTATTATTTCATTCTGATTACACATATTGTGCTAGCAGCTGTAATGATGCCTTTTATCTTGATGACGTTCTATTATGCCTGGAGCGGCAAACTAGAAAAACACAAGTCATTGGCGAAAAAAGTATGGCCATTTTGGTTTTATGTAGCGATAACAGGAGTGGTAATTTATTTTATGATTGCCCCTTACTATACGCACTAAACATAGAGATATGAAAAAGTTAATCTATTTACTAACGCTCTTAGTGAGTTCTTCGGAATTTGCTTTGGCTCAATGCGCTATGTGTAGAGCAAGTGCTGAAACAAGCATGGAAGCAGGCGCAAGCGATGCTGCTGGAATTAATACCGGAGTACTCTATGTACTAGCTATTACTTTTGGCATGTTGGGATTCATGGGCTACTTGTTATATAAGGGTAACCAAGCTACTCGGCCAATCGATGACTAGTTGGAAGTAATCGCCGGCAAATTTATCTGATTAAGTTCTATATGGGTTATTTACTAATCTGGCTATCTTTAAAGCAAATACTACAATGAAACATCTATTTAGTTTAATACTAATTTTAAGTACACTCACCTCTTTTTCGCAAAGTGAATTTAACTGTTATCATTATGATGAAAGTGGACAGACAAGAGAGCATAATGTCGATTTTAAATCGATGCTATTAGACATCAGCTTTGATGTAAATGAGAAAAAAGTTATTGGTCAGGTTCATTATGAATTTTCAACTATTCGGCCTACAATTAATCAGATTATTCTTGATGCTCCAGACATTACCATAGAGGAAGTTAAGTTAGATGGGATGCCAATTAAGTACGGATTCACTGACGAGCATTTAGTTTTGAACTTGCCTGTTGCTCTTCCGTGGGAAGAAGATCACACCTTAGATATTAAGTACGAAGCACAACCAGAAAAGGGACTTTACTTTTTGGGTTGGAATGATAGTACAAAAAGAGCAAGAAAACAAATTTGGACCCAAGGACAAGGAATCGATAATAGATATTGGATTCCTAGTTTTGATGATGTAAGTGATAAGCTCTTAACAGAAACTGTTATCACTTTTCAATCCGATTATGAAGTAATTTCGAATGGAGACCTTCTTGAACAAAAAAAGAACGAAGACGGGACAACCACTTGGCATTATAAAATGAAGGAAGCTCACGTGCCTTATTTAGTTATGATTGCCATAGGAGAGTTTAACTATTTGGATATGACCTCTTCAAATGGAATAGTTAACCGGCAATATTATTATCCAGAAAAACCACAAGAAATTGCACCTACGTACATGCACTCTAATGATATGATGGATTGGATGGAAAAAGAATTCGGAGTGGATTATCCATGGGGAAAGATCTACCGAAATGTGCCTGTTGCTGATTTCTTGTATGGAGCAATGGAGAACACGAGTTCTACGATTTTCACTGACTACTATCTACAGGATAGTCGAGAGGCCTTAGAACGCAACTATGTGGGCACTAATGCGCATGAATTAACCCATCAATGGTTTGGCGATTTAATTTCAGAATGGAATGGTGCTAGTCACTGGTTACATGAAAGTTTTGCCACTCACTATGCCAAGCATTTTGAACGTACCGTTTATGGCGAAGAGTCCTTTCAATGGGAAAGGTACATGGAGATGACAAGGGCAATGAGTGCTGATGATAAAAATAGTTTACCTATTGCACATAGTAAATCTGGCTCTTCTCGTCATTATCCAAAAGGAAGCTTTGTAATTGATATGTTGCGAGATGCCGCGGGAGGAGATGAAGCTTATCAAAAGGTAATTACCAATTACTTAAAGAAGTACGCCTACAAAAATGTCGATACCCATTTGTTTCAAATGGAATTCATGGAGACTTTAGGGCTCAATCTAGATTGGTTCTTTAATCAATGGATTCGTAAAGGCGGTTACCCGCAGTTTGAATGCAAACATGTAGCTATTCGTCGCGAGGTTCTATTAAATATTAAACAAGTGCAGGAGCAAAGCGAAACAATTGGCTTGTTCAAAGTTCAAATGCCTATTCAAGTCAGGTTCAAGGATGGTAGCGATACGACATTCTTAGCAGACCTTCAAAACGAAGAACATTCTATTTCTATTCCTAATGGTGGAGGAAAGGCTATTCAATACGTTTTGTTCAACGTGAATAATACTTTGTACGCTAAGCTTACACATGAACGAAGCATATCAGAACTTATCGCTCAAGCGCAGTATGCAAATGACATGATTGATCGCTATTTAGCTTTGAAAGCTTTAGAGGATTCGCCAATGAAAGACAAACGAGCTGTTTTGATTGAGCGATTTAATCAAGAGTCTTTTTACGCGCCTAAAGCAAATATTGTTAAGCAATTGGCAAACGATAATAATGGTAAAAGTAAGTTGCTAATCAAAAAGGCATTTCAAGATGAAGACGTACAAGTTCGTCGAGCTGCCATAGCTCAAGTTGATGTTATCTCCAAAGAACTTCTTCCTTTATTTGAAGCTCGATTGTATGATAGTTCTTATGTGAATATTGAAAAAGTACTGGTGAAGTTGATAAAACAATTTCCGGAAAATTCAGAAAAATACTTGGAAAGTACAGAAGCTGATGCAAAAGGACATGATTTGTTTAATATCACTCATCTGCGACTAAAAGTTGAAAATGGTAATGATCAATCATTGCCAAACCTAGTCGATTTTGCTGGACCATCATTTGAGTTTAGAACAAGGATTAAAGCCATTGAAGCATTGACTAGTTTAGAGTATCAAGAAGAGGATTTCATTAATCCATTGATTGAAGCCAGTGTGAATTTTAACCGTCGACTAGCAAGCGTAGCTAGAAATAGCTTAGTTACTTTGACAAGTTCACTGAAAGACAAATATGTTATCAAGCAGCTTATCGGAGAACGTTCTTTTGATAAGAATGAAATGAAACGATTAGAAGTCTTAGAATCTAAGTTAGACCTCTAGAGTTTTATCTCTTCAATAGGATCCCAAAAGTAGTCATGGAAGTTTTGGATTTGATTATCCTTGACATTTATCCCTTCTTGTACAAGTAATTCCTCCATCAACTCTGGTGGAGAAAAATGGTGTCGCCCAGTCAATAAACCTTTCCGATTAACCACCCGATGTGCGGGAACAGGAGGTTCAACGATATGTCCATTATTCATAGCATACCCAACCATTCGTGCCGCTTTTTTAGCGCCAATGGCCGCAGCAATAGCCCCGTAACTCGTCACTCGTCCTTTCGGTATCAAACGAACCACTTCATAAACACTTTCAAAAAAACTTAAGTCCTTCATGGAGGTTTAAAGGTCGGTAAAATTGATGAAACAAGCTGACCGTTACTTGAACCTGTCAGCTTATATCTGTGCCCCGTCCTTTCGATTGAGCCTTTTTCTCTCACAGGTCATTGCGATTGAGTAAAGCGGAAGATGCACAGCTGGTTTAAGTCTTCAACAAAGTGGTGACTTGAACCTATAAACAGATGGATCAATTTCTTATTGCAATTTATTCTATCTTAGTTTCTAATCGACTAAGTCGAAAGCATTTAAAGAAATAAATGAAGTGAAAAACAACAGAGCACATATCTCGAACTTCAATTTACCATTTGGTATTTTGTTTTTAGTCATGTCTTCCTTTCCATTATATTCAAACGCACAGAGTACATTCAATAAAACACTTACAATAGACTCTCTAATAGAGTCTATTGTAAGTATTAAACAAATTCCGAGCGGCAACTATGTATTTGCCGGTGTTGAGAGAAATGAGTTCACTAATACTAACATCGGTTTAGTTTTTTATAAAACAACTACCAATGGAGATTTAATCTCTAATAGTATTTTCCAAATTGATTCTTTAAA
Organism: Flavobacteriaceae bacterium; assembly: GCA_047621945.1. Lineage (GTDB taxonomy): Bacteria > Bacteroidota > Bacteroidia > Chitinophagales > UBA8649 > JAFMKE01. Next base: position 16,054 of record JBLHMK010000049.1, read on the forward strand.
TCTAACTTATGATTTGGTAAGTAATGTTATTCAATACGACTCCTCAGATGGATTATATGTTACTGGGAATCTAAGATCATTAGATAATCTTGAAATAGATGGATACTTGTACAAGGTTGACACTTCACTGCAAACTCAATATTACACTAGAGTACTATTGGATAGTCTGGACGGATTTAATTCAATATTAGACCTTAGACCAAACAATTTCAAGTTGTTTGGAAATACTAATTCAATGGGATACGGAAGTTCAGATTACTTACTTTCAAGAATAGATTCATTTGGAAATATACTTTCAGATACGACTTATGGAGGAATCGAATTTGAACAATCTGGAAATGGAATCAAAACAAATGATAACCAATATGTAGTATCGGGACTAACATTTTCTGAAGCCAACCAAAGAATTGGCTGGCTTGTAAATGCAGCCAACGCTCAATTTATAGCTGTAGATAGCAATTTCAACCAATTATGGAATACGGTTTTGTATTCTGATGGTGTGGACCTTACACCTACAATTAAAGATTTTGGGTTCTTTCATTACTTCGCCGAACATCCTGTTATCGCCGCTACTTATAGAGAAGATTTTGTGGGATTGATTGGTCAGTTAGATTTAAATAATGGCAATCTACTTTGGCTTGATACAATTAACATAGAAGAAGAGTTTTATGCTCCTAGATATATGGAAACTATTGATTCTACCAGTTTCGTGGTGTTTTTTGATGTAGAGAGTCCCACTCTTCCTTATAGCTATGCCAAGATAATCAAGTACGACAATCTCGGTGAAATGGTTTGGCAACGATCTTATTACGAAGGAAACCATAATGATTGTTATCTGAACTCGATGATTGTTGACGATGATGGATTCTTAGTTTTTGGTGGCACAATTGCTAACAATGCTACACAAAGTCAAGATGCATGGATACTAAAGCTACGCCCCGATGGTTGTCTAGATGATACTGATTGTGGTATAACAACAGGCATCATCGACCTAACTCCTGGCCTTAAAACCTTTGGTGTATTAGTCTTTCCTAATCCTTCAAGTGACATAGCCCATGTGACAATTGAGAACA
>JBLHMK010000050.1:0-16801 GCA_047621945.1 Flavobacteriaceae bacterium
AGAGGAACGGATGTTTCTGTGATTCATGATTTAATGATTCATGATATCGATATTATCTTAAAGTTGGTGAATACAAATGTAAAAAGCATTCATGCTAGTGGAGTTCCAATTATTAGTGATTCTCCTGATATTGCAAATGCTCGATTAGAGTTTGATAATGGATGTGTGGCGAATGTAACTGCCAGTCGTTTGTCCGTAAAAAACATGCGTAAAACGCGTATTTTTCAACATGATTCTTATGTAAGCATTGATTTTCTCGAGAAGAAAACAGAAATCTTTAAGCTGTATAATGAACAGCCAAGTGACGTAAATACCTTTGAACTTGACTTGGGAGAAAATAAAGCAAAAAAATATATCCATTTTGACACCCCAGAAATAACCCCAGTTAATTCTATCAAAATGGAGCTAGAAGTCTTTGCCCGTAGCATATACAACAATACAGAAACAGAAGTTACAGCCATGGATGGGCTAAAAGCAATGGAAGTTGCCTATGGTGTCCTAGATAAAATTCAGCGACTGAACATTATTTAATTATTTTTGTCGTTCAGTAAGACAATAGTAGTTCATGTTACAGATTAAAAAGTTAGTTTTCGGGATAGTAATCTTAAGTTTATTATCAGCTTGTTCAAAGGGTCCAAATGACGGTATTCCTGCCTATGTGCAAATAGATTCAGCCAATGTCTTAACAAGCACTGTTCAAGGGTCTGCTTCCAGTTTAGTAAGTACTGTTTGGATAGAAAGCGAAGGCGAGAACGTTGGAGCTTTTGAGATGCCAATACTTGCTCCTGTTTTGGTTAATGGTGAACGTCAGATAATATTGAACGCGGGCGTTTTTGTAAAAGGAGATTATTTTAATAGAGAAATTTACCCAGCCTATCAACCTTTCAAAACAACAGTAACTTTTGTGCCGGGGGAGACCTTGGTGATAAATCCTACTTTTGAATATTATGATGATACACAATTCCCATTGATAGAAGACTTCGAAAACGGAAATATTTTTGCTGGACTAAACAGAACGTCACTTACAGACCCAAACAATTTGGAGGGGCAAGCTTTATGGATAAAAGTAGATAATACAACTCCATTAGTTAGGGGAACGACAAGTACTCCAGTTGATATTCCATTACTCAAACGAGTATATATTGAAATGGATTATAAGGGGGATGTTGATTTTGCAATTGGTATTGAATCTGTGATAAATGGTTCGGTCTCCCAAACCGGTTATGTCGATCGTATTTTTGCTTCTGAGGATTGGTATAAAATTTACTATGAAATTTCAAACTTGATCAATACCTTATCTGCAGATAATTTTAATCTCTTCATAGAAGTGTTGAAGCTTGATTCTATAAATGAATCTAATTTGTACATCGATAATGTCAAAATTGTGGTAATCTAATGTTAGATAAGGGACATTATAACAAACATATTTTTAAGCTATTAGATTGGTTGTCGGCTTTGTTAGCTTGGTTGATGTTTTTTGTATTCAGGAAAAGCTATGTAGATAATTATCCTTTCGAATTAACGCAAGTATTTAGTGATAAAAATTTCATTTTAGGTCTCTTGATACTCCCTACTGTTTGGGTTCTTTGGTATGGATTTACTGGGCAATACCATAAGGCTTACAGACAATCTAGGTTAAAAACAATTTTCAGATCATTTTGGCAAGCCTTACTTGGCGTATTAGCTATTTTCTTTATTCTTCTATTAGATGATAAGGTTGCGAGTTACAAGAATTACTATGCTACATTTTCGTTTTTGTTGATCGCCCACTTTACCCTTACAGTAGTTTTTCGAGTTATGTTCTTAACGATTATAAAGGATAAGATGGCTAAAGGAGAAATCTTAGTTAATGCCCTTATCGTAGGAAGTGCCTTTAAAGCACTGCAGTTTTTTGAGGAGTTTAAAGCCAATCCATTGGTATACGGATATCAAATAAAGGGGATGGTGTCCTTAAATGGAGAACCTAAAGCAAACCAGAACGAACTACCTGTACTTGGCAGCATTGATCAATTAGAATCGATATGTAATGACTTGAACATTGAAGACGTCATTATAGCTGTAGAACAGAAAGAGCATACCTTTATCAATAAGATCATTATTAGTCTTTCCTTGCAGAAGGTGTTCATTAGAATTATTCCGGACTTGTATGACATCCTTGCTGGGTCGGTAAGGATGAGCGAAGTAGGAGCGCCCTTGATTGATATTTATCCAGATGCCATGCAACCTTGGCAGCAAAACACCAAACGTTTTGTGGACATAACAGCATCTATAGCCTCGTTGGTCTTGCTCTTCCCATTCTTTATTTTGGTGGCACTTATTATAAAACTAAGTGATGGAGGAAGTATTATGTATTCTCAAGATCGAGTGGGAAAAGGGGGAATTCCCTTTAAGCTGTTTAAATTTCGATCGATGAAAGAAAATGCAGAGCCGAATGGTCCCGCATTGTCTTCGGATCATGATAAACGAATTACGCCATTTGGGAGGATTATGAGGAAATGGAGGATTGATGAATTACCGCAATTTTGGAATGTGCTTAAAGGAGACATGAGTGTAATAGGCCCTAGACCTGAAAGGCAACATTTTATTCAAGAAATGAGCCATGTAGCTCCACAGGTAAAACATTTACAACGAGTAAAGCCTGGCTTAACCTCATTGGGTATGGTTAAATATGGCTATGCTCAAAATGTGGCTGAAATGATTGATCGCTTGAAGTACGATGTGATCTATATTGAAAAGCGTTCTCTGGGATTAGATTTTAAAATATTCTTATATACTATTGTTACACTAATTCGAGGAAGAGGAAAGTAAGCCTTATTTCAATAACTCAATTACGCGTTCATATTTAAGCATATTCTCTTCACTTAGAGCAGAATCACTAACCTTACTTTTTTCTTTTTCTGATAGCCTTAAACTCATGCTTACTCTTTTCTCATTTTCAGCTGGCACATATTCAAAAACAACCCGCTCAATCTTACCTTTCAACACATCGTCTATGCCTTGAAGCATATAGTCTTGCAGGTAATCTTGTGAAATGGTAATGTTTCCACCAATACTTCCAAAAGAAGAGGTTAGTTTAGATAGGAATGTTTTGTATTCAAAATCCTCAACTGGATTGTTCTTGACGTTATCTCTGATTTCTACAATTACAACTCCGCTGGTGTTATACTTTATCCAATCCTGAAAAACGTTTAGGAATCGAGCGGCACTCTCCATCCCAAAATTGTCTCTTATTCCGGCGTCAAACACGTCCATTTTTGGTTGGCTCGGAAGTGAAACATTAGGTAAAATTAAAGGGTAAGTAGCATTCATTCTGAGCGCTGATGTCATTCTCAAGTCAAAAGGAGAATTTTGAGAGAAGAATGCACCGAAATCAATTGCATCTATTTCATACATATCGGTTTGTGTCGGGTCATCTTCAGAAAAACCCCTCATCATATAAGAAACAGCTTGAGGGCTAATGACTAATTTTCTCATATCCGAAACATTGGCAGCGCTGATGAACATCATGGGAATTACAGACTCTTTCTCAAAATCTTTATAAGCAGATATTGGCTTATCCATGATATCTTCGGTATAGGTGTTAAGGGCAATTTCAAAAGCGGTTCCTCTATCAAAGGGGTATTTTTTATCATTGTATGTATATTTTTTGAAACCAAAAAACAGGTCATTAGATACCACGGTGGTCATAATTTTATTGATGAGGTCGCCTCCAATATTATTGACAAATTGTTGTTGATTTAAGTGGTCCAGGAGACCTAGTTGTTTCCTAAGATAGAGTTCTCGGTAATAAGCCAAACCTAGCATGCCTCCTGACGCTCCGGTCATTAAGGTAGCATGGTTCATTAAAGAACCCTCTGAAAGGCTGTCCAAGGTTTGAATAACTTTCATGCTATATGTGGCTGATCGACTCCCTCCACCTGAAGCAAGTATGATACATAACTTGGGTTTATGGTAGTAGGGTTGACCTTCCATGTTCTTCTCTTTCCAAGTGTTCAAAATTTGAAGAGTGCTCAATATATCTTCTTCCATTTTTTCTGGGCTTGATATAGAATCTAAAACTTCAAGTGAATATTCTTGGGTAGAGCTGTAATCTAAACCGTAGGCTTCGCTATCCGTTTGGAGAAATTTAAACTGCGATAGCGTATTCAATAACACGAAAATAACTATGACCATAACAGAACCCCATCTACCACTCCAATAATAGATTAGTCCAGCTAGTGAAATCAGCAGGCCGCAGAATAAAAAGATAGATCCTGCTGCTGGAATCTCAAAAAGAGGTTTGTCAATAACAAAGCCAAGAGCAATTAATACCAAAGCATTCAGTAAAATAATCAGGAAGGCGTTAAGGTGATGTTGCATAAATACTCTCCGGAGAATATTGTCATGATAGTGTGTAACGTCTCTAATATGTCTAAATCGCATCTTCCGACTCAAGTAAAAATCTACTCGGTCTGCTCGTCCTTCTCCAGCAAGATGGTCCCAATGTTCATTCTTATTTGTGTGGTCCTCTTCTGGGTTTAAATACTCATGAACATTCTTATTGGTCAAATGAAAGTATACTGAAACAATCAATAAGACTAGAACAAAGCCAGAAAGTAATCCTAGAATCATCCAAAATATTTGAAAATTGTCTTTACCCATTTCATGGGTTTGGTATTGGACTATTTCGAAAATGTAAATCAGAATAAAATAAAAAGGAATCATGCTATTGTTGAACGTAAACATAGCAAAGGGCCATTTCAAACTAGCCATAAATGGATATCGGTAACTGTACAAAAGGTAACTTACTAAATTCCAAGTAATGTAAAATGCTCCTAGACAAATTCCTACCAGCTGAAAACTAAAATAACCAACGACTCCAATGTACTCTGGATTGAGGAAAAGTATAGGTACGCCGTAGTTATCTCCCAGTTGACCAAGTATAATCAATAGAATTAAAAACCAACTCAAAATGAGAAAGAAGTTCTCTTTAACATGATTGAGTAATAGTCTAAATGGAAATATGTAAAATAAGCTCGCTAATCGCTCCAGCATAACTCTATAAAGTTAGGAAGAATTTAAGATTTCGCTCTATTAATTTTGATAGGCAACTGCTCCCATGTCGATAGGTGAATTATGAGGTCTGCAATAAAGATCTTCTGTTAAACTATTTAGCTTTCCTGTCCCAATGCAAGGGGAGTTGCTACTTAAGGAGAAAGCGAAGTCTGAGGAAGAATCAAAAGAGGGATTCATATCAACTAGGCAATCCACATAAGTAGAAGTATCCGTATCAAAAGTGGTTCTTATCAAGCAATTTTCAAACAGAAAATTAAATCCAGCGAGGTTTTCATTGTTGAGTAGAAGTTCATCGGACTTGCCTCCATAAATGATGCAATTGGTGAAATTGGCTTGTTCTAGGTCCCCATAACTTCCTTGAGTGCCGTTACTGGCAAAATTAGATAAAGCAAGTGCTTCACTTTGTCCTGTGCCGCTAAATGTGCAATTCTGGAATTCGTAGTTCCCTCCCATGGCTAGCGTGGCTAAATTATTACTAGCTTCAGTAAACAGACAATTGCTAGCTGTCACCTGGCTATTTAAGCAAAACAAACTGCTGTTTGCGCTGTATTTAATTTGAACTTTATCTAGGGTTAACACAGGTTGGTTGCTAAAGTCGAAATCGGTAAAATCATCGAAGAGCCATCTACCCGCAATTCCATAAGTAGCATTTTTAATGCAAACATTATTGAAATCACCTGTAGCTCCACTTCGTAAAATGACTCCTAACCATAAGCCTGGAATAGTAGCAAATTCTAATCCGTTGGGAAGGTCTTCAATTCTATCCGTTTGCAAAACTACTGAGTCTTGGCAACCTGGAGTTCCGATCGTTACCGGCCCATCACTAAAAATGGCGCTTCCTTGATTAAAATAAACTTCACATCCTGGCAGAATCGTTAAAGATCCAAAAGCTTCAACTCCCACGCCTGGGAAAGTATCCGTGCGCACTACAACATGAGGCTTGTCATTTTGCCAAATGGAGTCGCCTTCAATAATTTCCCCAAAGTGGAAATATGCATTTTGCCCCCATGCTCGGAGATATGAATTTTGCTGTACGCCATTATAGAAGTATTGAATTTCGTCCATCAAAACGAAAGGGTTATTCTGGTTATTGGGGTCAACAGTTACTTCAGCGAAAATATAAATATAATCTTGGGCGGGAATTTCTACGTCAAATAGTGCCGTTCCGGATTCTCCATCTACATTTATTCGGAATTGATTACCATTGAGTCCTGCTAAACGAATCTCATCAATTTTAATAGCCTCTTTAAGGGGGTTTTGCACTTTCATGTATCGAGTTATCGATCCAACTGTTGTAAATACGGTGTCAAAGGTGAGCGTGTCATTTGAAAAAGTTAGGATTTTGTCTTGACCTCCATAGAATCTATTCTTTTTGCAGGCAAATAGGACTAAGGATAAAATGAGGATATAGAAAAATGTATTTTTCACGCAGTGCGAATTTAATTTTAAAAACTGAATTGTACGATTTTTATTGCCTTTTCCAAGATAATTAAACCTTACATGCCATGCTTAAGATGCTTAGTTGGGTGTTTTCTACTTGGAGTAGTTGTAAGGAACAAGCTTCCAATGTGGCACCGGTTGTTATAACATCGTCAATAAGAAGAAGGTGCTTATTGCTTAAGAGCTTTGGTTTGGCTACTCTAAATATGTTTGCTACGTTTTCCCAGCGATCGATTCTATTGTTTCCAGTTTGTGATTGGCTGTTTTCTATTCGCTCTATAGCTCGAGGATAAAATGGAATGTTCCAAGCTTCGCTTAAATGATGGGAAAAAGAATGACATTGGTTGTATCCTCTTTTTTTCAATTTTAGGGGATGAAGAGGAATGCATACAATAGCATTTATACTTTGCCTTAAGGGATGAGAAAGATATCGTTTTACGATTTGTTCGGCTAGATAAATACCGATGTCTTGTCTACCGTGATATTTGAGCAGATAGAGAAGTGCTTGTGTCTTAGATTCCTTTTCGAGATAGAGCAAACTATCTATATATTGAGGGCTTATCCTTCCCCAGAACTTTTTGTGTAAAGGGTTTTGGTCGAACTTATGAAAGTTGGTATATGGCAAACGGATAGTGCAAACCAAACAAACTACCGCTTCTTGTTGGGCTAAATGTTCTCCGCAAGCTGCACATATTTTGGGGTAAACAAGTTCCAACAGCGCTTGCATAAATTTAGGTAGTTGATTTATGAGGGTCAATATTTTACGCATTGTATTAGCCATTAAGAATACAATAATCGGGGCTTTAAATTAGTGCAATTGAGTGTGAATGGCTTGTGGATGAGTAATTGCCAAAAAAGGTTAAAGCCTAGTAAATTTTGGCTTGGAACATATTTTTAGTACTTTATTTTGTATCTTTGCACTTCTAATTTTTAAAGCAAAAGAAGGGACATGCCCATCTTAACAAAGCCCCCTAGAATATATGAGTAAGAAAAGAGTATTAATCATTACGCAAGAAATGAAACCTTATATTGACTTAACAGATATTTCAAGTATTGTTTCTGGACTTCCAACTAAATTGCAAGAGCAAGATTTAGAAATCCGAGTGTTAATGCCAAGGTTTGGCTCAATAAATGAGCGAAGACATCGTTTACATGAAGTAGTAAGGTTAAGTGGGATTAATGTGGTCGTGAATGATGAAGATTTTCCTCTAATAATTAAAGTGGCTTCATTACCTGGAGCTAGATTGCAAGTTTACTTTTTGGACAATGACGATTTCTTCAAACGTAAGGAGATGTTCCATGATAAAAAAGGAAACAATTTTGAGGACAATGCGGAGCGAATGATGTTTTTTGGATTAGGTGCTATCGATATTGTAAGGAAATTTGGTTGGGCGCCTGACGTAATTCACTGTCACGGATGGATGACTAGCTTAATGCCTTTGTTATTGAAAACTCAATATAAAACTGAACCTATTTTTGAAAACAGTAAAGTTGTTTTTACTGCATATCAAGAGGAAAGTTTTGAAGGAGCGATTAAAGAAGATTTCACTGGATTCGTAACAAAGAATACTGATATTCCAGCTGACATGCTAAAACCTTTTGGTGCTAGTACTGAAAATGATTTGAATATTGGAGGCTTACATTATGCCGATGCAGTTACATTGGGAAGTGATGAGTTTGAAGATGAAGTGATGGCTGAATTTGATACCTTAGATGTACCTAAGTTGCCTTTTAATAATGAAAATGATATTTTAATAGAGTATGCTAAATTTGTTAAAGAACTTACCGCTAGTCCAGTTGAATAAACTGATTCTATTTACATTACTTGTTTTAATATCTGCTTGTGAAAAAGACCCTGCTCTTTCAGGTGGAGGTGCTGGAGACAATCTAGAAACTGTTGATAGTTTAGTCCTCTCTGCTTATACTATAGCGGATGAGCCTAGGAATTCATTGAATGAGGGAGATGTGGCTTTAGGTCGTTTGACTGATCCAAGATTTGGTGAAAGTTTGGCTTCCTTCTATATGCAGCTTAGATTAGGTACTACATCTTTTGAGCCTGGAACGAATGCTGTTTTAGATTCTGCAGTATTAGTATTAGATATTGAAGATACTTTTGGCCCCTTAGCTAACAGCATGGATATTGAAGTTTATCGCTTAACTGAAGAGTTAGATGCAGCTGAAAATTATATTTCAAATCTTAGTTTGACTACCGATGTTAGTCCTATTGGAGGCTTAAACGGTTTTGTATACAATAATAATGAGTCTCTCAGAATTCCAATGACAAATGCTTTTGGCGATGAGTTGCTAGGCTTGTTTGGCTCAACTACTACTGAAAGTAATGACGAGTTCTTGACTTATCTCAATGGTTTATATCTAACTGTAAATCCTACTACGGGAGGAGACGGTTTACTTGACGTTGAGTTAACAAGTGAATTAACAAGCTTAATGCTATATTTTAGTAGTGATAGCCCTGAAGATAGTTTATATAGCTTCAGTGTTGGAACAAGTGCTTTACGAGTGAATCAATATCAGAATGACGATAGTGGAAGTGAGTTAGAAGTTTTATTAAATGACCTTAATAATGATGACGAAAGTATTTTACTTGGCGGCCTGCAAGTCTCTAAAGGGATTATGGATTTGCCAGACTTGAGTTTCTTGGAAGGAGCAGTTATCAATCAAGCAAAACTTACTTTTTATCAAGCGGATTATGGTGATGTGCTGAATACGGACTATGATAATCCTGATTTCTTGCTAGTAACAGGTGGAAAGACAACAGATACTATTCAATTCTTTTTAAGTGATTACTTGACTAGTGATCCAACAGCTTATGGTGGAATACCTGAGTTAGTAGATGTGGATGGAAATCCTACAATCGCTTATTCATACAATATTCCTCGATTTATCCAGCGATATGTAGATGGAGCAACAGAATTAACTTTTTTAAACGTAGAAGTTGTAAATTTCAACAATGGTAATAGAGTGAAGTTAGGCGGTGGAAGTCACCCCAATTTCCCTATTAGCTTAGAAATTCTTTACACCAAACCCTAAATAAATTTTATGTGTGGAATTGTAGCATATATTGGTAGCCGCGAAGCTTATCCTATATTAATTAAAGGGTTAGAGCGCCTTGAATATAGAGGCTATGATAGCGCGGGCGTTGCCTTACTTGATAATGAAATTAAGGTATTTAAAAAAGCAGGTAAAGTTCAAGAGTTAAAGGATTTTGCCAGAAATCATGATACTAAGGGAAATATAGGAATTGGGCATACCCGTTGGGCTACTCACGGAGAGCCTAATGAGTTAAATGCACACCCACATTATTCTTCAGATAAAAAGATTGCTTTAATCCATAATGGTATAATTGAAAATTACGCCATTTTAAAGGAGGAGCTAATCAAAAGGGGGCACGAGTTCCATTCAGATACTGATACGGAAGTATTGGTTCATCTCATTGAGGATGTTCAAAAAAACAATAATTTACCTTTATTCGAAGCAGTGAGAGTTGCCTTGAATGAAGTAACAGGAGCTTATGCTATTGTTGTTTTATCACAAGACCATCCAAACCAATTGATTGGTGCTAGAAAAGGTAGTCCATTGGTTGTAGGAATGGGAATAGATGAGTTCTTTATTGCTTCTGATGCAACTCCTATAATCGAGTATACAAAGAATGTGGTTTACCTAGATGACGAGGAAATAGCTTTACTAGACCTTAATGAAGGTTTAAGTATTAAAACAGTTGCCAATCAGGAGAAAACACCTTACGTTCACGAGCTAGAAATGAAGCTTGAGATGTTAGAGAAAGGTGGATATGAGCATTTCATGTTAAAAGAAATTTATGAACAGCCTCGTTCTATTTATGATAGTATGAGAGGTCGCATAGACAGTAAGCGTGGAGATATTTATATGGGCGGCATGCTTGAATATAAAAACATCCTTACACAAGCTGATCGAATTGTAATTACAGCGTGTGGTACTTCTTGGCATGCTGCACTAGTAGCAGAATATCTTTTTGAAGATTTAGCAAGGGTGCCTGTAGAAGTAGAATATGCATCTGAGTTTCGTTATAGAAACCCAGTGATTAAACAAGGGGATGTAGTTATTGCAATTTCTCAGTCTGGAGAAACAGCGGATACCTTGGCCGCTATAGAATTGGCCAAGCAAAAAGGAGCAACAGTATTTGGCGTTTGTAATGTAGTAGGTTCGTCTATTCCAAGAGCTACGCATGCTGGAGCATATACTCATGCTGGACCAGAAATTGGTGTGGCCTCAACGAAAGCATTTACTGCTCAAGTTACCGTACTTATTCAAATGGCTTTATGGTTAGCTTACAACAAAGGAGCAATCAATCAAGCTAAATTGACTCGCTATTTAGTTGAATTAGAAGCAATACCAAGTAAGGTAGAAGAAGCCCTTAAAACGGCAGAAGAAGTTGAAAAAATGGCCCGAATTATTGCTAATTCTGAGAATGCATTATACTTAGGTCGTGGGTATAATTTCCCAGTAGCTTTAGAAGGAGCATTAAAATTAAAAGAGATTTCATATATCCACGCTGAAGGTTATCCTGCTGCGGAAATGAAACATGGTCCTATTGCTTTGATAGATGAAAATTTACCTGTTGTTGTATTGGCAACAAAGAACTCTCAATATGAGAAAATGGTGAGTAACATTCAAGAAGTAAAAGCAAGAAAAGGAAAAGTTTTTGCAATCGTAACTAAAGGTGATATTGAAGTGAAGAAAATGGCTGATCGTTGGATTGAAATTCCCGATTGTCCAGAAGAATTATCTCCTCTAGTGAGCAGTATTCCATTACAACTATTGTCTTATCATGTAGCTTTAATGCGAGGATGTAATGTGGATCAACCAAGAAACTTAGCGAAGAGTGTTACTGTAGAATAGCAAACTTGTTGACTAGCATACTGGAAAATTAGAAAAATAGACATAAAAAAACCCAAGGAATCCTCCTTGGGTTTTTTGTTTTAGGTCTTGTAACTGCTTTACTAGAATTTTTCTAAGTTGCTGAAAAAGAAGCTTCCTTCAATTGCAGCATTTTCATCACTATCACTTCCGTGAACTGCATTACGACCAATGTTCTCAGCAAAACGCTTACGAATAGTTCCTTCGTCTGCATCGGCTGGGTTGGTTGCCCCAATAATTTTTCTAAAGTCAGCAACAGCATTGTCTTTTTCTAAAATAGCTGCATATATTGGACCTTCAGTCATGAAATCAACCAATTCACCATAAAAAGGTCTTTCTGCATGCACTTCATAAAAAGCTTGAGCCTGCTCTAAACTTAATTTTGTGTATTTCAAAGCAACTACCTTAAAACCACTTTTTAAAATTTGATCTAAAATTGCACCAGCATGACCATTTGCGGTAGCATCTGGTTTAATCATTGTGAACGTTCTGTTTGACATTTTTTATTGTTTTGTAGGTTAATTTTCAAATCTTGCGCAAATATAGTTTTATTCAATCCATTTTAAAAGATAAAATTTAACTTTGTAAGATGTTAAATGAAATGCCCGAGTTAAAGCCACGAATATTAGCGGCCAAGAACATTGTAATTACTTGTCATGTTAGTCCAGATGGAGATGCTATCGGAAGTAGTTTAGGATTGTACCATTTTCTGAAAGGGCAAAATTTAAATGCAAGTGTTGTTGTCCCTAATGCTTTCCCTAAGTTCTTAAGCTGGTTATCAGCAAGTGACTCTATTGTTTTATACGATCAGCAGGTGGAAGAAGCAACAGCTTTGATTAAAGATGCGGATGTAATCTTTTGTTTAGATTATAACGAAACAAGGCGTACTGCGCAAATGCAAGAAGCTATCGATGCTTCTCAAGCGTATAAAGTGCTAATTGATCATCATATTGGAGAACCTACTTGGCCAGATGTTAATCTCTCTGTGGTTGGAGCTAGCTCAACGTGCGAATTAGTTTTGGACTTCATTAAAGCTTTTGAAGATAAAGAGCAGACTTTGCCCACAGAATTAGCGTATTGCCTTTATACTGGGCTACTAACAGATACAGGTAATTTTCAATACTCTGCAACAACTCCAAAAGTACATATTCAAGCAGCCGAGTTAATTGCTGCTGGTGTAGAGCCGGATCTCGTGCATAATCATATCAATAACAGTTATGATGAACAACGCTTACAGTTTTTTGGATTCTGTATTTCCAAGCGAATGAAAATCCTCAAGGAAAAGAAGATTGCTTATATGCCATTGAGTCAAAAAGATATGCATCATTATAATGTCCAAACTGGCGGCACAGAGGGCTTAGTTAATGAGCCAATGAAAATTGCAGGTATAGATATTTCTATTTTACTAAAAGAGGATGATGGCAAAGTTAAAATGAGTTTTCGCTCCAAAAGGGATATCGATATAAGTGTATTCGCTCGAACATATTTTAATGGAGGTGGGCATAGAAATGCTGCGGGAGGAATCTCATTCAAAGGACTTGAGGCCACTGAAAAGGACCTTTTAATGCATTTTTCTAATTTTAACATTAGTTAAATTTCAGGGGTTTTTTATAAAGTGCAAATTATTATCTTTGCAGCTTAATTAATAATCAAAATTTTAAAATGAAAAGAATATCAACGATAGTAATGGTAATGGCTCTTGTGAGCTTAACACTTTTTTCTTGTAATGAAGAAGCAAGCGCTCCAGGTTTTTCTGGCGACTTGAGTAGTGTAGAAGATAGTGTAAGTTATGCATTAGGAATAAACATTGGACAAAACTTAAAGCAATCAGGATTTAAAAATGTGAATGTTCAAGCAATGGGTAAAGCAATTGCTGAAATTTATGCTGGAGATAGTACTTCATTGAATGCTGAAGAAGCAGGTGCTTTAATCAACAACTATATGACTAAGCAAAGTGAAGTTAAGGCTGATGGTGCAAAAGAAGAAGGTATTGCTTTCTTAGCTGAAAATGCAGGTAAAGAAGGAGTAATGACTACTGCTAGTGGATTGCAATACGAAGTAGTAGAAGAAGGTTCCGGTGCTAGTCCTGCAGCTACAGATAATGTAACGGTGCACTACCATGGTACTTTAATAGATGGATCAGTATTTGACAGTTCAGTAGAAAGAGGAGAACCTGCAACATTCCCATTAAATGGAGTTATCCCAGGTTGGACTGAAGGTCTTCAGTTAATGAAAGAGGGTGGAAAAACTAGATTTTACATTCCTTCTGAATTAGCTTACGGAGATAGAGCGGCTAGTGAATTGATTGGCCCAGGTTCAACTTTAATATTTGATGTTGAATTGATAAAAGTAGGTGAGTAAGAATTATTCACAAACTAAAAAATCACAAATGAAAAATTTAAAAATAACATGTTTAACCTTCGCAATTCTAATAGCATTAGGAGTAAGCGCTGGTGGAAACAAAAAAGAATCTAAGATGTTTGCAGAGATTACCACAACACAGGGTGTTGTAAAAGTAGAGTTGTTTTATAAACAAGCTCCAATGACTGTTGCCAATTTTGTAGCCCTAGCAGAGGGCGAAATGAAAAATGAGGCCAAAGAATTAGGTGTTCCTTTTTATGATGGCTTGAAATGGCACAGAGTAATTAGTAAGGTCGAAGGAAGCGGTCAAGATTTCATGATTCAAGGTGGAGATCCACAAGGAAACGGAATGGGTGGACCTGGATACCAATTTCCAGATGAAATTGTAGATTCATTAAGACACGATACTCCTGGTATCCTGTCTATGGCTAATTCTGGTCCAGCAACAAACGGAAGTCAGTTTTTTATCACTTTAGTTCCTACGTCATGGTTAGATGGTAAACATACTGTTTTCGGAAAAGTAGTTGAAGGAATGGAATTTGTTAGCAGCACCAGACAAGGAGATGAAATAGTTTCTGTTAAAATTATACGTGAAGGAAAAGATGCAGCTACGTTTGATGCACCTAACGTGTTTTTTGCAGTTCAAGAAGCAGCAAAAGCTAAGCTAGGAGAAAAAGAAAAATTAGAGTCTCAAGGATTTGAAAACTTTATAAAAGATCATTATCCAAATGCGAAGAAAACTGAAAGTGGCTTATACTATGTGCATACTACTGAAGGAACTGGAAAACAACCAACTGCAGCTAATCAAGTAGAAGTTCATTATGAAGGTAGATTCATGGATGGCAAAGTATTCGATAGTTCAATTGCTAGAGGAGAATCAATTACTTTTGGTTTAGGTCAAGTTATTAAGGGTTGGACAGAAGGATTACAATTAATGAAGGAAGGCGGAAAGGCTACTTTAGTAATTCCTTATCAATTAGCATACGGTGCAGGTGGAAGACCTCCACAAATACCAGCAAAATCGACGTTGGTATTTGACATTGAATTGATTCAAGTTAAGTAATCAATAAAGTATAAATATAAAGGCGCTTCTTGAAGCGCCTTTTTTTATTTAGTGCCATTAAGGTGATGACTTGAAGTCACCACCTTAATAAATAAAAAAATCTACTTAACTTTAGAGCACTATGGAAGCTTACGCAACGGCATTAAATTTTGGGATTCCTTTTTTCACTGTTTTAATTACTTTAGAATTGCTGTACGGGATAATTACAAAAAAAGTAACCGCCAATTTACCTGATACCATCTCAAGCTTAAGTAGTGGGATTACGAATATTACTAAAGATGTTCTTGGTCTTATTGTAGCTATCATTTCGTATTCTTGGTTGGAAACCAATTATGCTTTTTTTGATCTAGAACTTACTTGGTGGATGTTTCCACTAGTTTTTGTAATGAAAGACTTTGCGGGATATTGGATTCATAGATTTGAGCATATGGTAAACTACTTTTGGAACAGACATATGATTCATCATAGTAGTGAAGAGTACAACTTGGCTTGTGCGCTTAGACAATCCATTTCACAGATATTTAGTTTTACGATTTTAATCTTGTTTCCTTTAGCATTTCTTGGAGTTCCTACTGAAGTGTTTGCCATAGTGGCTCCTATACATTTGTTTGCTCAATTCTGGTATCATACTAGACATATCAAACGCATGGGGATATTAGAGAAAGTGATTGTTACGCCTTCTCATCATCGTGTTCATCACGCCATTAATGAACAATACCTAGACAGGAATTTCTCTCAGATATTTATTGTTTGGGATAAACTGTTTGGAACCTTTCAAGAAGAGTTGGAATCTGATCCACCAGTGTATGGGGTGAAAAAATCGGTAGAGACATGGAATCCAATATTGATTAACTTTCAGCATGCCGCTCGTGTATGGTCAGATTTTTTCAGGACGAAAAGTTGGATTGATAAAGCACGTATATGGTTTATGCCAACTGGGTGGAGACCAGAAGATGTTAAGACTAAATTCCCGATTGAAATTATAGACGATCCTCAAAAGCAGGTAAAGTACATGCCTACTATTTCGGATTGGGTGAAAGTTTGGAGTGTGGCTCAGTTAATGATGACCTTGTTCACGGCTATGTTTTTGTTTAATAACTTGACGGTTTTTAGTTTTGGTGTGTCTTTAGGGGTAGGAGCTTTTATCTTTCTTGCGGTGTATAGTTATACGACCATAATGGATGGCAAATCATCTGGAGTATGTTTGGAGATAGTAAAAAGTTTAATTGCAATAGTCGGAATCTACTATTTGACGGAATCTTATAATTTAGCTTCGCCTTCAACATTTTTTTTATACTTTCTTTTAGGCTACCAGGTGTTAAGTGGTGCCTTGGCAATGGGGACACTGGCTCTAAAAAAAGAGTTGCTCTTGACTTGATAGTTTAATAAAGCTATTTAAGCTCAACCAAAAAATAATTCTTCTTCCCTCTCTGGGCTAGAATGTATCCACTACTCAATACATCTGCAGAGGTAATGGTGCTACTATCGTTTACTTTGGCCTTATTGATACTCAAAGAGTTTTCCTTGATGGCACGTCTGGCTTCTCCATTACTTTTAAGAATGGAAGTGTGTTCTGCAAAGAATTCAACTAAGTTTATTCCCTTAGCTAATAGAGAAGATTCTAATTCAAAACTAGGCACTCCGTCAAAAACTTCTTGCATGTCTCTAGCGCTTAATTTGTTTAAGGCTGTCACATCTGCCTTGCCAAATAGAATGGAAGATGCGGTAATGGCGGTATCCAAAGCTTCTTGATTGTGAACCAATAGCATTAAGGACTCTGCTAGTGCTTTTTGTAATTGTCTTTCGTGGGGTGCTTCGTTATGAGAGACAATTAGTTGTTCAACTTCTTCTTGAGTTTTGAAAGTAAAGATCTTAATGTAACTCTCTGCATCTTCATCAGAGGTGTTTAACCAAAACTGGTAAAATTTGTAAGGAGAAGTTTTCTCTGCATCTAACCAAACATTTCCT
>JBLHMK010000051.1:0-16148 GCA_047621945.1 Flavobacteriaceae bacterium
TTAATCGCTTTTCCTTTTGCACATCAGTTCTGATTCCAAGCCCAACATTTGCTTCTCCGTTTGGAAGAGGGAAAATCCAAAAATAACCTGGTAGCAGTTCTTTAAGAAAATGCAGTTCAATAAAACCCTCAGAATCTAAACCCTTAACACCTTTATAATAAGCTCTCAAACCTAAGGCATTTTTATCATTAGGGATTTCTACTTGCATTAATTCTTTTGCAGCCGCAGAATAAGCCCCATCCGCAGCAAGTAATACCTTGGCCTTGAAATGCGTATTGTTAGAATCATTGCCAAATTCGATTAATTCCCCATTTCTTCTGTAATATTGAATAGGACAATTCTCAATGAAATCAATCAATGGATTTTTCCTTACCAATTCAATAAGCTGATTATCAAAATCGATACGCTTAGCTATAAAGCCAGGTGCCGTATCATTAACCGTACTATAATCACGTTTAAAGGGAACGGTTAACTCATTATTCTCTGACCCATAGAATTTCACTCCCCATGAAGGCAAGTTAGCATGACTATTAATAAGGGTTGTTGCAGTTTGTTCATCTAGTTTTCTGAGCACCCAGGCTACTTTCCCACTACAGGCATCGCCACAGATTTTATCTCTAGGGAATTGACTTTTATCAATAAGCACCGAAGGGATTCCCGATTTCGCCAAGAACAAAGCTGCTGTAGCACCGCCTGGACCAGCTCCTACGATATAGATCTTTTTGTCCAAATTAAGTCTTAGATATACTGTTTGAGAATCTTCAGAAAATTTGTGCCTGTTTGAAGTCCTTCAGATCGACCAACAAGGTTCCCTTTATAATTAAAGAATAAAATTGTAGGAAGGGATTTTACTTGATACTCACTTTTCAATATCAAAGCATTAAAATCTTCCACATCCAATTGGACAGCTAAATAATTTTCCGCCGTATACTGCTGAACTAATTTATCTTGAAAAACGGTTTCGTCCATCATTTTACAGGGAAGGCACCATGTAGCGGTTATATCTACATAATAAGGTTTCTTCTCCGCTTTAGCCGTTTTCAAAACTTCATCATAACTCATGTTGTTAAATAGACCTTGTGCCGACAAGTGTGAACCTAAAACAATAAAACTGAAAACTAAAATAAGATTCTTCATAAAGAGAGAGCTAAATTAACCGAGCTAACACAAATATACCAAGATTAATACCAAAAAAAATAGCTGCACCTTCCAGTGCAGCTATTTCACAAAAATTTAACATTCAAGCCGCTGACTACTCTACGCCCAATGATTTCAATGTTTCAAAATTTAAGTTACCTACTGGTAGACCTTTATCTTTTTGATACTGAATAAGTGCTGATTTAGTAAGAGGTCCAAAAACATCATCGATAGGACCTGGATTATATCCATTTGCTCTCAATGCTTTTTGAATTTGAATAATTTTATCCGTAGTTAAATCATTACCACATAAAATCTCTCTCCAAACTTGATATCCACCTTTTTCAGCTAACACTCTCTTTTGAATAGTTTTGAATGAAGCTGGAGTTACAATATCAACTACTCTTGCTTCCTCAACTATTACTTCTCTAGTAACAATTTTGAATTGCATAGGAATGCTCTCTTGACGAGTATAAGATTGATTTTTCAAAATTTTCTTGCTAATTGTTTTGTAAACTGCTGGCACTTCAACCAAACACATCACTTGACAATCTGCTGGATTTGCAGATAAACAACCTGCATCCGCTTTTCCTTTAATCCACTTTGAAGTAGTAGGAGTAACCATCACTTGCTCTTTAATATATTCGTATTCAGCAGGAATAGTGTAAGATTTAGTTGAAGCAGGAACTACAACAACCGTATCGTATACTATTTTATACAATGCTGGCAATTTCATTTTTTGAACTATTCTTGGTTGGTCAACAACTGATTCATTTACATAGCTATATTTATCTTCAACTAAACATCTAGCGTAACACTTTCCCGGTTCTGCATTAGGAGGAACATCTTCATTTATACCCGCTATCATAGCAGTAGAACTTGTTGATGTAGTTGTAACTGTAGGAGTCGTAACCGCAGGTGTAGTTACAACAGGTGTAGTTACAACAGGTGCAGTTGCAACAGGTGTAGTTACAACAGGTGCAGTTGCAACAGGTGTAGTTACAACAGGTGTAGTTACAACAGGTGTAGTTACAACAGGTGTAGTTACTGCTGATGTCGTCACTTTAGTAGTTGTTAATGCACGCGTAGTAACCTTAGGTGTTGTCACTGTTGTAGTTGTTATAGCAGGTGTAGTAACTTTTGGAATTGTTACAACTGGGGCAATAACCTTAGGTGTTTCTGAGGTAGTGCTTGTAGTCTCAACTTCAGGAGGAACTACTTCTTGCGTAGAAGTTGTTTTTTCAGTAGGATTGGTGTTTATAAAAATTTGAGCTTGCATTCCCAAAATTGCAAAAGTAAATATGCTCAATAGTGTTTTTTTCATCATAGTCATTTTAATATTGTTCAAAAATAAGTTAATAATTGTAATTAAAAAACAAAAAATCTATTTTACTTACTAACTAATGAAACTAAATATGTTAATTTGCGAAATCAAAATTTAAAAACCCCAATATGCCACTAAAAGATTTAATTGAAGAAGTATGGGGGAATAGGGGTTTGCTTAAGGAAGAGAGCTACCAAAACGCTATTTTAGAAGTTATTGAATTATTAGATAATGGCACTATAAGAGTATGTGAAAAACAATCCAATAAATGGATTGTTAACCAATGGATTAAAAAAGCTGTTGTCTTATACTTCCCTATTAGTAAGATGACCACCATAGAGTTGGGTCCATTTGAATTCCACGATAAGATTCCATTAAAGACTGGCTATGCGGAAAAAGGTATTCGAGTAGTACCACATGCAATAGCAAGATATGGATCATTTCTTGAAAAAGGAACTATTTTAATGCCTAGTTATGTAAATATAGGTGCTTATATTGCTTCGGGAACGATGGTTGATACCTGGGCAACTATAGGATCATGTGCGCAGATTGGCGAAAACGTACATGTAAGTGGAGGTGTTGGTATTGGCGGCGTTCTAGAACCTATACAAGCTAGTCCAGTAATAATAGAGAATAATTGTTTTATTGGATCAAGGTGTATAGTTGTTGAAGGAGTGATGGTTGAAGAAGAAGCAGTATTAGGGGCAAATGTAGTTTTAACCGCTTCTACTAAAATTATAGATGTTACAAAAGATAAAGCCGTTGAATACAAAGGAAGGGTTCCTGCGCGTTCAGTAGTAATACCTGGTTCTTATACTAAATCATTCCCTAGTGGAGACTACCAAGTTCCTTGTGCACTTATCATTGGGGAAAGGAAAGCATCCACGAATAAAAAAACATCGTTAAATGATGCTCTTCGCGAGCACCAAGTAGCGGTTTAATTTAAATATTTATGAAAAAAATAATTTTAGCTGCCCTCCTTTTTTCTCTGCAGAGCATAGGGTTTGCTCAAGATGATTCTGCAAATAAGCAGATTGGGACAGTCTTAGATTACATAGACCAATTCTATGTAGATGATGTGGACAAGAATGAATTAGCTGAAGTAGCTATTAAAAGTATGCTTAAAGAACTAGACCCTCATTCTGTTTACATCTCCAAGGAAGAAGTAGAGCAAATGAATGAACCCTTGGTTGGCAATTTTGAAGGAGTAGGCATTCAGTTCAACATACTAAATGATACTATCTTAGTTGTAGCAACAATTGCAGGAGGACCAAGTGAAAAAGTAGGCGTGCTTGCAGGCGATCGAATTGTATTCATAGACGGGGAGAAAGTGGCAGGTATTGGAATAAGCAATAAAGGTGTTGTAGAGCGTCTGAGAGGAGCAAAAAACACTGAGGTTGAAGTAGAAATTAAACGAGATGGAGTTAAAAAACTTTTAGATTTTACAATTGTAAGAGATAAAATTCCAATTTTTTCCGTTGATGCGGCCTACATGATTAACAACTATATTGGATACATTAAAGTCAATCGATTTGCAGCTAAAACTCCAGAAGAATTCGTAGATGCCCTTGAAAAGTTAAAGGCAGATGGTATGACGGACTTAATTTTGGATCTTCAAGGTAATTCTGGAGGCTATTTAAATGCTGCGTTTAGAATGACAGACGAACTGCTGGATAGCGATAAACTTATTGTTTACACTGAAGGGAAAAGTAGCCCTAGAAATGAGATGAAAGCAACTGCTTATGGTCATTATGAGAGAGGAAACATTGTGGTATTAATAGACCAGTATTCTGCATCTGCGAGTGAAATTATGAGCGGTGCAATTCAAGACTGGGACAGAGGCATTGTTATTGGTAGAAGAAGTTTTGGGAAAGGACTTGTTCAAAGACCTTTACCTCTTCCTGATGGAGGTCAAATCCGTCTGACTATTGCCAACTACTATACCCCTAGCGGTCGATTTATTCAAAAGCCCTACAATGAAGGTGTAGATAGTTATCGTAAAGATATATCCAATAGATTCTCTTCTGGGGAATTGACCGATAGTTTGTTAAAAGAATATCCTGATTCTTTAAAGTTTAACACTAGTAATGGTAGAATTGTATACGGAGGAGGTGGAATCACTCCTGATATCTATGTGCCGTTGGATACCACATTTAACACTAATTTCTACGCTCAAGCATTAAGGAAAGGTTTAATCAACAAGTTTACTCTGGGATATTCCAATCGCCATAGAAACGAATTAACTAACTACTACCCTAATGTACAAGATTTTGATAAGAATTTCATGGCTGATGAAGAATTCATGGGCGAGTTCCTTGAGTATTGTAAAACAGAAAAAATGGATATCGATAGAGGTCAAGTTGAAAAATCCTCTCCTGTTTTAGGACTTCAATTAAAAGCTCTTATTGCTAGAAATATTTATAATGGGGAAGCTTATTACTATGTTTTTAACAAAGAAATGAACCATTCATTTCTTAAGGCGGTTGAAGCAATTGAAAATAACTGGTTTAAAAAATACAACGTTACATGGACAAAAAAATAGGCCTTTTCTACGGCACTGATACGGGTAACACAGAAATGGTAGCCAAAATGATGGTAGAAAAAATTGAAGCCATTCTTGGAGCAGATAAAGTTGATATGCATGAAATATATCAAAAGAAATCTACAGACATGGCAAACTATGATTTAATTGTCATGGGACAACCTACTTGGTACGATGGCGAATTGCAAGGAGATTGGGAAGAATTTATTCCTGAATTAAAGACTATAGATTTTACAAACAAAAAAGTGGCCTTCTTGGGCCTAGGCGACCAATATGGATATGCCTCTTATTTTTGTGATTCCCTAGGTGTTTTTGCAGAAATGGTTGAAGAGCTAGGTGGACAAGTGATTGGCTATACTTCTTCTGAAGGATATGAGCATGATTATTCTAAGGCTGAAAAAGATGGCAAATTTTGTGGTTTGTGTATAGATGTTGACAATCAAGATGAACTTACGGACGAGAGGTTAGATGGCTGGATTCCTCAGGTTTTAAAAGAATTTGAGCTAGTTTAAAAATCTTGGAGATAAGTTCTTTTTAATAGTAAAAAATCCTATATTCATTCACTATAAAAAAATACATTTTTTATCGATTGAATATGAAAAAAGCCTTACGCCTTCTATTAACCATTTTGATAAGCCTACTTTGTAGCAATGAAACTTTTGCTACTCACCTATTAGGAGCAGATTTACAATATGAATGCTTAGGACCAGGTCAATATAGGGTTACCATGACGCTTTACAGAGATTGCAATGGCGTTAGTCCTTCAAATAGTCAAAGTCTTAGCTATAGTTCTGCAACTTGTGGCGTAAACGGGACCATTCAATTAATCTCGCAAGGTGCACCAACAGATATTACTCCCCTTTGCTCTTCTGTTCCCTCAGCTTGCGGCGGAAGCGGAAATTATGGAATCCAAGAATGGACGTATTCGGGTATTCTAAATCTCCCTCCTGGCTGTGGAGATGATTGGGTCTTAGGGTGGAGCCAATGTTGCAGAAACAATGCTATTAATACCTTGAGCGGACCAGGTAGTCAGAATATGTACGTTGGTGCTTCTCTAGACAACACACTTACTCCAATTTGTAACTCATCACCTTCATTTAACAATGCACCTGGGTCAATACTTTGTGTTAATCAACCCGTTGTATATAATCATGGTGTAACTGATATAAATGGTGATTCTTTATATTTCAGTTTAGGTACCTGTTACCAAGCAAATGGATCTTCAGTTAATTATGCTGGCGGATTTAACGGCACTTCTCCTTTAACAACCACTTCCGGTGTTTCGATTAATTCTAGTACCGGTGCGTTAACTTTTACTCCTTCTGCACAGCAAGTGGGGGTATTATGTGTCAATGTAAAAGAATATAGAAATGGATTTTTGATTGGCGAGATCAATAGAGATATGCAATTCACCGTAATTGCATGTAGCAACACTCCCCCTCAAGCTTCAGGAGTAAATGGAACACCAAACACCAGTCCAGTTAACTTCCAAACATCTATTTGTGCCAATGGAGAAGTATGTTTCACCATTGATGGAAGTGATCCAAATAGCAATAATGTTGTCATGAGTTGGAATGCTGAAATTTCCGGTGCCACATTTGTGCTTAGTAATAACAACACCCCCACGCCTTCTGCTCAATTTTGTTGGACACCAACTTCCAACGACATCGGTCAAAACGTATTTACAGTTAATGTAGAAGATGATGCCTGCCCAATCATTGGTCAAGGAACATATACTTATATTGTTGAAGTTCTTCCTAGCCCCAACACTTTAGAAGCTGGACCAAATGATTCAATTTGTCTAGGATCAATTTCTACCCTATCCGCTACATCTTCTCCAGCGGCAAGCTCTTACACTTGGTCACCAGCACTTAATCTTTCTGGCACTTCCGGCGCTTCTGTAACAGCTACTCCTTTGACGACAACTACTTATACGGTCAATGCGACATTCCCTGATGGATGTGACATCTCAGATAATCTTACCATTTATATTGCCCCAAACCCTAATATAACGGTTAGTCCTAATAATGCTTTCAATTGCAGTGGTCAAAGCACTACTCTTTCAGCTATTAGTCCAACTGCAACTAGTTATTCATGGAGCCCTGGTGCATTTGCCACACAGGATATAAGCGTAAGTCCAGCGGCAACTACTACCTACACCGTAACGGCAACTGACGTTCTAGGATGCTCATCCTCAGCCTTGGCAACTTTAACCATAGCGGCGCCAACTGGCAACGTATGTAATGTACTATATGTAACTCCAACCGGCAGTTCAACCGGAATAGGGTCTAAAAATGATCCAATGGATTTAGAAACAGCACTTGAAGCTGGAGCATGTAACGGAACTATAGTAAAGATGGGAATTGGTGACTACATTACAGATAGTACTATAAATAAAGTAACAAGCTATATCACTTTAGAAGGAGGCTTCAACCCTGTTTTAAATTGGGATAAATTCAGTACTCCAGGTGCCACAAGGATTCTTAGAACAGCAACTTTATCCAATACTATGGTATCAATTGGTATAGGCGATGAAGCTGGAGCTAGCCCAAGAGTAGTGGCAATTGAGATAAATGGCCAAACAGGATTCCGTTTTCAAGATATTACTATTGAAGTTGAAGATTTGATTGGTCTACCAAAACCAGGAAACAATGCTGTTTCTACTTATGGTTTATATTTAAACTCTTGCGATAATTATAATCTAGTTAGAGCTCAAGTATTCGCTGGAAATGCTTCAGATGGAAATGCTGGTGCTATAGGTGCCGCAGGAGCACTAGGTGGTAATGGCGGAGCTGGTGGAACTGGCAGCTGTGATGGAGGTGATTGCACCTTTGGTAGTGGTGATGCAGGTGGTGCTGGTGGAAACGGAGGTTCAGGAGCAGGTGGAGCCTCAGGTGGTTTAGGGGGTGCAGCCACAAATAACACTCAAAATAATGGAGCTGGGGGAAACGCGGCTGCAGCTAGAAATGGGGGTTCTGGAGGAGGTGCTGGTGCTGGTGGTGACGAATGTTCAAATAATAATGCTGGCGTTGGTGCAGCAGGTGGCAGCAGTGCGACAGGTGCTGGTGGTGGTGGCGGAAACCGAGGTGGGCAAGGAGACCCAGGTGGTGATGGTGTAAATGGAAGTGCTGGCGTAAACGGCATTGCAGGCACCACTGGTTCAGGCGGTCCTAGTGGTTCGATAGTAAGTAATTATTTTGTTCCTGGAAGTGCAGGTGGCGCTGGAGGTGATGGAACAGGTGGATCCGGTGGTGGCGGAGGTGGTGGTGGTGGTCGCCAAGATTGCACTTTTTGCGATAATGGTCCAGGCAATGGCGGCGGTGGCGGAGGAGGCGGTGGCCAAGGCGCACTCGCTGGAACTGGTGGATTGGGCGGAGGCTCATCCTATGGAGTTTTCCTTACAAATAATGGTGTAAATGGAGTTATAAATGATGCTAATGTAACCGCAGGCAACTTTGGACTAGGTGGCCCAGGAGGTACAGGTGGTACTGGAGGTCTCGGCGGAATAGGCGCAAATGGTAGAACAAGTTGCTCAGGTGAAGTTGGTGAAGGAGGCGACGGCGGTGCCGGCGGTACTGGCGGAACTGGAGGTGCTGGCGGAACTGGAGCTAATGGAGAATCTATTAATGTATTTAGAGCAAGCGGAACAGCTCTAGCTACTAATAACAATAATTTCAATCTTGCTGCGCAACCAATCATTAGAATGAATGACATCGCTTGCACAGCTACTAACACAGAATTTTTTAATACTACCAGTTCTAATTGGGATTTCGGAACAGGAAGCACCCCTGCTTCTGCAAGCGGCTCAACGGTAACCTCACAATATAGTAACCTTGGAAGAAAAGATATTCAATACAATACGAGCACCTATACTGGATTTAACAATATTATTCTTGATGCTTTAGTCTTACCCGCATTTACAACTTCCGCTCCTTTCATACAAGGACAATTTAGAATATGCGCAGGAGAAAGTGTAGATTTTAATTCAACTAACGGTGGTGTTGGCTACCAATATCATTGGGATTTAGGCGGAGGAGCTACTCCCAACAACTACGACGGAGTTTCATTTGCTTCATTGACTGGGATAACTTTTACTACCCCAGGAATATTTACCATAGAATTAATTTTTGAGACTAATTGTTGTGGGCTATCGACACCAGTTACACTTGACTTATATGTTGAAGAGCAACCATCTATTGTAGTGCCCGCCGATGTTACAACATGCTTAGAAGCATATATGCCCGTTAGTTTAACGGTAAGCGGTGGAGTTCCCAATGGAACTATTGTTTGGAATCCAGCTACAGGTTTAGATTTTAATAATACATACACGGTTAACGCCTTGCCAACTGACAGTACAACATACATCGTTAGCTTGTTAGATTCTACTGGACTATGTTCGTCAACCGATGAAGTGAACTTTAATATCATTGACCTAGATTTAACGAGTTCTGCTACCAATACAATTTGTGGGCCCGATGGAACAGCTTCAGTAAACGTTTCTGGAGGAAGCGGAAATTATGCATATGCTTGGAACGATCCAGCTATGCAGACAACTTCAACGGCAACTGGTTTAGCTATTGGCAACTATGTCGTTTTAGTTACCGACTTAACTTTCGCTTGCGTTGATTCCATCCTCGCTACTGTTAATCCTAATCCAGGAACACTGGTTGGCTTCATTAGTAATTCAAGCAATATAAGTTGTGCAGGAAGTAACAATGGTAGTGCCACAATATCAGTATTCGGTGGGGTTCCTCCTTATGATTATACTTGGAGTCCTGCAGGTGGATCGACTCTCGCTAGTGCGTTAACCAGCAATACTACTACCCTGTTGCCAGGTGGAACTTACGATATTCTCGTTACAGATGACGCTGGGTGTACATACACAACAAGCGCTTTTATATCAGAGCCAGACACCCTATTGATTGTTGAAGACTCTCTATACAATCCTACTTGCGTTGGAGCAACAGATGGGTATATAAGTATTGACGTTGATTTAGGTGTTGGACCTTATATTATAGTTTGGGATGACCCTAATACACAACAAGGACCTATCTTGGATAGCGTGGGTATAGGAACATACTGTGCCGTAGTTACAGATGCTAACGGATGCTCAGATTCTATTTGCTTCGCCCTGATCGCACCATTATTAACCGATTCTGTTTTTGATACCATCTGTCAGTTTGAAACTTATGTTCTTCCAGGTGGGCAAGTTGTAAACCCTACAATGGATACAAGCTCCATTGATTCATTGGTTAATGTAATTGGTTGTGATAGTATTGTTTCTACTTTTATTACCATAATCCCGCAGAAAACGTCAACAGTAGATACCATAATTTGTATGGGACAAAGCATAGTTGTCAATGGTAATGTTTATGATTCCACTGTGGTTGGAGCTTTAGATACCGCATTTAATATCGGTCTATTTAATTGTGATTCAATAGTAACTGTAAACTTGACCGTGCAAGATTTTGTAGTTGAAAATATTGATACGACGATTTGTCAAGGGCAGAGCTTTACATTTGATGGCCAAACCTACACACAAAACGGCTTATATTATGACACTGCAAACTATATTACTACGGCTTGTGATAGTGTTCATTATGTAATTGATTTACACATTGATAGTTTCACAATCACAAATATCGATACGACCCTTTGTCAAGGACAAAGTCTGACTGTAAACGGTGTTAACTATGCACTCAGCGGTTTGTATAGTGATACGGCCACCTACGCTAACAGCGGATGTGATAGTATTCAGTTTGTTATTGATTTACAGATTGACAGCTTCATAGTTGAAACAACAGACACTACCCTTTGTGAAGGACAGAACCTTACTGTTAATGGAGTAATATACGATTCTACCGGCGTTTATTACGATACATTAACACACACTAACAGCACATGTGATAGTATTCAGTTCGTAGTTGATTTACAAATTGATATGATGTCCACAGCTAGTATTGATACTACAATTTGTCAAGGAGATTCTATTGTGATTAATGGAGTAAGTTATAACATTACAGGGATGTACAGTGATACGAGTTATTATGTGCCTAGTGGATGTATAGATGATATTTTAACTATCAACCTGACCGTTACACCTCTTCCCACTGTGGTAGCCAGCACCGCAGATGCAGATAGTGCCGAATGTATAAACAATATAATAAGTGTATTTGGATCAGGAACTCCAGGAGTTGATTATATATGGAACAATGGAATTTCAAATAATCTAGCTTTTAACCCCCCTCTAGGTCAGACTGATTATATTGTTTCAGGAACAGATGCCTTAGGATGTATAAGTATGGATACTATATTGATAACAGGGCTCCCTACGTATTCAAGCACCGTAAATGCGGCTATTTGTGAAGATGACAACTATACTTTACCTAATGGCAATGTAGTTAACACCGCTGGCACCTACTCTGTTACTTTAGGTAATTCAAATAATTGCGATAGTACTATTACAACTATTCTAGATATCAACTTAATTGGAAATTTCCAGGCCTTAGATAACATCATCGTTTGTGATGGATTAGCTCGAACTATAATTATTTCATCAAACAACATGACCAATTTCGAATGGTTTGTTAATGAGGGTTCAGGCAATCAAAGTCTTGTGGGCAACCCAGACTACTTAGGTGCTTCAAGTAATGAGTTAAGTTTCAACTTAGACATTAGTTTAAATCTGAACACCTACACTGTTCAGATGATAGATGAATGTGGCAACACATATAGCGAAAGTTTAAACTTAGAAGTTTATGAGCCACATACAGTAAATAACCCGATACCCG
Source organism: Flavobacteriaceae bacterium (assembly GCA_047621945.1). Classification (GTDB taxonomy): domain Bacteria; phylum Bacteroidota; class Bacteroidia; order Chitinophagales; family UBA8649; genus JAFMKE01. The sequence goes on from JBLHMK010000051.1 coordinate 11,795, forward strand.
ACACTACATTCTGCTTGCATGAAATCGATGTAGTTACCGTGAACTACAATGGATCTAACTATGTATGGAGTAATGGTGCATTCGGGCCAAGTATTGTTCCTGATGCAAGCGGTGAATACATTGTCAACTTCATAGAGAACGGGACGACATGCTTGATGAGTGATACTATAGATATTACGCTTGAAAATTGTATTTCGAATTGTGTAGTTCTAGCTCCTACAGGTTTTAGTCCTAACGCAAGTGGAACTAACGATATTTTTAGGGTTGTTACTACTTGTGAAGAAGGTTTTAGCTTCTTCCAATTCTCTATATTTAATAGATGGGGTGAATTAGTTTACAGCACGGATGACTGGAGACAAGGTTGGGACGGCACCTATACAGGTAGGAACGCCGAGATAGGAACCTATACTTACTATGTCGAGTACACCAAAGAATTGACCAATAAGAAAGAAAGTCTTTCTGGAAATGTCAGTTTGATAAGATAGAGCAAGTTCAAATACATAAAGCAAAAAGATCACTCAACATTGAGCGAATTGTATAAACTATCAGTTAAACACACTCGCGAGACGCGAGCGAGGGTATACGCGAGGGTATTTAAATCTCTACAACAAAAAACTCAACTCCATCTTCAATAGAGAGATAGACTTCGTATGTGGAATTAAGATATCTGCTTTCGCATAGATAACTTTACGTTGCTCGAGTGTTTGTTCAACAAAGACAATCAACTCTTCATCACTTAGATCTTTAAGCAATGGCCTTTCTTCTTTGTTTTGTCTTAGTCGACCAATGATTATTTCGGTAGGAACCACCAAATAAGCCACTGCCCCACTTTCCTTCATGAAGGCCATGTTGTGATGAAAGATAGGCGTTCCTCCACCTGTTGCAATTACCTTATTTTCTAGATCCATGCTTCGCAAGACTTTTGCTTCCACTTCTCTAAAGTAATCCTCATCATTCTCTTCGAAAATCTGATTAATAGTTTTCTTTTCTACTCGTATAATCTCCTCGTCCAAGTCGATAAAGTCCATTTCAAAATGCTTAGCTAGTTTCTTTCCTAAAGAACTCTTACCTGAAGCCATAAAGCCAATTAAAAAAAGTGTTCTAGCCATCTATCTTAATTCTAGGGTCTAAATATGAATATAATATATCTACCAGTATATTGACAAAAACAAAACTAGCTGCTATAATCAACACTGCCCCCATTACTAAGGGGAAATCGAACATCGTCAATGCATGCACCGTTTCGTGACCTAAGCCTTTAAAGTCAAAAATATACTCTACGAAAAATGCGCCAGCTAACAAAGCTGCAAACCAACCCGTTATTGATGTCACCACAGGATTGAGCGCATTACGCAAAGCGTGTTTTAAGATCACTACCCTATTCGACAAACCTTTCGACTTAGCCGTACGCACATAATCTGCTCGCAACACATCTAGCATACTGTTTCTTGTCAACTGCAAGATAATTGCAACCGGACGAATACCTAATGCTATTGTAGGTAAAATAAGGTTCCTCCAATTAATGAAGTACTCTCCTATATCCGACACATCAATTAAGGGGCCAGTAATATTCAAGTGGGTATAACTCGATAAATAGTAACCGAATATAATGGCCAAGAGCAAAGCAGAAAAATAACTTGGAATTGAAATTCCAAGCACAGAGAATGCTACTAAAGCTCTATCTAAAAACTTACCATAATTTAAGGCCGCCACTAAGCCCAATGCAATACCAATGATACTAGCTAAGCTAATAGCAGTTAAGGCCAAAATAGCAGTAGGCAACATTTTTTTACTTAGTATTTCCCATACGGGTTTATCGGATTGAAAGGACCGACCAAAGTATGGTTGCTTCAAAACCAAGCTCTTACTGGCAAACTTTAGAACTGTGGCATATTGGTAGTCTCCATTGTCCAAGTAAAGCGGTGCTTCGCTATCAGAATGACTTTGAATACTTAAAGGGGATAGATCAGAAAGATAATACCACAATCGCATACCTGGTGAATGGTTCAAACGGAGTTTCTTCTTCACAGCTAGTACAGTTGCTTCATCAGCATTCTCACCTAAACTCATTTGCTCTGCATTGACAGGTATAATGTTAAGTAGAATAAATATGACTACAACCACTCCTAGTAAAACCAGAACACCTGAAAAGCTGCGTTGTAGTAGAAACTTAAGCACCTACTATAAGCTTTGAATGTAAGAGGCAATTTGTTCTATACTTGGGATATCACTATGATGCCATTTACCCATAACTACGCCATTTTTCAACAGCACTAAACCAGGATTAGAACGAATAACGGTCTTAATGAATGTTTCATCTGCCTGATAGAATGGATAAGAACACTGATAATCATGTCTGAATTTTTCCGCATCCTCAAAATTAGACGTCATGAAAGCAAACATTTCTAAATCATTCTCATCTGCATATACAGCTATCTCGTTCAACTCAGCCCAAGTATCCTTGTCTGACTTATCTAAACTTTTAGTCAATACCCATAAACTATAATCCTCGTTGTACAGAATATCATCTGTCATATCAAAGCCTTCCTCATTGTACGCGCCAAAATTGGCGATCTTAGCAGGAACCCCCTTTTCTAAAACAATATTATCTTGCTCATTGGCAAACTCCCAAGCTGGGTCGGCCTTAGCGGCAGAATAGTCAGCCATGGCAACTCGCTTGGTTTCTCCACTCTCCACATTCTTAAAGGTAAAACCGTAATCTAACTTGTCTGGAATTTCCACTCGTTGTTCAACTATATTATTACCCACTTTATAAGGTCTGAAATCCACCATTGGTAATCCCCAGATATAATTACTAAAACAGAAGAGTAAAAAGAAGAAGGTTGAGCCAACTATTTTCATCCAAGAAAAGGTCTTTCCAAACAAAGCTTGAATATGCTTCATTCCCAGAAACAAGGCCAACAATACGAACATTAAAAAGAGGTCTTTAATGAAAGTTACCCTTGGTTTCAATTTCAAGAAATCACCAAAGCAACCACAGTCTGTCACTTTCATTTGCAAATCGTCATACTTCACAAATACCTGAATATTTTCACCGGCTGCTTGCAATTCATGTCTGGTAGTAATGTCGTAGTAATCAGGGTTAATAAAACCCGTCAAATAAGTGAAACCGGTTAACACCGTAAAGAAAATCATCATAGCGGCAGAAAGACCCAAAGTTATTTTCTTCTTAAATCCGATGACCAATGCTACCCCAATTACGATCTCTAACACAATCATAAAGACTGCCAAGAAGGTGCTCATATTAGCTAGCCAATCGAAACTCATTCCCGTAAACTGAGAGAAAGCATTGAAGTAATCTTTCATTTTATAAGAAGTCCCTAAGGGGTCAATGGCTTTTACAAAACCAGAAAAAATAAAGAGTGCTCCAAGGAAATTCGTTAAAACTTCAATAGACCAATTCGATGGCTTTTTCCTGAATGACTTTAGGTAGGATATAACAATTCCAGCAAGGAATGAACCTCCAAATATTTTAAATACGGGGGCGAATGCTTCCATTTTTTCTTTTTTTATGAGTTACAAAAATATAGAGAATTTAACACTCTAATTTTATCTGACTAGCTTTTAACAGCTTATTAACTTTGACGCTTCAATTATAAAAAAGAAGCTAAATCACCTTCTTCACCAGCTTTGTAATTTCCTCTATCTGTAGCTACAACTTTTGACGCTTGAACAGTAGCATCGTGCTCATAGAAAAGGATGTAATCTTTATCAACTGCTTCCTTTAAGAAAGTCTCTTTTTCTCTAACTGTATCTAATGGTCGAATATCATACCCCATTACCCAAGCAATTGGAATGTGCGTTGGAGAAGGCAATAAATCAGCCATATAAACAATGGTTTTATCTCCATACTGAATATGAGGAATCAACATCCCTTCCGTATGACCACTCGCTAGTGCAAATGTCAGTTCAGGAATAATCTTGGTGTATTCATTAATGAATTCTAATCGACCTGACTCTTGAATCGGTAAAATGTTTTCTTTTAGAAATGATGCTTTCTCTCTGGCATTAGGATTAACTGCCCAATCCCAATGTTCTTTATCACTCCAATAAGTGGCCTTTGGAAAAGTAGTAAACAAATTACCCTCAGCATCTTTAGATACCGCACCTCCGCAATGATCGAAATGTAAATGAGTCAATACTACATCAGTAATATCCTCAGGGTTAAAACCCTTTTCTTTCAAGCTCCCTAATAAAGAAGCATCACCGTGTGGATGATAGTGGCTAAAGAATTTTTCGCTTTGTTTATCGCCCATTCCGGTATCAATAAGAATTAGCTTTTCATCGATTTCAATAAGTAAACAACGCATTGCCCAAGTACAAAGATTGTTTT
>JBLHMK010000052.1:0-16042 GCA_047621945.1 Flavobacteriaceae bacterium
GCTTGAAGCTACAAGCAAATGTTCCATTTATTATCACATTATACTCAATCCCATATCAATTAGTTTAATTCAACTCCCTCTATTTCTGCACAGAATAAACTACACTTTTTAAAGGCTTATGGATTTCTATTAAGCTCATTTGGTTTATATGCTAAGAATTACTCGCATTTTTGAGTATAAATGAATACGAATGAAGGCTAAAATAAAATTGGCAATCCTAACCGGCGGACCCTCAGCAGAGAAAGAAGTATCTCTCAAAAGTGCTCAAGTGGTTATGAATAATGTAGATACAAATAAATATGAAGCGTATTTAGTGGATATCTCTTCCATCCCTTGGCAATCCAAAGGTAAAGATGGAGTAGTAGCTGATGTAGACTTAAATACTTTTGGTATAAAAGGAAAGGAAGCTTTTGATTTTGCTTTTTTAGCCATTCATGGTACTCCTGCTGAAGACGGAAAACTTCAAGGATACTTCGATCTATTGAATATTCCTTATTCCGCATGCTCAGTGGTCGCATCAGCCATTACTTTCGATAAGGATATCACGAAACAATTGCTTCAAAACATCAACATCCCCATGGCGAATTCGGTGCTGTTGACGAAGTGGAATTATAGTTTAGATAAGATTAATGCTGATTTATCTTACCCGGTATTCGTTAAGCCGAATAAGAATGGCTCGAGCTATGGAGTATCTAAAGTTAAACAAGAAGCGGAACTAGCAGTAGCAATTGAGCAAGCTTTTCAATTTGATGATGAAGTATTGGTCGAAGAATTTATTGAAGGTCGCGAGTTAGCTTGTGGTATAATGGAAGATCAAGGAGACTTAGTCTGTTTTCCAATCACAGAGATTTCTACAGAGAATGAATTCTTTGATTATGAAGCCAAGTATTTAGGGAAGTCATCAGAAGTAACTCCTGCTCCAATTAGTGATGAACAAAGAGACCGTTGTTTTGATTGGACTAAAAAAATATATAAACACCTCAAATTATCTGGTGTTGCTAGGGTTGATTATTTTCTGAAGGGAGATACCTTCTATTTATTAGAAGTGAATACGATACCTGGTTTATCTGCAGCAAGTCTATTGCCACAACAAGCTGTTGCTCATGGTTTTTCATTAACTCATTTTTTTGATAGTATTATCACAAATGAGATGGGGAACACAAACAATTTAAGTAGATAAAATCCGTTTTACAGCTAATAAATAATATTTTTGCAAGATGAAAGAATGGTTGTCCTTTGTTATGACTAAGGCGTTTTGGAAACACATAGGCTTAATAGTAGTGGCATCATTGGTGTTTGTTTTGTTACTGTTTAAGTGGTTTAACATCTACAGCTTGCATGGAGAGTCATTGACGCTTAACGACCTTAATGAATTGACCATCGATCAAGCCGTTGAAGTATTGGAAGATAAAGGACTAGGCTATACGGTTGTAGATTCAGCCTCATTCAACCCTGATTTCTTGCCGCTTGCCGTTATTCAGCAAAACCCTTCACCAGAATCAAAAGTGAAGAAAGGACGAACAATTTACCTTTGGTTAAACGCAGGTGCACCACCTTTTAAATCTATTCCATGCCTAATGGGAAATGCAACTTTAGAAGAAGCATTTGAGCGCTTACCGCAGTTGGGACTTGAAATAGGGGAGATTAGCTATAAACCAATGGAGGAGTTAAAAGAGGGGAATCCGATTTTAAAAATGTTCTATAATGACATAGAAGTTAAATGCGGAGATAAAGCCCAATATGGAAGTAAGATTGACTTAATTGTAGGAGAGAAGGCTGGCGCTAACAAAGTAAAAGTTCCTTTACTCTTAGGAAAGACTTTAGCTGAAGCAGAGTTTGTAATGAATGCTGACCTTAATTTTGGAACAGCTATCTATGATGAAGAGGACTTAATAGATTCTTCAAGTGCAGTAATATACAAGCAACTCCCTGATTTTGGGAATGAAGACATTCGAGTAGGAAGTACCATAGATATTTGGTTGCGTCAAGACTTACCTGAAGAGGTAAGCGAAAGATTGCAAAGTTTAAAGAACGATACAAGTGCTTCAGTTGAACCAACTGAAGTAGAATGATAAATAGAGAAGTAACCAATGAGTAGAATCACCTTAATAATAACAAGCCTTATACTAAGTTTTACAAGCTTTGCACAAGACGATTTTGTTGGACCTATTGGTCATAATGCCGTTTTGCAGCATCATAGCATTCAAGCAAAACTAGACTTCCTTTATAACAACTTCATTCTGACAACAGATACCTTAAGTTTACCTTTTGTAGATGATTTTTCTACGCCTTCACTAAAGCCTTATGATTTTGCACAATCAGCTATATCAGATACGGTTGAATTTGCTGCCGGATCATGTATAGAAACAGGGGACTTTGAGTTAAGTACAGGTTTTTTCAATACCACACCGTCTTACTCTTACTTTTTTGATACCATTACCGATCAAATTGATTCGGTATTAAACAATCCAGTTACCGTTAATTATTATACTAGTGCTTCATGTTTCTCTGTTCCTAGTGCAACGGCTAATTTCTGGCCATTGGCTTATGAATATACTTTTGATTCTATATCAGGGGCTAAATTAGATTCTATGGCTTTGCCAGTAGATAGTAACTTTCAATATGCTACAATCTATTTCGGTACTTTGGATACTACGTCAAAGTGGATTGATAATTACGCTTTCCAAAATACCACATTCCCAATAAATCCCCCTACCATCGGAGTAGCCACTTTAGATGGTTTGAATGAGTTTGGACGACCTTACAACAATACGGTTGTTAATCCTGTTGGAAATGCCGATGTGTTAACTTCAAAACCAGTTAACTTAAATGGCTTAACTAATGACAGCGCAGTCTTTATTAGCTTCTTTGTGCAAGCAAAGGGTAGAGGCGATTTACCTAATACACCAGATTCACTTGTACTGGAATTGAAAAATGAATATGAAAACTTGTGGGTTCCAGTTTGGGGAATAGATATAGATGATGTGACTAGTGAAAACTTCAAACAGTACTATGTTCAAATTCGAGATACTAATTTGGTTACTGGACCAAGGTACTTTTATGATGACTTTCAGTTTAGATTCAGAAACATTGCTAGTCTAAGTGGAAACAATGACCATTGGCACATTGATTATGTGCGACTAGATAAGAACCGATCTTTATTGGAGCAAGATACCGTGATTAGAGATGTTGCTTTCCTTTATGACTTTCCTAATAGTTTGGAAACATATACAATGCTTCCTTGGAGTCAATTTCAAGCAGGAGCAGATTCATTTGCTGCCGAAATAGAAATTCCGATTCGCGACAATGGACAAATTAATGGAGTCTCTGCAGGATCATTTCCCATTGCTGTTTTGGTAACAGATTCATTAGATACTGATACAATCTTTCAATTGGGTGGTTTGAACTTTAATCCAACTTCGGAGATCAAGAATCAAGTTTTTACCCCAATCTCTGATTTTGTTAAACCGAGTTTTGAAGGAGATTCTATCTGCTTAAACGCTGGGATGGTCATTTATCCCACTTCGAGAAATTTAATCTTTAGCAATGACACCACATATAGTAGCATCTGCTTTGACAAAGTAATGGCCTATGATGATGGCTCAGCTGAGCGCGCCTATGGTTTAAGTGGCAACCCTAATGAAGTGAAGAAATTCGCATACAAGTTCAGTGTATCTCACCCAGATACTTTGGCTGCCATTCAAGTTCACTTCTCTAACATTGATGAAGATGTGAGTAATTTGGTTTTCAACTTCAATGCCTGGGATAGCTTAGAAATTGATCAGCCACTTTCTTATGAAAATGAAATTGGTTCAATTGTAAACAAGAAACCAAGCTATATTGATGTGCTGAATGGTTACGTGACTTATGCCTTTGATACTCCAATTTTAGTGACGGGTGATTTCTACATTGGATGGTCACAAACTGATTCAAGAAACCTTCAAATAGGTTTTGATATGAATAGTACTAAAGGTAGAGCCAATATGTTCACCTATACAAGTAGTACATGGAGAGCATCAACTATTTCGGTAGAAGGGTCACCAATGATAAGAGCTGTTTTGGACGCCGACTTTGTCTTTGAACCATCTACTGGTATAAGAGATGTTATTAGTCAAGCAGCCATAAAAGTATATCCTAATCCAAGTCATGACATCTTTAACATAAGCTTACCTAGTGATGCTTATACCAATGAGATTCAAGTCTTTGACTTGTCAGGAAGCCTTATTCTTCAAAAGGAAAATAGTGATTTTGTTAACCTTAGCGGGTTCTCAAGCGGAATGTATCTATTGCAAATCAAGATCGATAAGCAAGTATATCGATCAAAATTGCTTAAAAGATAAGATGAAAAATTCAGTGGTAATCATATTTGATGGAGTTTGCAATTTGTGCAATTCTTCTGTTCAAATGGTACTCAAATACGATAAAAACGCATACTTCTCTTTTGCTTCGCTTCAAGGTGAATATGGTCAAAACTTATTAAAGCAAAAAAATCTGGATGCTCAGAATTATGATTCATTTCTTTTGCTTGAAAATGGACAATTGTATACCCAATCCTCTGCCGCACTTCGTGTAGCACGAAAACTAGGCTTTCCGTTCATATTGCTTTACCCTTTTGTCCTAGTTCCAAAATTCATTAGAGATCTAGTTTATAATTTCATTGCCAATAATCGATATCGTTGGTTTGGAAAGCGAGACAGTTGCATGATACCTCAGCCAGAATTTAAAGAAAGATTTATTGCTTAATTTTACTTCCTGATGAAAAAGCTGAAATACATTTTCTTAGCTATACTCTTGTTTGGAGCATTTGGCATATTCTATGCCTACACCATCTTCTTTGGACCTACAGTTTATCAAGAAACAGCGCTTTATATTCCTAGTGAATCTAGCTATGAAGTACTTTTAGGTGAATTAAAGGCGAATGATCTCATAGCTAATGAAAGCATTTTTTCATTGCTGGCCGAGAAGATGAACTTAAAGAATAATGTTCATGCAGGTCGTTACGTTTTTGAAGAAGGAACGAATAGTTATGAGCTGATCTCCAAACTACGTGGAGGAATGCAAACACCGGTTAAATTGCTTATTAATAATGTAAATTTTAAAGAAGATTTAGCTGCTAAAATTGCTAGTCAGGTTGAGATTGATTCACTAAGTGTTTGGAATCTTATTCATGATGAAGAGCAAATTTCTGCCATGGGATATAACTCGGATAACGTAATGTGCTTGTTTATTCCGAATACTTACGAAGTATATTGGAACCTTGGCTTAGAATCGCTGCTTTCAAAATTCAAAGCATCTCATGCGCAGTTTTGGAATGAAACAAGAACCGCAAAAGCGAATAGCCTAGGATTGACTCCCAATGAAGTATTTGTTTTAGCATCCATCGTGGAGAAAGAATATAAGCATCTTGACGAAAGAAAGCGAATAGCTGGAGTGTATGTCAATCGCTTAGGTCTTGGAATGAAATTGCAAGCAGATCCAAGCTGTAAGTTTGCTTTAGGCGATTTAAGTATTAAAAGAGTCTTAACGGTTCATACCGAGTATGACCACCCCTACAACACCTATTATTATGCAGGGTTACCTCCAGGGCCAATTTGTTTACCAGAAACATCAACGATTGAAGATGTATTAAACGCCGAAGACCATAATTACCTTTACTTTTGTGCCAAGGAGGATTTGTCAGGCTACCATTCATTCAGCAAGAACTATTCAGATCACCTGAAAGCCGCTCGCTTGTATCAGGCCGCTTTAAATAAATTACAGATTTATGAATAAGGTGTTCGAAAATAAACTTCGTGTGAGATATGGTGAAACAGATCAAATGGGGTTTGTTTATTATGGCAATTATGCCCTTTATTTGGAAGTGGCTCGAACAGAGTTGATTCGAAGTACTGGATTAAGCTATAAGGAAATGGAAGAGCGTGGAATTCAGCTTCCAGTGGTAAACCTAAATGTCAATTACAGAAAGCCAGCATGTTACGATGACTTGATTACCATTCAAACCAAAATATTAGGGGAGATAGGTAGAAAAGTGTGTTTTAGTTCTGAGCTTTTCAATGAGCAAGGCGACTTACTCGTTAAAGCAGAGGTAGAACTAATTGGAGTAAATTCAAAGACAAAAGCTATTATGTCTTGTCCAGATGATATTAAAGAAAAGCTAAGCCTGTATCAATGGATTTAAAAAAAGAAATAGAAAATTTCACAAAAAACCATCCTAGTGCTAGAAAGTCCTTGATGTTTTTACGCAAATTTACTTTGCCTGGCTTTGATAGGATACCCGTATTTATTGTAATAAAGTTTATTGCTTCGGAATTACAAAAGGATTTGATTCCCACTAGAGCACGATCAATAGCATATAGCTTCTTTATAGCCTTTTTTCCGGGTATGATCTTCCTATTGACTTTACTTCCTTATATCCCTTTAGATGGGGTGCAAGCTCAATTCTTCTCAATCATTAATGAATTTGTTCCAGATAAAGTAGTCAACTCCTTTATTCTGACTACCGTAGACGATGTCATTAATCAACCAAGGGAAGGGCTTTTGTCTTTTGGTGCCTTGCTAACCCTGTACTTTGCCACACAGGGAGTTGTATCCATGATTATGTCATTCAATAAGACGTATTCCATTTATACGGTTAGAAACTTCTTTACCTTGAGGTGGGTGGCCTTAAAACTGACCATATTGCTGTTGTTTCTCTTTTTGATTTCTATTATTTTATTGATAGCCGGTGAAGGGCTTATCAATTTATTCTTGAATTATGTTGCTGTCAAAAGTTTCTGGGTTAATATTTCATTGAATGCTTTGAGATATTTAATCATTTTGATTCTCTTCTTCATGTCTATTTCAACCATTTACTATTATGGTCCTTCTGTCAAGAAAAAATGGAAATTTATTACTCCAGGTTCAACTTTAGCAACCCTCGGTTCTATCATCGCTTCATTAATTTTCTCTAATTACATCAGTGGTTTTGATAAATACAATACCATTTATGGAATTTTCGGTTCTATTATCCTCTTTTTGAGTTGGTTATATGCCAATGCATTTGTCTTACTCATTGGTTTTGAGTTGAATGCAGCAATCTACTATCAATCCTACATCTTGCAGGAAAACGAAGATGAATTAATCGCTTAAAGAATAGGCCTCTTCGGAATCTATTTACAGCTCTTTCAAAATAAATTTAATTTTTTTCACAAAAAGTGGCTTGAAATTTAAAAAGCTTTTTACTTTTGCAGCGGAGAATTGGCAGAGTGGTCGAATGCGGTGGTCTTGAAAACCACTGTACCGCAAGGTACCGGGGGTTCGAATCCCTCATTCTCCGCCAAAGCCCCAGAGATGGGGCTTTTTTATATCTAATAGCTTCTATGGAAACTGAAGGAAAATCTTATCAAACAGAATCGCACCTTAGAAGTATAATCAAAGGGTTTACTTGGAGAATTATAGCATTCGTGGATACGATGGTCATGACCTTGTTAGTTACATGGATTATTGATGGAGAACCACACATTGAAGCAGGCTTAACCATCGCGGCAATCGAGTTCTTTGTGAAAATAGCGATTTACTATGGCCACGAACGTGCGTGGCAAATAGCTTGGAAGGATGGTGTATTCACTCCAAAAGAGACTTTGTTTAAGACTGCCACGTGGAGAATTGTAGCCACTTTAACTACTTTTATTATTTCAGGTAAAGTATTGGGTTCCTTTGCAGGCGCTGCATTAGGTATTACATTAGCGGAATCAGTTACTAAGTTTATATTCTTTTATCTACACGAGCGACTATGGCTCAGAATTCCTTTAGGAACAGTGCGTAAAATTGTTCCTCTCAAGAATAAGTCGCAAGACTAATATTTAGATTCTTAACAATTTCTTCTCTTTAAAAAAGGCTATTAAAGCGTAACTTAGCTCTTCATAAATACATGAAATGGCTATGAAGTATTCAAGAAGATCTTTTTTAGAGTTTTTAGGAAAAGGAAGTGTTGTAGGGGTAACAAGTATTGCGCTAGCGCCTGTGCTAAAAGCTTGTAATTCGACAGGGTCGGCAGAAGTTGCTGTTTATCAAGCTAAAATAGCGTTCCAAGGTATTGATGCTTTTAAAGCAGATGAAGTCCGATTGGCCGAAGGTTTTACTCAAAATTTATTAGTGAAGTTTGGTGATCCAATTAGTGATTCAGATTACTTTGGTACGCATAATGACTATCTCGCTTTTGTTCCTTTAAATGAGGATGGAAGTGAAGGAATCTTGTGGAGTAATCATGAATATTTCGATCCTATTCTTATGGATACTTACGCACCTTTTGATGAAAAGACTTTAGAGCAAGTGGAGAAAGAACAATATGCTGTAGGCGGAAGTTTAGTTCACATTCAATTGCAAGAAGATGGATCGTGGGCAGTTAAGAAAGAGAGTGAATACAACAGAAGATTAACAGCAAAAACACATATTCCTTTTTTATGGGACGAACCTATAGCTGGAAGTACGGAAGCCATAGGAACTTTTGCGGGTTGTGCTGGTGGGGTGACTCCTTGGGGAACTATCTTTTCTTGTGAGGAGAATACCGATTCGTATTATGGAGAGAACTTCTATGACGAGAACAGTGGAGAAGTGATCAATCATTTACCTGGGAATCATAGTTGGGAGAAGTATTTTGAATATGCTCCTGAACATTATGGCTGGGTAGTAGAAGTGAATCCCAAAACGGGTGAAGCACAGAAACTAGTTGCCATGGGAAGATGCGCACACGAATGTGCAACTATACATCAGTTAGAAGATGGTAGAGTAGTGGTTTATACCGGAGACGACGGTAATGATCGTTGTTTGTATAAGTATGTATCCGATAAACCCAATGATTTAAAAGACGGCACCTTGTATGTGGCCAATGTAGAAAAAGGAGAGTGGGTAAGTTTGCGTTATGAGGACCACGCTGTACTTCAAGAGAAATTTAAGAATCAAACGGAAGTCTTAATTCGAATGCGTGAGGCAGCCTACTTCGTTGGAGGTTCAATGCTGAACAGACCAGAAGACATCGAAATTGATCCGGTGTCAGGAAGTGTATTTATTAGCTTAACTAACAATAAGCCGAAAGGAGACTTACACGGTTCTATTATGAAGTTAACTGAAGATAGTGCGGATAAGACCGGATTGACCTTTAAAACGGAAACCTTCCTCGCGGGAAGTAAAGAAGCAGGCTTCTCAAGTCCTGATAATTTGGCATTCGACCTAAAAGGTAATTTATGGTTCACGACAGATGTTGGAGGATATTCCTTAGGAACAGCTGGCTATGAATTCATGCCTTGCAATAGCTTGTTCTTAGTGCCTAGAAGTGGAGAAAAGGCAGGAGAGATTATTCGAGTGGCCACGGCCCCTCATGAATCTGAATTCACAGGTCCATTTTTCCATCCAGATGGGAAGCATTTGTTTCTAAGTATACAACATCCAGGTGAAGCCTCTCAAAGTTTAGATGCACTGACCAGTAACTGGCCTGATGGCGGAGATGCTGTTCCTAAATCAGGCGTAATTGTAATCAGCGGAGAAAGTTTATCAAATCTGCAAGCTGACTAGGCGCAGCTTTGTGAACAAAAATTAAAATTTAGCCCTCAATATTTCTTATCTTTGAGGCTCAAACCAAACGAGTAAATTTATATGAATTACGATGTAATTGTTTTGGGAAGTGGGCCTGGTGGCTATGTCACTGCGATCCGTGCTTCTCAATTAGGATTGAAGACAGCAGTTGTTGAAAAAGAATCATTAGGCGGTGTTTGTCTAAACTGGGGTTGTATCCCTACTAAGGCTTTAATAAAAAGCGCACAAGTATTTGAATACATTAATCATGCTTCTGATTACGGAATATCCGTAGATGGGGCTTCTGCAAACTTTGGTGAAATGGTCACCAGAAGTAGAGGAGTGGCAGAAGGAATGAGCAAAGGGGTTCAGTTCTTGATGAAGAAGAATAAAATCGACGTCATCATGGGTTACGGTACTTTGCAGCCTGGGAAAAAAGTTGAAGTGAAAGCCGATAACGGGGAAACAACAACTTATTCAGGAAATCATATCGTTATCGCTACAGGCGGAAGAAGTCGTTCATTAAACGGAATCGAACAAGACGGTCAAAAAAATATTGGTTATAGAGAAGCCATGAGCTTAAAAGAACAGCCGAATAAAATGGTTATTATTGGTTCTGGAGCCATCGGTGTTGAGTTTGCCTACTTCTATAATTCAATAGGAACTGAAGTTACTATTGTTGAGTATTTAGATCAAATCATTCCTAGAGAAGATAAAGATGTTTCTAAAGAGCTAGCTAAAGTTTTGAAGAAGAAAGGAATTAAAATTATGACGGGTTCAGCTGTTCTAGGCGTTGATACTAGCGGAAAAATTTGCCAAGTAACTGTTAAGAATAACAAATCAGGCGAAGACAGCATTTTAGAATGTGATGTGGTTTTATCTGCAGTTGGTGTTACCCCAAACACAGATAATATCGGTTTAGAAAATGTAGGAATTGCAACGGATAGAGGATTAGTTACTGTTGATGAGCAATATCGCACCAATGTTGAAGGCTATTATGCCATTGGAGATATCATTCCTGGACCAGCTTTAGCTCACGTAGCTTCTGCTGAAGGGATTCTTTGTGTTGAAAATATCGCAGGTCATACTATAGAGCCAATGGATTATAATAATATCCCGTCTTGTACCTACTGTATTCCTGAAGTAGCGTCAGTTGGTTACACAGAAGAGGCAGCTAAAGAAGCTGGTTATGAAATTAAAGTAGGTAAATTTCCTTTCTCTGCATCAGGTAAAGCAAGTGCCGCTGGTGTGAAAGAAGGTTTTGTGAAAGTGATATATGATGCAAAGTATGGAGAATGGTTAGGGGCTCACATGGTTGGAGCAAATGTAACGGAGATGATTGCTGAAGTGGTTGTGGCTAGAAAACTAGAGACAACGGGTCACGAAATACTGAAAGCGGTGCATCCACACCCTACTATGAGTGAGGCGATTATGGAAGCTACTGCAGCAGCTTACGATGAAGTGATCCATTTATAGTGAATTAAATGCTCACACAGATTCTAGAGGATCTTCATCTGCTAACTTGGCTTTATCTAAAGCAAGAGCGAAATCTGTAGTTGATTACTTAGTTGCAAAAGGAATGAATAAGAGTCGTTTAGTTTCAGGTGAATACGGTGAAACTAGATGGGTTAACAATTGTGCTGACGAGGCAAACTAATCAACTCTCTTCTTCGTAATATATCTTGTAGAAATTCCCTTTCTCATCGCTCTGCTTCTCAATGAGGTCATGGTTTCCATGCACGTAGATATGGAAATTCTTATCGAGTTTGATCACACTTCTTAGGTAGCGAGCATTCTTTTTGTAAGCACTAGGAGACACAAAGAACGTAGTATCTAACTCCTTGTTATGTTGCTCTATGTACTCTTCTTTGTAGGTTTTAAACTCATCTATGATTTCCTTATTACTAAAGAAAACACGGTCTTCATAATCGTCGTCTTCAAATCGCTCAACACGCTTGAAATATTCTTTGCTTCGATTAAGAATCCCTGCCTGTTCAAATTTCTCCATTTCAAATTCTGGCACTAAGCGCTCCTTGATAAAAGAAGTCGTTAAATCGATCACGTTCTTCGTATTGTGGTAGTCGTCATTTTTGGCTTTCAAGTTTAGAAAGTCGTCTTTCCAATACTGCGCTTCATTGTTCTTATTTCCTTTATCTACAATACATACCTTGTATCCGTCACTTTCTTCATCGTTCAAAATCAAGCAACCCTTATCTAACTTCTCTATATTCACCCCTTGCTCATAGCCCAAGTCTATCTGCTTAGCTTGGTGTTTAAACTGTAGAAAAGCATCTTTCGACTCCGACTTAAAAATTCCAATCGCGTTTTGCATTTGATCATCTATCACTAAGTCTTCGATAAATGCAACCATTAGGTCACCTGGCTTTATATTTGGGTGACTGCTTTGCTCATACAAGTGCTTCGCAATGAAAACAGATTGGTTATGTAGCAATGTTGGATCCTGAAAAATAGCTCGTGCAAAATTGAACATAGGATTCAAATTCACGTCGTCATTACTGAAAGTGAAGCCGTAAAATTCGGGTTCCTTGAAACTCTTAAAGAAATACTTAAACAACAATTCTTTTAAAACATCATCTTCTAAAGAGATTCCTTGTTCAGAAATATTGATTCCTTCATTCTCATTCTTTACCCCAATACCGTGGATAGAAACTCCTGCCAATTGTGCCGCCGCTAGATTAATCATAGTTCAATTATTTGTGCGGTAAAACTAGCCTTAATTCTTACAAGAATCTGCAGATTTTAGTATCCTCTATCCACAATTTCAAGTCCCCTTTTGAATTCAGCAGAGTAGGGTGCTTTAATATGGATTTCTTCCTGAGAAATAGGATGCTTAAATGTAATGGACTTCGCATGTAACATCATGCTATCCAATTTAAAATGCTCTTTCCAAAAACGGTTTTGTTTATTGCATCCATGTGGACGATCGCCAATAATGGGGTGCATAATATGTGCCATGTGCTTGCGCAATTGGTGATAACGACCCGTTTGTGGTTTGAGCTCTAACAAGGTGTACCTTGAAGTGGAGAAATGGCCAAAGGGAACATCAATCTCATAACGCTTTAGCACAGTATAAGGGCTCAAGGCATCTTGCACTTTCCCTTTAGTATTGCTTAAGGCATAATCAACGATTCCATCTTCCAATACATGTCCTCTAAGAATGGCGTGATAAGTCTTATCCACTTCCTTGTTTGCAAAGAGTACTTGGGTAGGGCCATCTAATTCCTTTTCCAAAGCAAACAAAAGCACTCCGCTAGTCTTTTTATCCAAACGGTGAGAAGGATAAACCTTTTGACCAATCTGATCGCGAAGGGTTTGTAAGGCAAAATGAACATCACCACTATACATTTTAGAAGCGTGTACAGCCAAACCATGTGGTTTATTGATGGCAATGAGATGTTCATCGCGGTATATGATTTCCAGTTCTAAGGGTATCATTGTAAATGAACTCCTTCACTTTTAATAGAAGATAAGCAGTCATAGAGATAGTGCAACTCATCTTCTGTGTTGTAGGCTTGATAAGATATGCGCAAAAAGAATTCATTTCCCCTATTGGTAATAGGAATCTCTATTTTATAATCCTCATAGAGTAACTCTTTTAACTCAATGGGGTCTGGGGTAGAAATGGGAACGCTAATCATTTGACCTAAAAATTCAGTGCTAATTGGACAAATAGCTTGGGTGTTAAGTAAGTCACAAAACTTTATATACCAACTGTGTAAGCACTCTTTGGCATTTTTGCTTTGTTCTAGCCAGTTTTCTTCATCCCAAAATTTCTTTAATGCGGGCAAAACTAAATAAGCAGATGAATCTCGAGTTCCAGTGTATTCAAAATAGTCTAGAAATCGACTGTGACTAGGCATTTCACTTTCATATCCCCAAGAAACAATTAAGGGGTCTAGTCTATCTTGATATTCTTTTTTAACGTGTAGAAATGAGCAGCCTTTAGGCGCCAGTAACCACTTATGCAATGCACCCGTGTAATAGTCAGCTTGCAATTCGTCTAAGTTCAATGGAATATGTCCAGGAACATGAGCGCCATCGATCATGGTGATTAATCCTAACTCTTTCGCTTTTTTGCAAATCTCCTCAATAGGTAAAATTAGGGCAGTAGCACTAGTTATGTGGCTAATGAACACAATTTTAGTGTTAGGAGTCAAGCCCGACCAGAAAGTCTCTAAGAATTGTTCTTTTGATTGAATGGGAAGGGGAATGTGTTGTTGAACGTATTTGGCTCCGGTTTCTTTACAAATGAAGCTCCAGGTTTTATCCATGGCTCCATATTCTAAGTCGGTGCTAAGTATTTCATCACCTTCTTTTAACTCTAAACTCTTCATCACCGTGTTAAATGCGGTTGAAGGATTGGGTGTAAAGAAGAAATTATCGCTTGAACAATTAAACCATTCAGCAAAAACTTCCTTTGATTGTCGATAAGCTTTTACTCCTGTTTTGGTGATAAACTGAATAGGTTCTTCCTCCAATTTCGCCTGCCATCTTTGATAATCATCGTACACAGACAGAGGACAAGCACCGAATGAACCATGATTTAGGAAAATGATATCTGGATGTAATTGAAATAATTGTCGAATTGGAGCTTTAGGCATTATGATTTCCTTAGTTTAAACCCTAAATTTATAGAAATTAACTCATAGTTTTTGATGGATGAATTAGTCAATTTTGTTGAAGGGCAGCAGCAACTGCTGGTTGCGGGAATAATACTCTTCTTTGCCATTTTAGAAATAGCTGGAGGAATACTTAAAAATACGAAGCGAAGTTCAGGCGATTTTGTACAAGAAGTTACTGGCTTTCTCTTACTTAGTTTGCTAACAAAACCAGGTATAGTTATAGCAGTAGGCTTTATAGGCTCACTATTGCTGCCTTCAGCAAGTGTATTACTTAATGGGTTAAATTTCTGGACTATTCTAATAGTCTTCCTATTAGTTGATGATCTCTTGCAATATGCCTATCATCGTTCAGCTCACGAATATGCTTTTTTATGGAAGCTTCACCGCCCACATCATGCTGCAACAGAAATGGGCCTATTGGTTTCATATAGAAATGCAGCCTTATACTATTTGTTGATGCCTAATATCTGGTGGATAGCTCTGGTCACTTTTTTAGGTGGGGGAATCCCTGTTTCTGTTGGACTAGTAATGAAACAGTTAGTGATTATTGGTTCTCATTCAACGGTAAAGTGGGATAGATTCCTCTACAAGTACAAAGTGCTAAGTCCCTTAGCTTGGATTGTTGAGCACGTTATCGTAACTCCGGCTTTTCACTTTGCGCATCATGGTAAAGCAAAGAGTGATGAAATAAGTGATCCTAATGGAAATTTCGGCAACATGTTTAGTATCTGGGATCAGTTGTTCGGCTCAGCAGTATTTACGCGCAAATACCCCCAAAACCTGGGGCTACAATCGGATAGCGTAGATCCATGGCAAGCACATACTTTTTATCCAATTATTAAAGCGGATAATCCAAACAGTGAGATTGGAAAAGGCTTCGAGAAATTGAAAACAACAACAAAGGAGCCAATCAAAATTGCTTTATTAGAAGGGAATCATCTCTGGTGCAGCTGTGGCTTTAGTCGATCTCAACCATTTTGCGATGGCAGTCATCATGGAACGAAGTTTAAACCACAGTTGATTAAGGTTGAAAAGATGCAGGATTATAATTTATGTAATTGCAAGCAATCTAAGCTAGGAGTTATTTGTGATAATAGTCATAAATCACTGTAATATAGCTTGTTAAATGAATATAATGGTGCTTAAAAAAATAGCAAATATTTTAAGAGATAAAGGGAGCGTGAGCTGCTTAGAAAAGGCAAAATCCTTGGAGTTAGAGAGTTCTAAATTAATAAGCCTGAATCTAAGAAACCTAGGCTTAGGAGCAAAAGATATATTTGCAATTGCTGATTGCATTAAACAAGGACACGGAAGTAAGGGCGTGCATATTCATTCCATTAGTTTCAGCTATAATCACTTAATGGGGAATCTAGGATCAATTGCTCTTGCCAGAGTTTTGCCTTCCTCAATACGTGAAATTGGATTTGTTGATTGCGGAATTGGAGATGATGGGGCTTATGAGATACTAAATTGGATGAATACCTCGGAGCACCTCCAAATGATTTGTTTAGAACAAAACAATTTCTCTGAACAGCTAAAGATGGACTTTAAGGCTTTTAAAAAAAGTAAGCCTCAAGTTATGGTAGTTGTTTAAATTGAGCGTGTTGAATAGATAGATGTAGTTTTAATAAATAGTTAGTTAATAATCGTTTATGAGTTTAAACGAAAAAGTTACTTTAAGTAATGTTTAAGAGTATAAATCCATATACCAATCAAGAAATTGCGACTTATCCAGCCTTAAGTGATGAAGAAATGCATACCTGTGTGGAGCAAAGCCAAGAGGCCTATAGTTCTTGGGGAAAGCAGCCACTAAAGGATCGCTGTACCTTGTTGAATGGAGCCGCAGCTAT
>JBLHMK010000053.1:0-16021 GCA_047621945.1 Flavobacteriaceae bacterium
TAGGATCATTTTCTCGAGCAAAGTCAAAGTTGCTTCCATCCAAGTTGCTTCGATCAATATAGGTATTGAACAAATCTCTTACTTGAATACCTAAATTCATTTTACCATCGAAAAATTCTTGCTTAAGACCAGCATCAAATCGTATAGTGAACTTCTCTCTTCCCTGCGCATTAACTATAGGACTGCTATATGAACCGTTAAACTGAAACTTGGTTGATTTGGATAGCTTGAAGTAATTATTCCAACGAAGGATATAAGAGAAGCTAGATCGGTCAAAAACTTCCTCTTCAAAGGAACCTTCCAATTGGTAATAAAATACATTTACCATCAAATCTGTATTCCACCATTTAAAAGGTAATAAGCTTAAACTTGATTCAAGACCCAAGGTATTTGAAGTCCCAATGTTTTCAGGAAACTGTCTTGTTAACTCAAAATCAAGAGGAACTCTTACAATTTGCATAACATTCAACTCTCTTCTAAAGTATACTTCATTATTCCAAGAACCCTTCTTTTTGAAATTAAATAACCAGCCTGTTTCTATGGCATGAATGTATTCAGGTAGAATTTCTGGATTCCCTTGCCATAGCGTATTTGCATCCGTAAATATTGCATTGGGTTCTAAGTACCATCCTCTTGGTCGGTTAATACGTTTACTATAGTTAACGAAGTATTGATGATTTTCATTGATGTTGACAGATAAAGAGGCTGATGGGAATAAATCTAGTCTATCTACCAAGAAAGTGGTTTGAGTGTTCCTAACAAATATGTCTCGAACGGTATTCTCCGTTCTTAAGCCAAGTTGATAGCTTACCTTTTCCCATTTACTAGAAAACATACCATAGAAGGCTCGGATGTTTTTCTTGTAAACCACATCACTATAGAATTGGGTTTGTTCAAGCAAGTCTCCACTGGCAATGTCTCTCTGATAGGCTATGTTTTCTTCATCACTTTTGCCATATTGCTGCATTAAGCCAATCTCAAATTTACTGTGATCTTTAATTGGAATGGAGTAGTCTAAGTTGACACGAAAACGTTGAGAAGGTCCAATTTCAGAACTTTGGGTTCCAAATATTAGATTTTCATTTTCATCAAAACGCTCACTTAAAACTTGCTCTTCAAAACCTCGCTTATTAAAAGAGAAATGAGCAGTAAACTGACTTTTATTTTTGAAGTCGTATCCATAATCTAAGATGATTTCATGGAAAGGACCGCTACGAGCACTTTCATTTCGATTCAGAAAGTTTTCTTCCTCTCCACTAGTGCGATTGATAAAACTGAAGTCGAGCTCATCTCGAAAAATCATTTTCCAACCACCGTAGGTATAAGTTGCTGCTATAAATTGATTGTCTGTTGGTCGAAATTCAATTCCACCTTTCACATTGTAATTATTGAAAATTCGCTCTTTGTTTCCCTCGTTGATAGTACTAACAGTGGTATCATTAATAGTGGTATTTAAAGTAGACTTGTACGTACCCGGTCTTTCGTTGTGACGATAATTTCCCGCTAGGGTATAAGTGAATTTGTCCTTTTTTAAAGATACGGTGGCATCACCACCGTAACTATTGAAAGTTCCTCCCCGAAGGTTTAGTATTCCACTTACCCCTTCATCCGCTTTCTTTTTCGTTATAATATTAATGATTCCAGCCGTTCCCTCAGCATCGTACCTGGCGGAAGGGTTGGTAATTATTTCGATGTTCTTAATGGTGTTTGCAGGGATTTGACGAAGGGCATCATTGGCGTCCAAAACAGATGGGCGGCCATTAATCAATACCAAGAAACCTGTACTTCCTCGTAAACTTACATCGCCATCAATATTTGTTTGGATAGAAGGGACTGTAGCTAGTATGTCAACTGCGGTGCCATTGGCTGCTGCTATGTTTTTATCTACGTCAATAATTTTCTTATCTAACTCATATCGTACAGATGATTTTAACGCGGTTACTTCTACTTCATTCACCATTGTAGCATCTGAACCTAAAAATGTGGTTCCAATATTTACATTGGGGTTTGCCATACTCAGCAGTACATCGTCTATGCGTTTTGCTTCAAAGCCTATAAAAGATACTTCCACATCGTACTGTCCAGGCTTTAGTTTGTTTAAAACAAAATTGCCATCCAAATCACTTACTATACCTGTGACTAAGTCGCCACTTTTGGCATTGAACAAGGAGATTGTGCAATACTCCATGGCACTCTTGCTTTTTTGCTCCATGACTTTTCCACTAATGGATAAGTTAGGCATTTGAGCAAAAGCTAACTGAAAAAATAAAAGACTTAAAATAAGATAACGCATAGCATTTAATTAAGGGCGCAAAGGTAAAATAAAGACCTTAAGAAGTGTAAAATCTTCTTAGAATAATGAATGAATTAGGAACAATAAAAAGGAGTATAAAGTTTGTAGACTTACATTTCTGTTTCCAAGGCAGGGTATGCCAGAGGTAATTTCTCCAAGGCTTCAACTACCGTTTTAGTAATTAGGTATTCTTTGTACCAATTTTGATCAACTGGAATAATGTGCCAAGGAGCTGTTCTTTGCGTGTTCGCAATACATTCATTATAGTAATCCATGTACTTTTCCCAGTCTTTTCTAGTTTCCCAATCTCCGTCGCTGTGCTTGTGGAATTTGTATTCAATATTCATCCGTTCTTTGAGTCGTTCCTCTTGCATGTCGTGCGACACATTGAGGAAAAACTTTAGAATGACTGTTTTGTTATGGGCTACTATTTCCTCAAAATTATTAATGAGTTCAAATCTTTTCTTAGCCGTTTGGTCATCAACAAACCCTAATACTCGAGTTACCAATACATCTTCATAATGTGAACGATTGAATACCGTAATTTGTCCTTTTGAAGGAGTTTTTTGATGAACTCTCCATAAAAAATCATGAGACAATTCTTCTTTGCTAGGCACCTTAAATGAAGATACTGTAATACCAAAGGCTGGAATTTTTGAAAATACTTTTTTAACAACACCATCTTTTCCACTAGCATCCATACCTTGCAAAACAACCAAAAGGCTGTACTTTCCTTGGGCGCGCATCTTGTGCTGCAATTCAGCCATTCGCTCTTCTAAAACTTTCGTTTCTTTTTTAATTTCGTCTTTGTCTAACTCCTTTGGTGCTCTTGTACTGAGTCTTCTGATATCCATAATGGCTAATTAATCAATAACGTCAATTGGGCCTAGACCCTGTCTGACTAAAAATGCTTGTTTGCTGGTATAGTCTATAATGGTTGAAGGCTCATTTAATCCAGCTCCACCATCTATGATAATATCTACAATATCGTTATAGTGATAAGAGATTTCTTCTGGGTCGGTGATGTATTCTAAGATTTCATCATCGTTTTTGATTGAAGCAGAAAGAATGGGATGACCAAGCGCTTTAACAATGGCCTTCGGTATACTATGATTGGGCACTCGAATTCCAACTTCTTTCTTCTTGTAGCCAAAGATCCGCTGGATAGTTTTATTCGCATTCAGAATAAAGGTATAAGGGCCTGGCAATAAACGATGCATGAGCTTATAAGTTGGAGTTGGTAAGCTTATGGTGTATTCGCTTATATGACTTAAGTCAAAACATACCATAGAGAAGTTTGCTTTAGTGGGTTTAATATCCTTCAATCTACAAATCTTTTCATAAGCTGCTTTATTGCTTATATCGCAGCCTAAAGTATATACGGTATCAGTAGGATAGATAATTACTCCTCCTTTACGCAGACACTCCACTACCTGTTGTATCCTTCTTTCATCCGGATGGTCTTTGTCGATACGCAGAATCATGCTTCTAAGATAGTTAAGAGTTCACTTAAAATCATAGCAGTAGCACCCCAAATTATTTTTCCATCAACTTGAAAACTTGGACTCTCAACGCTTACTTTGAATTTCTTATTCTCATAGAGGTAGCTTTTCTGGTTTTCTTTATTGACTAATTGGGCTACTGGAATCTCAATAATCTCTTTCACTTCTTTTTCTTCTGGAGTGAAACTCAATGATGTTTCCGAAAAAGCAATAAAAGGGTAAATAACAAAATTACTTGGAGGAACATATAACCAACTGAGATGGGATATAATTGCTGAAGTTTCCAAAAGGACCCCTATCTCCTCGTGCGTTTCTCTTAAAGAGGTAAAAGACAAGTCGGTATCAGTGAGGTCTTTTTTGCCACCTGGAAGGCTTATTTGCCCACTGTGAGCTCCGTCATAATCGTGCCTTTGAGTAAAAACTATATAGGCTTCTTCATTTTTCTCATACAGTAAAATTAGTACAGCACTCTCTTTAGCATTGAGCTTTTCCAGATCATTTAAGCTATATTTTCCACGCAAAGGAGGACTCATTTTTGCTTGAGCTGCAAATCCAGGTAGATTATCAGGTTGAATTTGCTTAATTTTGGATATTATTTGTTGAAGACGCATGTATGTATACTTGTAAGTCTTACAAAAATAGTCAAAGTAGTATGAGAAAAAGATTTTTGTTAGGGGGAGATTATCAAGAGCAATCTATTTGGATAGGTGTTGAGTTTGAAGAAGCAGAAGTAAGTGTTCTGTTACACTTATATGCCAAAGATCAAATTGCTAAAGAAGCTATGCAAAACTGGGTGAAGGGAAAAGAAGATTTGCCTGAAGCTATGGAGCTTATTAGGCGAACGATTAGTGATGCTAACTTGCTGACTGAGGAAATTAAAGTAGTTAATGTAGGGAAGGTCCGTGATATTGAAATTGAATGGGGCGATCACTTAATGGTAACCAGAATGTTACAAGGCTTTGATGGAGATATACTCTTGCTGCAAGAAAAAATATCTACTCTTAATGATTATAGTCAGGAGGTGTTTGATGAATGTGCCGACTTTTGGAGTCGCCTGTTAACTTTTAAGCAAGAGCATGCTAGTGTTGGTAATGCAGTGTTGGACAAGTATAAACTAAACTTAGATATTCTTTTTGAAGCTTTGAAAGCTTTACGAAAAGATCATAAAAAAGAATTGCAAGGAAAGGCCGTTGAAGCAAAAAAAGACTTGTTGTTGAAGCTTGAAATATTGAATGAAAAGTTAGAAGCGAAACCGAATTACAAGTTTACCATTGAACGTTTAAAGGATCTCCGCAAAGACTTGAATGCTTCGGGGCTTAGACAAAAGGATTACGCTGAAATTGATGAAAAAATCAATGCCTTGTTCGATAAAATGGGTGAGGCTCGCAAACAAGTTACTCATTCGAATGTGAATAAAAGAGTAACAGATTTAGAGGCGATAGTTGAGAAAATGCAGAAATCGGTGGACTGGGAAAAACGCACCATGGCGAAGGAGGAAAAGAATAAAGAATATGCTAATATGGCTTTTCAAGTGAAATTACTAGATGCTAAGATTGCTATGATTCAAACGCGCTTAAATGAAAAAGAAGGAAAGCTGGCAGATGTAAAGAAAACTTTAGCTAGTTTGTTGAAGAAAGCGAAGTAGGCTTAAAAAGGTTCTCGCAAAGACGCAAAGTAAGCGACCTGTCAGGTCGCTTTGTTAAAACCAAGTAGGGTCTTCAAAGAGACCTCTAAAGCAAAACAGGGTCTCTCAAAGAGGACCCTGTTTGTAATTGTTCGATAAAGATTAAAGATAATTATTCCTTAATCCAATCAATTACTTCGGGGTCAGTTGGTAATGTTTTCGGTGAAATCACCTTCTCTAATTTACCTTCTTCACCTATCAAATATTTTTGAAAGTTCCAGGCTACTTTGCTGTCTTCAAATCCATTCAAATCCATCATGGTTAAGAACTGATAGAATTCGTGCATGTCTTTTCCTTTAACAGAAATTTTAGACATCATTGGAAAACTAACGCCATAATTCTTTTGACAAAAAGAAGCGATATCTTCGTTGCTTCCAGGCTCTTGACTTAAGAAATTGTTGGCTGGAAATCCAATAACCACTAAATTTTGATCTTTATACTCTTGGTATACCTTTTCTAAATCTTCATATTGAGGAGTCAATCCACATTTTGAAGCGGTGTTAACTATCATTACTTTCTTTCCTTTCAAATCGTCAAAATCAAAAGATTCTCCATTAATGTCTTCCACTTGAAATTGATAAATGGTTTGTTCTGTTGAGAAATTTTCTTGTTTAACTTCTGGAGATCCACAACTCCAAACTGCCAGTAATACTAAAAATATTGTTTTCATGGTTTCGTTTCTAGAGTAAACAAAGATAGCTAGATAAAGTTCAATTTAAAGGATTTAGGCAGGTGCCGTACAAATATGGATAGCATTTGAAATTTTCAATGGATTTTTTATCTTTAGTACTTTTAAAAACTGTAAAAATTATTTTTATGAAAACTTCATTATACGCATTTTTCCTTATCCCATGTTTATCATTTGCTCAGCTTAATGTCGATGAAATAAAAAGTATAGATAATTATGCAATGGAGGCGTGTGATTGTGTCAATGATTTGATAGGAGAATTACATCCAAAGGCTATAGAGGTTGTTTTGTTAATGGCGGAGCTAGGTGAAGAAATGGGCATGGCAGAACTTGAAGTAATTATGGCAGGTATGAGTATCAGCGAATTGGATAAGTTTGTGGCTGCATTTGAAAGAATGGAAGACCCTTATTTTTTAACTCAAATTGAGGATTGCGATGGCTCCGAGTATTTGGATGAAAAACTGAGCACACAAATTGACAATGCTAATGGCACGGCCTATGCCTATTTGATATATGTTTTGACTCGTGAAGAGAATTGCAAGGTAATGAAATCACTTTACGATTTGGGTGAGGAAGTTGAGGAGTAAATAGCTTCTAGTATTTAACATGGGAGTTACCCATTATGATTTTAGGTCAAATTCTTGGAATAGTAATTCAGGTTCAGGATCGGCGCCAGGTTATTCTAGTTCATCTGGAGAAATAGTTTTTGAGTCAGAAGTGAATTGGGTAAGTTTTGAAGTTGATTTTTATCAATATTCGTTAAATTTAACGGCTTTTCAAAGTATGTTGGGAGCAACTATATATTTGAAGATCAAAATGGGGCGCATTATGCTACTTTTGGATTTCGAATTACCGAATGGAGACGAATAGGACACATACGGTGCAGGTAATGACCAATCAAACTCAACTTTTTCAATTTCCGATGCAATTGAAGAATCTTCTCAGATCTTGTTTGGAGATACTATAGAAACATACCGAGTAGCTGGACGTTTTTCAAGTAAAATAAAGGATAAAGATGCCGGTAATGTTTAGCATTTCAAGATTTGCTTGTAAATGAGAGGCTATTGAAGGTTGATACTCACCAAAATATTGAATAATATTTTCACATATTAAATTTCCACTTTTAATTATTTATTGTTGATTGTCAGGGATTTAGTTTAAATTCGCCTAAAATAAATAAATTATGAAAAAATTATCCCTTTTATTAATTCCAATGTTGTTGTTATTAATTTCCTCATGCTCTAAAGATGCTCAAGACGGTAGTGCTGTTATATGGTTTGGCGAATCCACCTCTCAGCAGTTAGTAGCTAACGGCGTAACTTCTTTAACCTATAGGGTAAATGGAGAATTAGTGGGGTCGTCCGCCGCTAATGTTTATTATTTTACTACACCTGACTGCGGCCAGAACGCATCTATAACTTATTCAAAAGAACCAGGCAGTTATGCCTTTACCGTAAAAGACCAAGCAGGTGTTACCTATTGGGAAGGTACAGCTGACTTAACCGATGGCGGTTGTGAAGCTATAGAGTTGACTTTTTAATTTAAGTTGGCTTAGTAAAATTAAATAGCCCCGTATTTTAATACGGGGCTATTTGATTTTAGCGCTGAACTTGAAGAGTAGAATGACTTGCTGAAAGTAATTGAGGCTCAAAAGAATGCTTCATATTTCTCTATCGTAATGACCTGAATAGGTCGGAAGAGCTGAAATAAAAAAACCCGCATTAGCGGGTTTTTTTTGTTGAGGTCGGAACCGGATTCGAACCGGTGTAGCAGCTTTTGCAGAGCTGAGCCTAGCCGCTCGGCCATCCGACCTTTTTTGAAGAAACGTAAAGGTAAGATTTTTTACAATTTTACATAGTGCTTTCATTTATTTTTTAGAAAGTCCATTCATCCGTATCTTATAGCTCAATTTTGTTTTAATCTAGGTATAGATTAAAATACGACCTTATGCATCCAATTGAATATACTCAAAATGATTTTCTAGCTTATATCATGATTTATGCGGCAGATGCAGATTTTGTAATTACCGAAGAGGAGGAAGCGCACATTCGCAATGAAGTAGGTGGATAATTCCTGCCTTCAAATGCTCGATATTTTTGATTCACACAATGATCTAGAAACGCTAGAATTTATCGGTTTTCTAAAGAATCAATATGGTGATGCAAATTGTAATGAAAGTATGCTCAAAATAGTCAAAGAAGTATTCTTAGTAGATGGCTATTTTGCGGCTAGCGAAAAAGCACCTTATGAAGCACTTAAGCATATTAAGTAGATATGTACTTAAACCAAACCCGGCGTCATTGCGATGACCCTGACGATAGGAAGAGAATACGCAACCCCTGTTCATAACGATTCGCTTTCAGAGAGATTGCCACGCAATTCTCGCCCCTCAAAATTACTCGAAATGACCTTAGTGCAATCAGTTAACACTCTCTTTCAATTCAATAATTGACTTCTCAGCCTTTCCATCTATCGGTGGATTTAACTTGGCAATTCTAACTTTCACTTTCTTGATTCGCTTGTCAGTCTTTGATAAGGATTTAATAATTCTTCCTGCTAAGTGTTCAAGCAGCTTAGATGGCTTTTCCATTTCAGCTTTCACTACATCGTGAATGATCTGATAGTCAAAGGTGTCTTCTAAGTTATCGGTCTTTACAGATTTGTTGCTTTTGTACCATACATCTACATCCGTAAAGAATAAATTCCCTTTTTCTTGCTCTTCTTTAAACACTCCGTGATGTCCGTGTGTTTCAATATTACTTAGTCCAATTTTAATCATTTGACAACCTGAATTTCAATAGTTTACAATTAATTTGAAGGATTTCGAAAACTCGAATCTTCAAATTATTTTTACTCAGACAAAAATATGCTATTTTTGTACAAATATTATAAAACCAACCGAAATGCAACAAGATAATTACACGCACCCAGATTACTATTTAATGGATGAACTGCTTACTGAAGAGCATAAAATCATTAGGGATTCTATTCGTACTTGGGTAAAGCAAAAGCTAAGCCCTGTGATTAATGATTACGCCCAAAAAGCGGAGTTCCCAAAATGGGTAGTTAAAGAATTGGGTAATATTGGCGCCTTTGGTCCAAGTATCCCTGCTGAATATGGTGGAGGAGGAATGGATGATATCGCTTACGGTATTATCATGCAAGAATTGGAACGTTGTGATTCAGGAATCAGAAGTACAGCTTCGGTTCAAGGATCTTTGGTGATGTATCCTATTTACAAATTCGGTAGTGAAGAACAAAAGAGAAAATATTTACCTGGTTTAGCTAGTGGAGACTTGTTTGGTTGTTTCGGTTTAACAGAACCGAACCACGGGAGTAATCCTGCTGGAATGGAAACCACTATCGTAGATAAAGGCGATCATTATTTATTGAACGGTGCAAAGATGTGGATTTCAAATTCACCTTTAGCCGATGTTGCTGTGGTATGGGCTAAAAATGAGGAAGGTAAAATACGTGGACTTATTGTAGAAAAGGGCATGGAAGGTTTTACTGCTCCAGAAATTAAAAACAAATGGAGCTTAAGAGCTTCAATAACTGGGGAACTAGTATTTGATAATGTAAGAATACCTAAGGAAAATATATTTCCGGAAATAGAAGGGCTTAGAGGTCCATTGACCTGCTTAAGTAGTGCGCGTTACGGTATTGCTTGGGGAGCATTGGGTGCCGCTATGGATTGCTATGATGTGGCTTTGAAATATTCTAAGGAAAGAACACAATTCGGTCGACCAATCGCTGGGTTCCAATTGCAACAAAAGAAATTGGCAGAGATGATTACTGAGATCACTAAAGGTCAGTTATTAGTGTGGCGTTTAGGGATGCTTAAAAATGACGATAGAGCAACAGCTGCTCAAATATCAATGGCCAAACGTAACTCTTGCGAGGTTGCTATTAAGATTGCTCGAGAAGCTCGTCAAATGTTGGGTGGAATGGGTATCAGTGGTGATTATAGTATTATGCGTCATTCTATGAACTTAGAAAGTGTGATTACCTATGAAGGAACTCACGACATTCACTTGTTAATTACAGGAATGGATGTTACTGGAGAAAATGCTTTTCAGTAGCTGATAGTCAATATATTGCAACAGGGTCATCTAAGAGAGACCCTACTGCTGCAAAACTGGAATCGACCTTAAATTAAATGACTTGAGAATCGAGCTTAGACCTTAGAAAGACTGAGAAGCTGACAACTTGTTGGAAGCTCGCTCAGCCGCACTTAGGTATAATGAAGCTTCAAGAGTGATTTTATTTAAAGTCTTGATTCTTTGCTTCGTTTACTCAATAATTGACTTTTCAAAGGTATTCATGAGATTGCTTCGCTAAGTTTTCATCAAGGAAAAATGAACGAAACAAAGTCTTCTGTGCGGTCAGGTATTTCCACCCGACGGGAAAGTTCGGTGTGGATGCCTCATGTGAGGAGCTGAAGTTGAATAAGTACGCTTAGAAATTCGTTTCCAATAACAAACCACTTAATTGTAGTAAACGCAATTCAGCAACTTTTGCACTAAACTTAGCTTGAGTTACTTGATTGGCAACCGTCAATAGATTTTGTTGAGCTTGTCTAAAATCGACTGAACCTACTTGACCCAATTTAAACTGTTCGTTAGTTCTTTGGAAGTTATATTGACTACTCACTAAATTTTTCTCTAGGGCATTATATTGGTATAAGCCATTTTGATAATTGGCCCAAGCTAATTCAAAATCTCTATTCAAATTGTTTTTAGTCTCTTCTACCTGTAAACCTAGATTTGCATTGCTCAACTTAGTATTTTGAACCATAGTCCGTGTTGACCCTCCATCAAACAATGTCCAAGAAAGCGTAGCTCCAGCACTCAGTCCATAGGACGTAGAAGAAGCTAAGAATGAAGCTTCATTATTGTTGTTTCTATTCCACCCATATTGTGCGGTAGCGCTTAAACTCGGTAAATATCGTGCCCGATTGATTTGTACGCTGTATTCGTTTAAATGCCTGTTTTGCTCTGCTTGTTTAAGCATGGAATTATTCTCTAGCATGGATTTTTTTAAGACTTCTTTACTCATAGCCGTCATGAAAGTAATGTCAGTATTGATGCGGTATGCTGTCATTAAATCTTGGAGTAAAAGCGCATTTAAATTTTTCATGCTATTACCCAAGGCCAATTCAGCATTCATTAAATTAATGCTGTCTGTATTGAGGTCCACTTCAGCATTCAAGGAAGCCAATTTATTGCTTTGACCAAAATTGAAGCTGTTCTCTTCACGCTCTAATCGATTGGCAGATACTTGAACTGCCTCTTTAAGCGTATTCACATTAATAGTTTGAACGGCCACGTCATAATAGGCATTCATAGCATCAAAAACAGCATTCTCCATAGTAGCCTTTGCTTCCAGTTCTGATAAGTGATAGCGCTCTTTCAATTGCTTGTAATTGTACCAACGTCCTAAACCATCAAACAAGGTATAGTTTAGATTTGCGCCTGCATTGAAAGAACTGGAATGTGCTCCGTTCAGTTCAGTAGTAGTTCCATTTTGGAAATTTGCTACAAGGTTATTCAAGTTGTAATTTGCTCCAGCTGAAGCACCGACAGTAGGTAAGAAGCCCGTATTTAGTATGGACTTGTTATTGGCTGCGATTTCTAAATTGTTCCCACTCATTTGCACGCCAAAGTTATTCTCCAAGGCACGCTTCACCACATCCTGAGGACTAAGGAGTTCTTGAGCTATTAGTGATTGGGTGAAAACCCCAAACAAAATTGAACTTAAAATGATTATACTCTTTTTCATAATTATGATCTAAACGTCTTCTTCTGATTTTAATTCAATTACTGCTCGCTCAACTTCTTCTAAGCTGACATCCTTCCCCGTAAACAACCATTTAAAAAAGACTTTGATAAAATTGGTCGTCGCTAAAAACATTGGCAAGACTAACAAGGTTAAAAAGGTGGCTACTATAATTCCGTAGGCAATAGAAACGGCCATTGGAATTAAGAATTGAGCTTGTCTACTAGTTTCAAATATTAAAGGAGCTAAGCCGGCGGCGGTAGTTATTGAGGTCAAGAAAATAGCTCTAAACCTAGACTTCCCTGCTTCCATTATGCTGTCTTCGAAGCTCATGCCGCGCTTTAAATTTAGATTGTATTTAGTTATTAAGACCAGTCCATCATTCACCATAATACCAATTAAGGCTATGATACCCAAGAAGGAAAGCACATTAATCTTTATGCCGTGGAAATAATGTCCCCAACCCACACCAATCAAACTGAAAGGAACCAGGAATAAGAGGAGTAAGGGCTGAGAATAAGATCTGAAGGTAAAAGCAATAGTCACGTAAATGAGCAATATAATTACAGGAAGCACGGCTTTAGATGAATTGATAAACTTGCCAGCTTCTCTATTTTGTCCTTCATAAAGTGCACTAATTGAAGGGTACTTAGCTTGGAGACCAGGAACAATATTCATTCGTATGTCATCATTAACATCTGTAGCACTAGTTTTAGAACTTTTTAAATCAGCGGTTAACTGAATCTCTCTTAAACTGTTTAAGTGATTGATTACTACCTCACCTCTAGCTATTGAATATTCCGCTATTTCACCAAATGCTACGCGCGTTCCGCTTGGTGTAACAATTTTCATGTCGTCCAAGTTTTGAATAGAAGAACGATACTCTTCATTATAACGAACCCAAACTTTAATTTCATCTGGTCCACGCTGAAAACGTTGCGCTTGGAAACCAAAGAAGCCTGATCTAACTTGACTCATTACATCACTAGTTTTAAGTCCTAGTAGATAAGCACTTGGTTTCAGTGTGACATTAATTTCTTTAATACCTGAAGGGTCATTATCCGTAACATTCTTTAATAAAGGGTTGCGGTTTAATTGTTCTTT
The DNA here is from genome assembly GCA_047621945.1 of Flavobacteriaceae bacterium. Classification (GTDB taxonomy): domain Bacteria; phylum Bacteroidota; class Bacteroidia; order Chitinophagales; family UBA8649; genus JAFMKE01. Next base: position 13,050 of record JBLHMK010000053.1, read on the forward strand.
GAGCTCAGCTTTCGCTGCCTTTAGTTCGGCAATGTTACTACCTAAAAGCGATACGGCTACTGGTGAACCACCAAAGTTTCCGCCATCACCATAATTCAAAGTTTCTACCCCATAAATAGGTCCTACTAATTCTTCTAGTCTATTCGCAATTTCTGAAGTAGCAAAATCTCTGCGATCTCCAGGCAATAGATTTATTCGTAAGGATGCATTTGCAGTACCACTTCCTAAACTTTTAATGACGTTCTCTACTACGGGTATATTACCGGTTTGTTTTTTAGTAAATTCCTCGTTAACAATCCAGGCTTTTTCCTCGATGATTGAAATGATGGAATCTGTAATTTCAATATTGGTCCCTTCGGGCATTTTTAAACTAATACTTACTCGATCGCTTGATATAGCTGGGAAGAAAGTAGTACCGATTACTCCACCTTGGATGGATGCAAAAGTGAGGATGAACATGCTGATTAACACCGCAAAAGAAAAGATTTTATAGCTCAATGCAAACTTCAGTACCGGAGCATACATTCTGTCTCTCATGAAAGCCATTAATTTATCTCCATACTCGTTGACCTTTCTTAGGCCAGCGAATATTTTTGCAAAGATGCCTTTCTTTTCCTTCCTATCTTCTTTCTTCACTAAAGCTGAGGAATGCGCAATATGAGCAGGTAGTATTAATAAAGCTTCAATAAGTGAAATGGTTAGGGTTAAGATTACGATAACTGCCACCTCTCCAAAAAACTCACCGACTCTCCCTTCTAAAAATAGAAATGTAGAGAATGCAAGCATCGTAGTAATAATAGCAGAAACAATGGCGGGAATAACTTCCATAGTGCCATCGATAGCTGCTTGAATAGGAGTCTTGCCTAACTCAAAGTGGTGATAGATGTTTTCCGAAACAACGATACCGTCATCCACTAAAATACCAATCACGATGATCATTCCGAAAAGGGAAAGAACATTGATAGTTACTCCAAAGAATCCCGCAAACACGAACATTCCTAAAAAGGATATAGGTAAACCAAAAGCCACCCAAAATGCTAGTCTGGTATTTAAAAAGATAGAGAGGAAAATGAGCACGAGGAGTATTCCCATGGCTGCATTCTCTGTCAATAGTTGTGTCCTTTCGGTAAGCGTTGTTGAAGAGTCATTTAATACAAGCAACTGAATATTGGTATAGCGTTGATTGAAGTCTTCGATATAAGCGATAATTTTTTCAGCACTTGAAATTAAATCTTCATCATTGGTATTGCTTACACTTACATCCACTGCTAACTGACCATTATAGAAGCTAGCATTTGGCGAATCTTGAAAAATGTCGCGCACTACCGCAACGTCTTTTAAACGAATCGTTGTCCCATCAAGAGCCGTTTTCACTACGATGTAGTCTAGCTCCTCTGCATAGTATGATCGATTATTTGCGCGAATAAGATAATCTTCAGCTGAGGTTTTAATGACCCCCCCTGTGCTTAAAATATTCTCGTTCGAAACTGCCTGGGCAACTTCGCGAAAGCTAAGATTGTACGCTAGTAGACTATTTTCGTCTACGGCTATCTCAATTTCTTCTAAAGGAAATCCTTTGATACTAACTTGTGAGATTCCTTCAATAGCACGGAGGTCATTTTCAACCTGTTCGGATATCTCCTTTAAAGTTTTGAGGGAAACGTTATTACCCGTTATGGCAAAAGCTACAGTTTCTCTTGTTCCTTCCTGTTTGGAAACGACTAGCGGCTCCATTCCCGTCGGGAAACTTGGAACACGATCTACTGCATTTTTAACATCGGCTAGGATGACATCAATATCAAATCCTTTCAAAGTTTCAACGGTAATAGAACCAGAGTTTTCTCGAGAGGCACTAGTTACTCGATCGATTCCAACTAGTCCTTTTAAGTTATCTTCAATTTGAAGAACTACCCCTTCTTCAATCTCTTGAGGAGAAGCACCCGGATAAGCTATTTGAATATTGATAATCTTCGAATCCGTCAGCGGGAAGAAGGATGACTTCAACGAGAGCATACCAATAACTCCCAATATTGCAAAAGCAATAATCATTACATTAATTGTAACGGGGTATTTGATAAAGAATGAAATGAGTTTTCTCATGAGTTTGTCAATTACTTATTTGTGTTACCAATTTCAACCAACATTCCATCATAGGCGCCAGGAATATTTTTATTCAATAATAGAGTACCATCTGGTAAACCTTTAATTATTGCCGTCTTTTCTGTGAAATGGATCACATCAACAGCTACTTTCTTCAATTGACCATCAGTAACAATAAAGATTTCTTTATTATCAATGAGTAATTCTCTCGGTAGCTCACAGACATCACTAACTTGTTTACCCGCTAGCATGGCCTTCAGATACATGCCATCTGTTAAGCCTTTTGCATTGGTAGAGATAAATACTTCAATACTCTGTGTACTTGGGTCGACAACCTTATTAATTCGAGATACTTTCCCCGAATAACTTTGGCTTCCTTCCAGATTGCTTAATTGTACGGTATTACCAACTTGAACCAAGTCTTTAAATGATTCGCTCAGGGAAATCGTCAATTCTAATTGATTGGGATCAATAAATGCACCCAGTTTCTGACCGGCTCGAATGAGCGTTCCATTATTCACTAATGCCTCAGTGACCACTCCTGAAAAAGGAGCAGTAATGAAATATTTATTTAAGCGTTCTTCTAGGTTTTTAATGTTGTAATAGGAGTTAACGATGTTGCGACTATTAATAAAATATTTCTCTTGGTCAGTCGTGAAAGCGGGCAGGGGATTTAAACTGCGGTTTACGTCAAAATTGTTAACATAGTCTTGCCATTTCGGATAGATTGCTGGATAATCTAATTGTAAATCCGGCATTGCACTCATCAATTGATTGAACAAGACGCTGCGCTGAGCCACTAGGCTTGCATTGAACTCTGTATTGTCAATGTTTAAAATGGTGCTGCCTCCAGCATAGTATTGCCCTTCTTT
>JBLHMK010000054.1:0-15729 GCA_047621945.1 Flavobacteriaceae bacterium
CCAGGAGCAGCAAGCTTGATTTCAAAGCTAGGTTTCTCTAGTTTGACTCCCGCTAAGCGAGTAATTGGTAAACTTAATATATCAATGTCATAGCTACCATAAAGATACTCTTGAGTATGATTGCTCTCTAAGGAATAAAAATAGTCTTCTGATCCACTTTGCTTAATTAAATAAGGAATCTCAGGAATGAGATTGACCTTTTCATCTAAATGATAAGATTGAATGGTTAAAGCGGATGTAGGAGCGGGAATGGTGATTATATTATGATCATTACTTTTCAATTTAATCCCTTCTTTGACGATTGGAGGGAGCGTTTGTACAATTAGAGTATAGCTAGGACTCGGATCAATTAAAAGCGTGTCAGCATCACCTTTATCGTTCAAACGATGATACAGGGTGTAGTCGGGATGCTCTTTAGTGCTATAAAATAAAATTGGAATGTCGCTTTGATTAGGAGCCTGTAGGTGATCTAATAAGTTGACCTGAAGTGTCGTAAAGCTAATTGCTTGGGTAACTACCTGCATAATCTTTCGCTCAAACTCGAAAGGGTGATGAGGGTTAAAAACATCTTTAATGCAATGATAATCTCGCAGGGATTCAATGTCTATATCCAAGCCTATAATCACAGGTTTAACGATGACTTCTTTTTCCAATAAAATTTCAAGTATCGCACAAGGATCTCCTAAACAACTTTCTGAACCATCAGTAATGAGGATAAGAATGTTCTTTTGTCCTTCTAGTCCAGCGAAATCAATATTAGTCTGTTCTAAGGTAAACGCTAAAGGGGTAATTCCTTTTGGATTGACACTATGTAATCGGTCTTCAAGTTGGTCTAAAGTGTTTGTTGTAATAGGTAGTTTTAACTCAGTATCCTCACAATCATTGTCAATCGGCAAACTTTGATGGCCATAAACGCGCAATCCAAAACGAAGACTGTCATATTTGCTAATAAGGCTATCTGCAATGTGCAACAAACTCTTTTCCGCAATCGTCCATTTGTCTTCTTTACCCCAGTTCTTTAGCATACTCGATGACGCATCTACTACAAACAGTACATTAATCGGTGCCTGCTGACTCCAAAGGGTACAACTAAAACAAAGGAATAATATGGCTAGAGCAACTTGTCTCATCTCAGTTGGATTACCGTTGTTCGTTCTGGAAACATTTCAAAATCATATCGATGACTGCGCTCACTGTCGTTGTCACTTTCGTTAATATAAATAAAGCTATAAACCCCAGGTTGCAATTTGAGTTCCAAATCTTCGCTAAACACCCCAATGTCGTAGACTAAATTCCAAGGAGCGCTATTTCGGTCAAAAATACTTCCTCTTAAGGCTTTGTTGTTTTTGATCGATAGTTTCCCATTGGCTGGATAGTTCTGTTTGAGTACTTGATCCGCTTCAAATTTAACAGTTTCATTTTTAAGCGGAATGAGGGTCGTACTTAGCTTATAGGTATTAGCTAAAGTCGGTAGATTGTCTAACCTATAATTATACACCCAGTCATCTTCTGTCTTCAAAATGAAATGCGGAGCCTGCTCATCATATTGTTGTTCGTGTCCTACTGCAAGGTAAGATTTAGGTATAGTAATCGTAAGGGTATTATGAACTCCAGCTGTTAGCTGAAACAGGTCGCTAGAGATAGGAGGGTAGCTATGTACTTTGATATCGTACCATCCTCTAGGGTCGATTTTTAAGGTGTCAGGTTTTCCTTTTTTGGTTAAACTGTGGATGTAAGCGAACAGAACCTCTTCGCTTATAGCATCATTAATTGTAATAGGGGTATTGGTAATGGTTTGATTGCCAACGCTAAGTAATTCTATGCTTAGAGTAGTTTGACCTGTAGCTTGCTTAACTGTATTTTGAAGAACTACTTTCAATTCATCTTGATCCTTCGCATTAATAAAGGTGCCGATGCAATCGAAAGAGGAAATCAAAGAATCTTCAATGTTCAATCCAATAATGAAGGGATTAATAGTAATTCTCTTCTCATTAAGGTATTTGGCCGCATCACAAGGATTGCCATCACAGTTTTCAAGTCCATCAGTAATTAGAATGATGGAATTTAAACTTTCGATGTCTGTGAAATCTTTCGCAGATTCTATTAAAGAATAGGCAATGGGTGTATTTCCATTGGGATTTATTCCTTTTAAGCGATTAGCAAATGCGACTTGATTATTTGATCCAAAGGGTATTTCCAACTTTGAATCGGTACAATTATCTAAGCTTTTATGATATTGATGACCGAATACTCTTAGGCCTACTTGGATACTTGGATTTGCTCGTTCAATGCTGTCGACAAGCTGGTACAAAGTATTTTTTGCAATGGTCATTTTATCTTCATCACCCCACATCGCTTCCATACTGCCGGAGGCATCGAGTACAAATAGTACTTTTTGAATTTGAGGAATCTCTTGACTATAGCCAAAATTGACTAGTGCTAAAAAGATTAAAAAGAGTAGCTTTTTCAAGGAGTAAACTTATAGTTCTCAAACGAAATTGCTAGAGAATTGTTGTTAATAGTCACCTAAGGTTTCTTCTAACTGACCTAAAGCATTAGCCAGTTGATCGTCATTCGGTGCTTTACCATGCCAATGATGGGTGCCTTGCATAAAATCAACACCAAAGCCCATTTCTGTATGCAGGAGAACACATACTGGTTTTCCTTGACCAGTTAAAGTTTTTGCTTTTTGCATGCCTTCAATTACAGATTGCATATCATTTCCTTTAGGGATATCCATTACTTCCCAACCAAATGCTTCAAATTTCTGACGGATACTACCCATTGGTAAAACTTCTTCCGTAGGGCCATCTATTTGTTGACAGTTAAGATCAATAGTGGATATAAGGTTATCAATTTTATTACCAGAAGCAAACAATGCGGCTTCCCAAATTTGACCTTCTTGCAATTCACCATCTCCATGCAAGGAGTAAACAGTCTTACGATCTTCATTAAGTGTTTTACTCATGGCAGCTCCAATTGCTACGCTCATGCCTTGACCTAAACTTCCTGAAGCAATACGAACACCTGGTAAGTGCTCATGGGTTGTAGGATGTCCTTGAAGGCGAGAGTTAATCTTTCTGAATGTCTTTAGTTCTTCAACTGGAAAGTATCCACTTCTAGCTAGAACGCTATAAAATACTGGAGAAATATGACCATTAGAAAGGAAGAACAAATCTTCATTGTTACCATCCATGTTGAAAGATGGGTCATGATCCATTAACTCTTTGTATAAAGCGATAAAGAATTCCGTGCATCCCATGCTTCCGCCTGGATGACCACTATTAACTGCATGCACCATGCGTAGAATATCACGTCGTACTTGAGTAGCTAATTGTTCTAAAGAAGATATATTGGACATAGGGCTGTAGTTGTTTCGACAAATGTAAAACCTAGTCCTTGGATAAGATAATTTGATGGGATCTAAGTTTGCACAGTAGGTGGATAACGCAAGGTGAATGACGAATTATCAATTATGAATTTACAATTTTTACTTCATTTTAATGCTTCGTTTTATCGTTCCAATAATCTTTAGGGTCTCTTCAATATCAGTTAACAAGATTGCACTATCTTATGCTGGCAAATAATTAGTATCCCCTAATAATTTAATCCAGTATTTAGTTTCTCTTGCTTCTTTGTAGGAAATTGAAAGCTTTGCATGAAAGTCTTTGCGAGTTTGCTCCCCAATTGTTTCTTCTATGTTTGCTCAAATGGACATTCCCGCTCTAAGTAGTTGTTTACTTAGAACGAACTCTTTCCTTTCGTCTAAGAGTAGTTTACAAAAAAATGCAATTTTGAGTGCAAAAGCATGGGTCTTTTGTTGAATAATATTTCCTTTCATCCCGATTAATTATTTTTAACATAACTACAACAAAAGGCTTAAAGAATGATCTACAATTAGTAGTAATTCGTTTTGAATTATTAATTGTGATTAGCTGCTTAGAAATTCTTAATTCCTAATTAATTAGAAAGCCCTATTACGATAAACGCAATAGGGCTTTCTTAAAAGCTTTGGTTTGGAAAGCTTATCTCTTTTTCTTCACTTTATCCGCTCCTTTCATCGTGTCAACTAGGATAGCTGATGCAATGAAAATAGAAGAGTAAGTACCTACTAGAATTCCCATTAATAAAGCAAAAGAGAATCCTCTAATTGCTTCACCACCGAATACGAACAAAATAAGTACTACTAACAAGGTAGTGAAAGAGGTCATTAAGGTTCTACTCAATGTACTATTAATTGCAGCATTTACATTGGTAACAACATCTCTTGTAGGATGCTCATCAAAGTACTCTCTAATTCTATCAAATACAATTACTGTATCATTTATAGAGTAACCAATTACCGTTAAGATGGCTGCTATAAATTTCTGCTCAATCTCTAATGAGAATGGGAACCATTCACCCCAGAAGATAGAGAATACAGATAACAAGATTAACGAATCATGTATTACTGCGCCTAATGCACCAACACCATATTGCCATTTTCTAAATCGAATCAATAAGTATAAGAAAATTAAGATTGCTCCTACACCTCCAGCCCAGAATGCACTAGATTGGATATCATCAGCAATAGACGTATCGACTTTGTTCGATTGAACAAGAGCTGAACGCATAAACTCTTCATTTGAAGGCTCAGTTACGAATTCACCTCTAAGTGCATCATATAATTTAAAAGTAACTGTACTATCCGTCTTAGGGTCTTTACTTTCGATTTCGTATGAGGTGATAATTTGAATCGTTCTGTCGTTTCCGAAAGTTTTCACTTGCGGAGTAGAACCAAATGTTTCAGATAAATCGCTACGAATTGCATCTGTAGAAACCGTTTGATCAAAAGCTACAACGTATGAACGTCCACCTTTAAAGTCAACACCTAATTCAAATCCTTTGGTAGACATTGAAACCAAACCAGCTATTATAATTACTGCTGAAATCACATAAGTGATTTTACGTTTTCCTAAGAAGTCGAACTTGGCATCTTTCAAGATGTTCTCACTCCATGACATTGACATTCCAACTGTTTTATCTCTATCGCTCATGCCATCGAAAATTAGACGAGACAAGAATACTGCGGAGATAAATGATGCAATAATACCAATCATTAATACAATGGCAAATCCTTTAACTGGACCAGCACCTAACCAAAGTAGGGTAGCAGCCGTTATGAATGTAGTTACATTCGCATCAATTATTGCGCTATAAGATCTAGAGAAACCATCAGATATTGCTAAACGAGCACCTTTGCCTTTACGCAACTCTTCCTTGATTCTTTCAAAGATGATTACGTTAGCATCCACTGCCATACCTATAGTTAAAACGATACCCGCTAAACCAGGTAAGGTTAAAGCAGCTCCCAATGAAGCCAATGTTCCCATAATGAAAACAATATTTACCAATAATGCAATATTGGCAATAACACCAGCACCGCTGTAGTAAAGAATCATGAATAAGATTACAAACAAGAAACCAATACTTAAGGCTAATAAACCTGAACGGATAGAAGCATCACCTAAGCTTGCTCCAACAACTGCTTCTTGAGGGATGTTAATTTGAGCGTCTAACTTACCAGACTTTAAGATGTTTGCTAAATCTTGTGCTTCATCAAAGTCATCTAAACCTGTAATTTGAGATGAACCACCACAAATCGCACCGTTTACATTTGGTGCAGAGAATACTTTATTGTCTAATACAATAGCAACTTGCTTGCCTACATTTTCTTCCGTTAACTTACACCATTTGTTAGCTCCAACATTATTCATTCTCATTGATACTGCTGCAGCACCAAATTCATCCAATACAGAACGAGCATCTGTAATTACATCACCACTCATTGCCGCTTTACCATCAATACCTTTTTGTAAAGCAAAAATGGTATAAAAATCATCTGCATTTGCACCTGTACCTTTGAAAGGCTTAGCTGACCATGCTAACTTAATACGAGCGACATCGAAGATAGATTTGATTTCTTCCATAGCAAGGTAAGTCTTTACCTTATCCATATCTTTTTTAGCTACATAACCAACAATAGCACCTGGTCTCCAGAATTGACGACCATCCTGCACATCGATGTTAGGTTGAAGGATGTCAAATAAAGGATTGAATGCACTACTTGTAGTATCCTCTTCTTCGCCTTCTAATCCAGCTAAATCTTCTTCTAATTCAGAAAGACCTAAGTCATCTTCTAGTTCATTCAACGCTTCTTCAGCACCTTCAACTACTTCTTCAATAATTGGAGTTTCTTCCACAACTTCTAAAGCTTCAATAGGGTCAACAGTAGCTTCAATTAAGTCTTCTGTAGACTCTTCTAAACCAAGAATACCAACTAACATATCGTTTGCTTGGAACAATAGACTTCCAGCAACGCTTGCGTCAACTGTTTCGTAAAATTCTAATACTGCAGCAGATTGGATAATGTTTCTTACACGATCCGTGTTATCAGCACCTGGAAGTTCAATGTAGATTCTTCCGTTTGCATCTGGTTCTGATATGAAAGGTTGTGCAACACCAAACTCATCGATACGCGTAGTCAATACATTATGCGTTTCGCTGTTTTTCGCGTTAGCTTCTTCTTTTAATACTTTTAAAACATCATCATTTGAAGAGTCAAAAGTAATTTTCTCTCTAAATTTTTCAATAGGAGCGAAAATGCCTGATAACTTAGCGTCGCCTGCAATTTTACTATACTCTTTTCCAAATAAAGTGATGAAGTCACCTTGGTTATCTGCTTGTGCCGCAATTGAAGCTTCCAAAGCTTTATTGAAGTTTTCATCTTTCGTGTTGTTTGAAAGTTTCTTCAATACATCTGCTTGGTCAATTTCAACTAGCATACTTACTCCACCTTTAAGGTCAAGTCCCAAGTTTAAACTACGTTTATTGATTTCATCGTAAGTGAAACCTAAAAACGCTTCTTCGTTTTTAATTGAGTCTAAGTAGTAGTTCTTTGCTTTATTCTCTAAGTATGATTTCTCAAGACCTTCTTCAATATCTAAAACTTGTGTTGTTGCATAAGCTTCTGCTTTTCCAACAAATGAGTTCTTGATAAAGGTGAAAGAAAGTTGAAAAATCGATACAACGACAAGTGCAATGATAACAATTCTTATAAATCCTTTTGCTTGCATATTACTAAGGGTTAATTTTTTTTAAAGGCTGCAAATATACTATTATTATAAGGGAATAATTCAAGTTTTATTCAAAAAGTTGCTCTAGGTCAAATTGGCCTAGATATCTGGGTGATTTCTACTAATTAATTAGCGTTTCAGAAAGCTTTTTGTCACTTGTGAATTGGCTAATTGGAGCGAAACAAAGTACCTTCCATCGCTTAACGAATGTTCATATTGAATACTAGCTTCATTTGTATTAAGCTCTATTTCATCAACTAATTGACCATTCAAGTTGAAAATTTGGAGAGTCTCTACCATTTCTGGACTTGAAAAAGTAAAGAGTAAAGTGTTATTTGAAAAATATTGCTGGATAAGAAGTATGGTTTCTTCTCCGATGTTATGAATAGGGGTAGAGAAATCACAAAAAGTGTTGAAGTTGAGTACTTTTTCAATACCGGTTTCCAACTGAATATTGCTTAAAATGATGGTTTGGCATTGAGGATGACTCATTCGAATGTCATAAAAACCTGAATCAACAACTCCGATATGATAAGTGCCATTAAATTGCGAATACTTCAGGTAGTCTTCTCCTAAGACCTCAATTTGAGCATCACTAATAGGTAAATTGTTTAAGGTGTCAAATACATTACCCGTTAGATAGGATGCACGAACATAGTTAGGTGCCAATATGAAAAGACCTTCTTCTCTGTCACTTGCTAACACATTGCCACTTGGCAAATAAGGATAGACTCCCCAGTTTCCTTGAAATCCATCATCGGATGAAAAAGGAGAGGTGTCGTAACTTCCAATCTCTACTAAGTTATTCTTCAAGGTAGCATCCACTAGTGTGAGCCCATTTCTATAGTATGACGTGAACAAGTAATCAGCTACAAAAAAAGTGTTGTGTGGTATGGCGCTATCACCGGGATTCGTTTGATACTGATCTAATAATTGAATATTATTCAAGTCAGAAATGTCGTACATGTCCACAAAAGCACCTGGTTTTTCATCTGTTGTTGCCAAATACTGACCATCGTCACTTAGCCAACAATTATGCGTGTATGCGCGGCTTGTTGACTGCCTAGCTAGAACTATTGCTTGTTGTTTGTCACTAACATCAACAATCGAGAATGTACCATTTAAAATTTCTGCAGTATACAATGTGTCGCCTCTTACAAATGCGTCGTGAACATATTTATCATCATATATACCTAGATACGCTGGTTCAAAACGATTAGAGGTATTTAAATCAATAATGAATGCTCCTTTGTTGGAAATGTTGCTTCCCAGTAAATACGCAACGCCATTTTCATCAATGAAAATATTGTGTGCAGTGGTATAATCGATAGTGTCAATTTGCATAACATACTGAAATGAAGCAGTATTGGGTAAGTCGTTTAAGTCAACTATGAGCAGTCCACCGCTTTCCTCACTAGTCACATAGGCAAAGCCGTCAAAGGTCTTAATGTCCCGCCAAACGCTTGTATCTCCCATGATCTCAAAAAGAAGAGTAGGAGATTGCGGTAGAGTTACATCAATAATAAGGAGTGATACTTCAGAACCAACCAGCGCGTATTCATTTCCGGAACCATCTGCGAAGCCCCATATATCATTAACTTTTGTATTTATAGGTAAGTAGCCTAATAAGTCCATGTTTTTCTGGGCTTGGATTTGTAATCCAGCTAAGAGAAAAACTATATGGAAGATTTGTAAACGCATTATTTAACCAATATCTGTTCGAATTCCTCAATTTTATAAATGCGCAATGAGGTGTTTTCTATTCTTTCTGTTTCCCCATTTTCCTTGCTTATAGCAGAGAACTTATAAGAATTGACGAGCGGTTTGAAAGTTTGATCTAATAATTGTTTATTGAATCTTAAACCATTTTCGTCCATAAGCTTTAAGAATATAGAAGCCATATCGTGACCTAGAAAAACGAACTCATTAGGAGTGCCTTCATATTTCATCTCATAGCTGTCTTGAAAATTGATGACATCAACATCTTCTTCATCTATCCAATAGGATTGGGTAAAATGAATTTGACCGTTATTAATGTAGTCTAATCGGACAGTTTCGGAGCTTTCCCATCCAGGCATACCAAAAACAGTAAGCTTGTTGTTTTTCTCCGCTGTATTAAGTTGTCTAAGGAAATGGTGTATGAAGTTTTCATCGAAACTATTTACAATAATCACGTTGTTCCCTGGATCTAAGTAGTTATCGAGCTCAAAATCAAAGCTTACTTGATGTGTGCCTAACTCAATATTAGAGTAAGAGATTTTATCTTCTATATCCAAAGAATCATTATAGCGATCTAAATATTGGGCAATGCTATTCGCATAAGCTATACTCGAAGGGTTGTTGTGGTATAAGAATTTGAAATTGGGCTTTTCAATAGAATCTATACCATAATTAATTATAGTCAGCAAATGCTGCTCTAAAGAGGGCTCAACCATGTAATAGTTTGGATTATCAAGTGAGGCTGTTTTGGAAGGACTAAATGGAGAAAGATGCGGAATATTGTTTTCTCTTGCAAATTTCGTAATTTCCATGAGATTAGCCTTTAAGGCTGGTCCAATGATAAGATCAATACTGTCTTTTTTTAACTGACTTAAAATTCCTTCAATGTTAGCTGAGCTATGCTTATCATCAAAGAATTGAATGTCATATTTTGAAGACAATTTCATCGTGTTCAGTGCCATCATCATTCCTTCAGTAAAACAAATGGACATTTCACTTTGGCTAGTCATATTGAATTTTTGGAAGTTCTTTTTGCTTGCAATATCCCATGAACGTCTCACACTATCTTCCATGAATGGCAGAATGACAGCTATCCTATATCGGTCCTTTTTGATACTAATTTCAGGTGTGAGAGTGTCTGTTGGATTAGTTGAAAGAGTGTCCACTAAATCTACAATTACAGTATCTTTACTGGGGTTGTTGGAGTTTGGACTTTCTGTTTGAGGTCCTTTTACCCAATTCTTCCCATCAAAACGTATGACATCATTTTGACTACGTATATTGTTAGTTTTACAACTGACTAATGTGAATAGACCAATTAGAATAACATAAAAGTGAAAACTATTCATCTTCATACCGTACTTCATTACTTCTTAAATATTTAAATTACTCCCACTCAATAGTTGCTGGAGGCTTTGAACTTATATCATAAACCACTCTATTTACTCCTCGCACATTATTGATAATTTCATTTGATACTTTGGCAAGGAACTCATAAGGAAGGTGAACCCAATCGGCTGTCATTCCATCTTTACTCACTACAGCTCTTAAAGCTACCGCATCTTCATATGTTCTTTCATCACCCATAACACCAACACTCTTCTGGTTTAACAAAATCGTGCCAGCTTGCCAAACTTGATGATATAAATCATATTCTTTAAGCAAAGTGATAAAAATATGGTCAGCTTCCTGGAGAGTTTTAACACGTTCTTTTGTGATCTCTCCCATTACACGAATGGCCAAACCAGGGCCAGGGAAGGGGTGGCGCTGTACAATATAAGAAGGAACGCCTATTGCTTCTCCAACTAAACGAACTTCGTCTTTAAAAAGCATGCGCAAAGGCTCTACAATTTTCAGATCTAATTTCTCTGGTAAGCCTCCTACGTTGTGATGAGATTTGATAGTTACGGATGGTCCATGAACAGAAACGGATTCTATAACATCTGGATAAATTGTTCCTTGTGCCAACCATTTAGCACCTTCTATTTTTTTAGACTCTGCCTCAAAAACATCGATAAAGTTTTTACCTATTATTTTACGCTTCTTCTCTGGATCGCTAACGCCATGTAACTCTTTGTAAAACAATTCACTAGCATCAACACCTTTTACATTTAATCCAAGTCCTTTATAGTCTTCTAAAACGTCTTGAAATTCATTCTTTCTTAAGAGTCCATTGTCCACAAAAATGCAGTGTAAGTTAGAACCTATGGCATTGTGTAATAAGCCAGCAGCTACGCTACTATCTACACCACCTGATAATCCCAAAATAACTTTATCATCACCTAATTGTTCCTTTAAACCAGCGACACTTTCTTCAACAAAAGATAGTGAAGTCCAGTCAGCATTTACTTCACAAATTTCAATTAGGAAATTGTGTAACATCATTAACCCTTCTGATGAATGGGTAACTTCTGGATGATATTGGAAAGCATAGAATGGATGATTGAACGCATGTTCAATACTTCGGTATGCAGCCACATCGATACTCTTGGTGTTGGCTATAATTTCAAATTGATCAGAAAGTTCTAGAATGCTATCACCGTGACTCATCCACACCTGTGATTGGTCAGGTATATTGTTGAATATTGGATCTTGCTTTAAAACATGTAAATCTGCTCTGCCGTATTCTCTTTTATTACTCTTCGCAACTTTTCCACCAATATTGTGTGCTACATATTGTGCGCCATAGCAAACGGCTAAGACAGGCTTTGTACGCAGGATTTCTTCCACAGCTATTTGAGGAGACTTCTCATCTAATACTGAAAAAGGGCTTCCGCTTAAGATCACAGCTTTTACATCATCTCCCAATTCAGGCACCTTATTGAATGGGTATATCTCACAGAAAATTTTAAGCTCTCTTACTCTTCTCGCAATCAATTGCGTGTATTGGGAACCGAAATCTAGTATTATTACTTTGTCATGCATATTAGCGCAAAAGTAAGCATATTAATTTTTAGTACTGTGCCTGTTAATGAACATTTTTTGATGAACAAAACAAACGGTATTAGACGGGTGAATTAATGACTAGGTGCGCTTGTTGGACTCTAAAAGGAGAAGGTCTTAAAGCTAGAATGGTTTATATTTGTTAAGAATTGAAACCATATTGGAGGTATTTATAATTTGGATTGGTTTTTGATTTATTTTTGTTCTAAAATCAAGGAAGAATGTTGAAGAAGATTATTATCGCTTTATTGGTGCTCATTGTATTAGTTATTGCAGGAGTAGCTGCGGTGCCCATCCTTTTCAAGGATGAGATAAATGCTAAAATAAAGGAGCAAATTAATTTGGAAGTTAAAGCTGATGTAGATTATAGCTCTTATGATTTAAGTATTGTTAGAAGCTTTCCTGATTTGTTTTTCACTCTCAATGATTTAACTGTTGTGGGTAGAAATTATTTTGAAGGAGATACTCTTGCTGATATTGAACAGTTGGGGATTGGATTGGAGCTAATGAAATTTATCAGGGGAGAAGAACTTTTGATTAATTCGGTTTATCTCTATCATCCTAAAGTAATCGCTTATCAATTGTTGACTGAAAATGGAGACACTTTAACAAACTATGATATACTACCCAGCACTGAAGAAGTAGCAGAATCCGACTTGATTGATATTACAGCGCGAGATATTCAAATTGAAGAAGGTAATATTTATTTCAAGGATTTTATTTCTGGTACAGAACTTATTGCCAAAAATTTAAATTTGGATGCTGCCATAGAATACATCGATGATTTGGCCGAGCTACAAGCTAAAACGACAATTTCTTCTTTAAGCTTTAGTGATGGAAAGATCAGTTATTTGAATGAAGTAAAGCTTAATGCATTGATAGATTTAAGTGCGGATTTAACTAAAGATTCTTTTACTTTAAGGGATAACCAAATTGCCCTGAATGCCTTGAACATATCTGCGGATGGATCTGTAGTGTTGAAAGATGAAGAAACTACTCAGTTAGATCTTTCATTTTCAGCAGAAAAGAGTTCTTTTAAAGAACTACTATCACTTATTCCTCCAAGTTATTTGAAGGATTATGAAGATCTTGAGGCAAGCGGAAATTTTACCCTGAATGGAAGTGCTAAAGGGGATCTGACGGCTACGCGTACTCCCGCTTTTGATGTTAAGCTTAGTATTGAAAATGGAAGTGTGCATTATCCTGACTTACCATCAAGTATCGAAAAGATTTACCTAGATGTCAATTTAAAAAATAACAGTTCTGAGCTAGAGCAAATGAGCGTAAGCATCCCAAAAGCAAATTTTGAAGTTGCCGGAGAGCCAGTTGAAATGTCCCTCTATGCTCAAAACGCTTTAGGAGACCCTAAGGTGGATCTCAAACTTAAGGGGAACATAGATTTAAGCAAAGTGCCTGATTACTACCCATTAGAAGACGTCCGGTCCATTGCAGGGCGAATGAATGCAGATGTGGCTTTTAAAGGCCTATTAAGTGATGTGGAAAATGAAAATTATGAAAATGTTGACTTTGCAGGTCATTTGAATGTTGACAATTTTAAGTACGATTCGGAAGATTTACCAATGCCGATTGAAGTGGAAAACTTGGCAGTAGAGTTTACGCCTAAATACGCTAATCTTACAGCCACGCAAGCCCGTATTGGAGAATCGGATTTCAATATTGAGGGTAATGTAGAAAACTTAATTAATTATGTGCTTGCTGATGGCACCGCTAAAGGGAATTTAAACATCGTATCTAATTCCATTAATTTGGATCAGTTAATGGGAGATGAAAGCCAAGAAAGTAGTGAAACTTCAACTGCCACCAAAGTGCCTAGTAATTTAGACTTTACTACAAGTTTAAAGGCGAATAAGGTTTACTATGATGGCTTGGAGATGAATAATGTTGACGGTGGAGTGCAAATTAGTAATGAGACTTTAGTTTTGGATAAATTAGCCGCTAACATGTTAGGTGGCTCGGCTAAAATAAATGGAAGTTATAGTACTAAAGATACAGATAAGCCTGCTTTGACATTTGCTTATGATATTGAAAAATTCGATATCAAACAAACCTTTGAATATTTTAATGCAGTTAAAGCCATTGCTCCGATGGCTAAATATTTAACAGGTAACTTTAGTACGGATATGAGTTTAAATTCATTTCTGAATAACGATTTAAGTCTGGATTTAGCGGCGTTAAATGGGCTTGGTGAAGTACGTATTCCTTACGCTACTTTCAATGATTTGCCTATTTTCCAAAAAGTAAGTGAGGCGATTAATTTACCTGCATTTGATAAACCCTCATTAAATAATGCTTGGACCGTTCTTAAGTTTGAGGATGGTAAAGTTAATGTTGAACCTTTTCAAATTAAAATGAAGGATATCGTGATGGATGTTCAAGGGAGTAATGGCTTTGATCAAACAATTGATTATACGATGAAGTTGAGTGTGCCTTCTGATAAGTTTGGTGGTGCCGCAAGTTTAGCAAATGATTTTTTATCAAAGCAAAAAATTCCCATATTTAATTTGGCTGTACCCCAACAGTTGACTTTCCACTTGAATGTAGGAGGAATATTAGATAATCCAACTGTGAGTATTGTTAAAGTTACAGCTGACCAAGGAGATAAAGGTATTAAGGATCAAATTAAAGACAATGTAAAGGACCAGTTGGATAATGCAAAAGAACAGGCCAAGGAAGAAGTAGAGAAGGTGAAAGAAGAGATTAAGGGCAATTTTATTGGCTCTAAAGACAAGCTAAAAGAAGATGCTGAAATTGAAATTGATAAAGCCAAAGAAGACCTAAAAGAGACTGTTAAAGACAAGCTTAAAGGATTTGGTTGGTAGTAGAATAAGTCTGTATAGCAGGGTCCTCTTCGAGAGACCCTGCTATAGGGTAGATTTCCTCTCAGGGTCTCTCGCAGAGGACCCTGAGTGAGGCTAGGGGAGTTTATCTATACATAATTCTCTATGAGCTAACTATTAATTTCAAAGGAAATTTAGTAATAAAGAAACTATTGACTTTTGCATTGAAGGAAGACCTCTCTCTTCGTTCGAGCTTAGGTTTAAGGTCTTAGTTTTAACACTTAACACAAAGTCCCTATTAGTAAGCACTATAATTCTTTGCTTAGGAATTGAATATCACAAGCTTCTTCAGCATAAGCCCAGAGCTTTCCTGCTAGTTGTTTATCTTTTGCTAATTCAGAACTCAAGCCAATTTCTGGATATCCAAATGTTTCAAACATATTTGCTGGGCCAATATACTCTCCACCTTTTAATATAGGGTCGATGGCGGCCCTCAATGTGGGTAGTACACCCATTGCTACGTTTTGCGTAAACACATTCGACAGTATAGACATCAATGAGTTATGTCTATTAATTGCTGTTTTAGTTAAGCCTGGATGTGCAGCAGTTGATTTAGCTTGCATACCAGCTGCGGATAGCCGTTCTTGCAATTCAATTGAAAAAATTAAATCTGCTAGCTTACTTTGATTATACTCCCTTAGACTCTTGTATGAGCTTTCTGATTTCAGATTAGAGAAATTTATCCTTCCTGATAAATGAGCTAAACTACTCGTATTAACAACGCGTGAGTTTGGTGTATTTTCTATTAAATCAATTAATAGAGCAGTAAGTAAGAATGGGCCTAAGAAATTAATTCCAAAATGACTTTCAAAACCTTGGACCGTCTTGGATTCTGGAACCATCATAACTCCAGCATTGTTAATTAAAACATCCAATTTTGAATAATCCTTGAGTATTCCTTTTGCAAATGCTTTAATGGAATCAAAGTTTGCTAAATCTAAGATTCTTAGCTCAAGTTCTGCTTCTGGAAATTTCTTTAAAATCTTTTCCATGGCTTGCCTGCCTTTATCTTGATTACGCACAGCTAAAATTACTTTGGCGTTTTTCTCGGCGAGTACTTTGCTTGTTTCAAATCCAATACCACTATTTGCTCC
>JBLHMK010000055.1:0-15504 GCA_047621945.1 Flavobacteriaceae bacterium
AAACAATCGCCCTTTAAAAATTTTAATTAGAATCTAGTTAAGCGTCCCTAAAACAGAAAAGCTTAATTCAAATTCGTCATAAATAGTTTTATCACCTAAAGAATCAAAAAACTTACCAGAACCATACTTGATATCATACATTGTTCTGTCAATAACTATAGTTCCTGTCAACTTAACTTCTCCTGTACCTTCTGAGATTGAATATGGAAATTCAACTCGGTTTGTTATGCCTTTAATAGCTAAATTACCTGTTGCTTTCTCCTTGTCTGCGCCTGTAATTTCTAAAGTTGCGGTTGGAAATTCTGCCGTGTTAAAAAAGTCTTCAGAATTTAAGTGACCGGCTAGTTTAGCGTTCATATCCGCATCTTCAATATCTTCAACTATAATAGAAGTTAAATCAATAACGGCTTTACCAGAATCTAACATTCCATTTTCTATGCTAAACATCCCCTCTTTTAAAGATATGCTTCCTGAATGTTCTCCAGTTACTTTTTTACCTAACCATGAAAACGAAGAGTTTCCTATGTTGATTGTATAAGAACCAGAAACACGTTCAGTAGTTACTTCTTCAACAACTACGTCCTCCACAACAGGAGCTTCGTTGTTACAAGATGTGAATACAAATGCTGCGAATAAAGTCAATGCAGCTAGACTTAAATTAATTTTTTTCATGTTTTTAGAATTTTATGTTTGAAATGAAACATGAAGCCTATGAAATAAGTTCATGGAGAGTATAAATAAATAAATCAGGAGGTCTATAAACTAAAAAAGGAGCCGCGTGCGTCTCCTTTTTTTGTAGAACCTTTCCGTCGACTGAAAAAGAACTAAAGTATCTTTGTATGTGTCTTGTTACCCTTAATACGAGAGTAAGGATGAAAAAGTTGCACGGCGCTTGATTAATCTTTCTCTAAGGCAATGAAATCAAGCAAACTTTTAAATTTATTATCTGCTATAGTATAACGTTTGTCATTGTAATCTTGTTGCGCAGGGATCGCTATGCAATTCATTTTGGCGGCCTTTGCTGCGATTACTCCGTTCATAGAATCTTCAAAAACTAAACAATCACTAGCCGCTACTCTCAAATAACTGGCTGCACTTAAAAAAACAGCAGGGTGCGGCTTTCCAAATTCCTCAAATTCAGCGGAGCACATTACTTTGAAGTATTTCTCGATTCCTAAAGTATCTACAACGCTTTGTATAATTCCCATAGGAGATGATGAGGCTAGTGCCATTGGAACTTGCTGTTTTTTAAAAAACTCTAAAGTTTCAATAACCCCAGGTAGAAGCTTTCCACTTGCCTCAACCTGATCTTGAACACTTGCTAGTATATCAAGCTCTAATTGACCAAAGTTTATATCTTTTAATTGGAAATAAGCAACCCAATGGCGCACTACGTCGTCATTGCGCATCCCCATGGTTTCGCCTAACATCTGATCGGTTAGTGCTGCTCCCGCTTTTTTAAAAGCAGCTATTTCTGCAATTCTCCAAAATGGTTCAGAGTCTATCAATAGACCGTCCATATCCATTATTACTGCTTTAATCATCTTTTAAGAATTTGTATTGTTTCGCTAATGTATGAATGGTTTCTGCTGACAAGTCCTTTAGATGTGGAACTCTTCCTAAAAATCGAGCACCTGAATAACTCCATATATAATTTTCACCAGGAGCATAAGTCTCTCCACAGAAGATTATCCCTTTCAAAGGAATCTTTCTCTGCTTCAACACCTCTAATGTCAACAGACTATGATTAATACTACCTAGATAATTATTCATCACTAAAATGACTTCAACAGACAAACTTTCCACTAAATCAAGAATTAACTCTTTAGAATTCAAAGGCACCATCAAACCTCCAGCTCCTTCTATGATTAATGAATTGTTAGTCTTTGGTATACTAATTTTTGAAAGTTTAATATCCACCCCATCCAATTCTGCCGCATAATGCGGAGATGCCGGAGTTTTGAGTGCATAAGCATTAGGATGGAATTGCGAATTCCGATTAGCCACTAATGCTCGAACTTTGTCGGTATCACTATCATGTAAGTCGCCTGCTTGAATGGGTTTCCAATAATCTGCCTGCATAGCCTCAACCAATAGTGCCGATACGACTGTTTTACCTACATCAGTTCCAATACCACTTACAAAATACGTCTTTTGCTTATTCTCCATAGTTCTCTAGATGTTGATTAATAGAATCTAGTAAGCCTATAATTTCCTGCTCAGTATTAAAACTATGAATGCAAATTCGAATCCTTTCTTTTCCTTCAGGAACCGTTGGTGCAACAATTGGTCGAATGTCAAAACCGTCTTCTTGAACCTGCCTACAAACTGCCTTTACCTTGCTATTCCCAGCAATCAAAACACATTGAATAGGGCTTTCACTTGGTATCACTTCAAGTGACTCAAACTCTTTAACTTTCTCTTTAAATAAAACCACTAACTTGCTCAACTTAAGAATTTTATCCTTACTCATTGACAATTTGTCATAGGCATTTTTAACGCTAAACACCTGATGAGGAGAGGGTGCTGTAGTGTAAATAAAGGAACGAGAATAGTTGATTAGAAAATCCTTTAAATCTTGACTCCCGATTACAACTGCACCATGATTCCCTAGTGCTTTTCCAAAGGTCATTACCCTTGCAAACACCTTTTTTTCTATCCCTATTTCCGATACCAAACCTCTTCCCTGTTTGCCAAAAATCCCATTACTATGTGCCTCATCTACAATTAATGCCGCTTGGTATTTTTCACAAAGTGCAGCTAATTGTTTTAAAGGTGCTTGATCTCCATCCATAGAATAGACTGATTCAACCGCCACATAAATTCGACCTTCTGCTCTTTGTAATCTTTTCTCTAAATCCTTCAAGTCATTATGCTTAAATGAATAAGACTTGGCCTTACTCATATTTAAGCCATCTCTAATAGAAGCATGAATAAGTTCATCGTAAAGCACCGTGTCTCCCCGATAAGGAAGAGCTGAAAAAAGTCCTAGATTAGCTGTATAGCCAGAATTATACATCAATGCGGCCTCTGCGTAATGAAAAGAAGCTAACTGAGCCTCTAAAGCCAATATCTCCTTAGAAGTTCCAGTAATGGTTCGAGCACCAGTGCTCCCATTCTTACTTCTTAAATAATTATAGATATCCTTGTGTGTCTGTTCAGCAATATCACTATCCTTTGCCAGTCCCAAATAGTCATTAGAACAAAAATCAACTGCATCTTCATTAATCCTAAACAATCGAAAGGCATCTTTCTCCTTTCGCTGCTCAATTTTTAAAGCCAAATATTCTTCTACTGCCTTGCTCATTCCTATTCTAATTCCTTACAAATGTACAACTGCTTTGCTTGAATTCGAGAAGATTACCAAGCAAAGTTTAGACACTCCTTTTATTCACGAATAGTTATAACTTTACTTTATGAATAAAAAGATAGAAGCTAGTGAATTGGTATTAAATGCAGACGGCAGTGTTTACCATTTGCATCTTAAGCCTGAGCACATTGCTCATGATATCATCATTGTAGGTGATCAAGACCGAGTTAAAGAAGTAAGTAAGCATTTTGATTCTATCGAGTTTCAGGCTAACAAAAGAGAATTTGTAACACATACAGGCTATATCGGTAAGAAAAGGCTTACCGCGCTGTCTACGGGTATTGGCACAGACAATATAGATATTGTATTCAATGAACTTGATGCCTTAGTAAATATTGACTTAAAGACTCGATTAGCTAAAAAAGAATTGACTAGTTTGAATATTATTCGTGTAGGCACATCTGGCTCGTTGCAAAAAGACGTCCCAATAGATAGCATCTTGTTATCTACTCACGGTTTAGGTTTAGATGGCTTAATGAATTTCTATGAGCACACGAATAATGCGGAGGAATCTGCCATGCTTGACGAAATCAAAGCCAATGTTACCTTACCTATAGTGCCCTCCTTAACTGAAGGTAGCCAAAAGCTACTAGACTTGTTTAAAGGAGATGATGTGCATCATGGGGTAACTTTAACTTCCACTGGATTCTACGGCCCTCAAGGGCGAAAGCTGCGCTTAGACCCACAAATTAGACACTTTATTGATGAGCTATCTGCTTTAAAACTTGGCAAGCATCGCATAACTAATTTAGAAATGGAAACCTCTGCTATATACGGCTTAGGTAAACTTTTAGGACACCATTGTTTATCTGTCAATGCCATTCTTGCAAATAGGCAGCTAATGACTTTCAGTAAAGATTCAAAAGGAATTGTAGAAAAAGCAATTCAGCTTACTTTAGAAAAAATCGTTTAAACGACCCTCTTTAAAAACCGGAATCTCGCTTAGTGAAATTTACTCATTCCACGCTATAAATTAATGAAAAGGAGTCTTTTAGAGACTCTTTGTTAGATGTACTGCTTTAAAAGAAGCTATGCACAAGAACAACAACATCGTTAGAGCACAGTGCTGTCTTCAAGCGTATATCATGCGCTTACGATGCAAGTATGCCGAATTAACTATTTGTTAAATGAAGTATCCCGTGAATGATCAACTCCCATGTAAGAATGGAATAAAACTAGTCTTTCCCTTAAAGAAATCAATGAAGATTTCTTATTATTAACGATGAAAGGCAAATACTCTGCAGAGCTATTTTCATTGACTTCTAGGCTATGAGTTCTTATTTCTGACGTGTAATTCGAAACAACACTAGAATCGTAACTCAAGCTTGACCCATTCAAAGAGTTTTCGTAATTGGATTTATTTTTTTTGTTGTTTCCTTTAAGGTTTGAATTTACGTCTTCAACGCTTACTACTTCCAGTCCATCTTCTACTTCATTCTCTATATTGTATAGAGCGTATGTTGAGACCTCATCTGTCTTTGGCTGGTATTGGGCTGCGTATTTAGATTTGATATCAATTGCAATTTTCCCACCTTCATCATCATAGTTCATATAATCATTCAAGTATTCTTCATTGTTAGAGTTACCGTTCACAGCTTCAGTGTTTCCACTAGTGTTTTCGGTATTGTTTACGAATAAGTTAGGACGAGAATTAACGTGCTCAGGTTTCTTATAAACTTTGGCTAATGGAGCTTCTATAGTTTCGTTCAACAAGTTTGTACTTACAGAATCTATACTATTGATTCCTACTTCTTCAAGTCCTGATTCAATTTTCTCAAAAAGAGCAGGATTTTTATTTTCATTGCTTTCGATTGAGGGAGCTTCGAGCACAGCAACTGTATTGTCTGTGTTAATATTTGGATTGTTGAAATCTGAGAACCAGTTCATAGCTAATAAGCCAAGTAAAAAAGCAAATGAAGCAGCTAAACCATATTTCACAAAGATTGGGAGCACTAGCAAGCGTTTCTCTTTCTTTTCTGGTTGTTTCATTTTCTGTTGAATCGCAGCAAAAGTCCCTGGTGGGGGGCTTTTCTCGAAATTCTTCAACTTTTCCCTCAAAATTTTGTCGAAATTCTCTTCCATAAAAATTTACCCTTTAATCATTTTTGAAACTTCAATTTCTTTCAGTTCCTGTAATTTACTCTGAAGTAGTTTCCTTGCCCTATTTAATTGGGACTTGGAAGTTCCTTCACTAATGTTTAATCGCTCTGCGATTTCTCTGTGCGAATAACCTTCCACGATGTACATGTTAAAGACTGTTCTGTAACCAGAAGGCATCTGATGAACTAAATTCATCAAATCTTCTACGTACAAATCGTCAATGCCTTCTGATGAAAAAGATTCCAGGGAACTCTCCTTTTCTTCTGTCAGCGTGTACAAGTTCGGTTTCTTCCGCAACATGTCAATACAGTTATTACTAATAAGGCGAGAAGCCCAAGCTGCAAAGGATCCTGAGAAATTATACATTTCCAATTTCCTAAAAAGCTTTACAAAACCTTCCTGAAGCATATCTTCCGCTTCAGCGTAATCAGCACCGTATCTCAAACATACACCAAAGAACTTCTTAACGAAGCCGTTGTATAAACGTTCTTGAGCACTGCCGTTACCGTTTTGACACTCCAGTATTAACTGATGTAACTCCTCTATGTTAACCTCATTGGCCATATTAGCGACTAGAAATTTGAAATAAAGTTAACAAATTTATTTATAGCTAATGCTCTATGGCTAATAAAGTTCTTTTCTTCTTCGCTTAATTCAGCAAAAACCTTACTAAATCCAGCAGGTTTAAAAATAGGATCATAACCAAAACCGCCACTTCCTCTTTTGGCTTTGGTTATTTCTCCCCGAATTATACCTTCGTAACATCTATAAGACGTAGGCTCGGTGACAAAGGTTGCACAAGTTTTAAATTGAGCTGATCTTTTTTCAATTCCTTCCATTCTAAAAAGGAGTAATTCCATATTTTGTTCAGCATTAGCAGTATCTCCAGCATATCTTGCCGAACGCACACCTGGCTCATTATTTAATGCAGAAACTTCTAAGCCTGTGTCTTCCGCCAACACAGGCTTCTTATAAATGTCGAAAATTGTCCTTGCTTTCAAGAGACTATTCCCTTCTATGGTGCTTTCGGTTTCTTCAATATTACCTTCGAAGCCAATATCTTCCAAACTAAGCACTTTTAGGTGAGACGGAAGCATAGAGCGAACCTCTCTTAACTTGTTTTTATTACCTGTTGCAAATATGATTTCCATTACTTAAACATTTCTTGTAGTGAATTCCAAAGCTTAGCTTTTAGCTGCTTATTTGGATATACATCCATAATATCATTAACCATTAGAAGTTTAAATTGATTAAAAGGATACACTTTGTAATCATGAATAGACATATTCATATTCAAGTCACTAGATGTAGCTCCAAAAACAACAAGCTTTTTTGCTTGATACTGCTTTTGAATTTCAACCAAAGTTATTGCTTGATCGAAAATAAGATATTCAACTTTAGCTTTATCCACTTTTAGAGCTAAGCATATTTTGTCTAGCATCTCTATAATCTCAGGTTGAACCTCAATATCTAGATGTAAAAAAAACAACAGTTCCACATCCACAATGGATTGATGAACAAGCGATTTTACTTCCATGCCTGGTATCTTGTATAAAGAGGAGTTATCATAAAATGAGGCCATAAAATTTAAGATTTATTTACAATTTCGGTTTAAAAGTTGTCAAAAAGATGCGTCTAAATTTCGTACCTTTGCGAGAACCAAAGCAAACATAATGAATTATCAAATTAAAGTTAATAAAACGACCGAAAGTAGATTGGCAAAGGAAGATTTTAGTGACCTTGGTTTTGGTAGAATATTTTCAGATCATATGTTTGTAGCAGATTACGACAATGGAGAATGGGGTGATTTTAGAATTATTCCTTTCGACTATTTACCGATGCATCCGGCCATGTCTTCTATACATTACGGTCAGTCTATTTTTGAAGGTTTAAAAGCTCGAAAAAATGACAAGGGAGAAATTATCGTTTTTCGTCCAGAAAAGAATGTAGAGCGATTGAATAAATCGGCTCATAGAATGGCCATGCCCGAAGTTCCAGAAGATTTATTTTTTCAAGCATTAGATCAATTATTAACCCTAGAGAATGAATGGATTCCTGGAGGTGAAGGAAAGTCCTTATATATCCGTCCTTATTTGTTTGCAACTGATGAATTCATTGGAATTCGCAGATCATCAAAATATAAATTCATCATATTCACTTCACCAGTAGCATCTTATTATAGCGAACCAGTAAAAGTGTATGCCAGTGATGAATATGTACGTGCATTTCCTGGAGGAACTGGATTTGCCAAAACTGCGGGCAATTATGCAAGAGCTATTCAGCCTGTTGAAGAGATAAATAAAAGAGGGTACCAACAAATCTTATGGTTAGATGGTATTCACAAGAAGTTTATTCAAGAAATTGGAACCATGAACTTCTTCGTCGTTATAGATGGTAAAGTAATTACTCCTTCATTAGAAGAGAGAACCATTTTACCCGGTGTAACTAGAGATAGTGTCATTACATTATTAAAAGAATGGAACATTCCTGTTGAAGAGCGTAAAATTTCTATTGACGAAGTTACTGATGCGCATAACTCAGGACAACTAGACGATGCTTTTGGAGCGGGTACAGCAGCTACTATCTCTCAGATAAAAGCGATTGGTTACAAGGATGATGAATTTACACTTCCTCCTTTTGAAGAACGTACCATATCTAATCGATTATTAGAGGCCCTTACTGCTATTAAAACCGGAAAAATTGAAGACACCCATAATTGGTTACGAGTAATAAAACCAGTTTAATAATCCTTTAGCCTTTAGCGAGATTCCATATTTTATCCATTTCTTCGAGACTCATATTTTGAAGGTCTTTACCTTGTTCTTTTGCCGTCTTTTCTATGAATTCAAATCGTTTTTTAAACTTTTTATTTGTGCCTTCTAGTGCAGCTTCAGGGTCAATTTTTAAATAACGGGCATAATTGATTAAGGCAAACAATAAATCACCAAACTCATCCATAATACGCTCTTGATTTTCTTCAGCCACCACTTCTTGCAATTCGGCCTTCTCCTCCTCTACTTTATCCCAAACCTCCGCAATGGTATCCCATTCGAAACCAACCTTCGCGGTTTTTTCTTGCATACGATAAGCTTTGTTGATTGCAGGCATAGACGGTGGTACTCCTTCTAGAATTGAATTCTTTCCTTCCTTTAACTTTAATTGCTCCCAATTCTTTAATACCTCTTCTTCAGTATCTGCTTGAACATCTCCATATATATGCGGGTGACGATGAATGAGTTTGTCACAAACACCATTTAAGACATCAGCCACATCAAATTGCTTTTGCTCTTCGCCAATCTTTGAATAGAAAACTAGATGTAAGAATAAGTCACCTAATTCTTCTTTTACGCCCTGACTATCTTTCTTTAAAATAGCGTCGCTTAACTCGTATACTTCCTCAATACTAAGATTACGTAAAGATTCTGTAGTTTGTTTTTTATCCCAAGGACATTTCTCTCTTAAATCATCCATGATATCCAAAAGACGCTGAAAGGCTTCTAATTTTGTATTCATGATATAAAGTTAGAAACTAATCTCTAGCTAAATTGGTTTAATAGTTATAAATTTGTTTTATGAATACTACCGTTTTAGCTACCGTTTTTTTATCGATTGCCATCTTTGCTTTTTTCGCAGCTGCTTTAGGTGTAAAAATGTTTTTTGATAGTAAAGCTGAATTCAAGGGAGGCTGTGCTTCAAATAATCCAATGCTTACTAATGAAATTGGAGAATGCACGGTTTGCGGACGAGTGCCTGAAGAAGAATGCGAGGTTCCTGAAAGTGATCAGTTACCAGGTATAGGGTAATTCTAATAAACAATATAGATACGTCTATTCTAGTGACACGAACTTCAGCACATGAGCTTTTACTTCTTCCCACCTAGAACTAGGATTATGGTGACAAAAAGGTTCTTGAAAATCATGTGTCGTAATTGCTAGGGTATCACTTGATTGGAAGTTACTAAATCCCTAACTATTAGTCAACAAGTCTTTCTACAAATCCTGGAGTAGCTATGTTTTGCAGTTGCCCTGCTGCATCAGAATAGATTAAGTATCCTTCTATTTCAGGGTGAGCTAAAAGAAACTGATAACAAGTATCTTTCCCCATGACCATACAAGCTGTTGCATAGGCATCAGCGGTCATACAATCGTCAGCAATAACACTTGCACTTAAGAGATTACTTATCTCTGGGTAACCCGTTTTAGGATTAATGATATGCACCACTTTTTGACCGTTATCCAAAATTTTAAAGTTTCGGTAATTGCCTGAGGTTGCCATAGATTTATTATCCAATTTAACTACCTCATAAATACTTCTTGCTTCTTCGTCAGGTTCTTCGATTCCCAATCGCCAAACCAAGTTGTCTCTATTCGTGCCTTTACAGCGAACCTCTCCACCGATTTCCACCATATAGTCATGGAATCCTAAGCTATCTATGAGATAAGCCACTTGGTCAACACCATAGCCTTTTGCTATAGCTGAGAAGTCCAATTGCAAACATCCTGTAGTATCTTTTATTAAGACATCCTTATTTGCGATGCATTGTAAAATAGAATCTACAGCTACGCTATCTTTTTTTGCTAAACTTCTCAATTCAAAATCTCCGAAGCCCCAGTAGTCCACTAATGGTTTAACAAATACATTAAATGCACCATTCGTTGATTCCATGATGTCAAAGCTAGTTAAAAGGTTCTCTTCAAAATACTTGCGAGGTAAACTGTTTCCATCTTCAACCCAATAACCGCTGGCATTAGCATGCGAAATGATTGAACTATCTATGTAAGTACTCACCCCCATATTTACATCCAGTAACAAGGCATCAATATCATTGGCTAATTGATTTGAATTGATGAGTGTATCACTCTTCAATTTCACCGTTCCAAAAGTACCCATAGTTTCAAAGCTAATGGTGGCTTCATAAACTTTAGGTTCTTGCTTGCAGGCAATGAAGGTTGTAATGATTAACAAGAAGAAGATAAATTTTCTCATGGTGTAAAGATAAATGTATAATAGATAATTAGTGGAAGAGAGAATTAGAAAATTAGAGAATTAATGAAAGAGCAATCCTGATAGCTATGGGGAAGAGAAATAGAAAAATAGTTGACTAGTTTACTAGTAATCCAGACAGCTATCGAGACGAAAATTAGTGCAACAAAGTGCGACCGGGTGTTTCCACCCGACTTTTCCTTTATAATGCCACAAGGTCCTCTGCGAGAGACCCTGCTTGTGGTGGGGTGCGAATCTTTAAACTCATCGTTTGTTAAACCTTCTTTATTCTTTCCGAAAGCATTACCATTGTTTCCTTTTTCAAGAGAAGCTTCTTATCATTTCCCCTTATTCTCTTTTTCATAATCAGGGTGTTCTAAATTCTCTTCATCTTCGTCATGCATTTCATCTTTTTGGTGCTCATAATCGTGATCATCTTCGCCTTTAACTTTAGCTTCTTTCACTTCTTTTACTTCTTTTACCTTCAATGCCGCATTCTTCGCATTTACATCGATATTTCCTTTGTTAATTTTCTCTTTTTCCCGGCCTTTTAATGCCTCATTATTCAGTTGAGCGTTTTCCTTTTTTATCTCGGCATTGGCTTTGTTCAATTCAGCATTGACATTGTTCACTTCAGCCTTAGCATTGATTGCTTTGGCATTACCTTGATTGACCTTGTCTTTTTCAATTGCCTGAAATGCGGGTTTGTTTGCTTTAACCTTCATCGTTGGTTGAGCAATAGTTGCTTTTTCAGCTTGAACTTTATTATTTACTCCATTTGAGTTTTGAGCTACTGCGTTTCCGCCTATTAATAGCGCTAGTATAATCATTAAATTTTTCATGTCTTTAGTTTTTATGTAGATTCTTTATAGAACACTACTGGTTATTTATGAATAGGCAATTCTCGTGCCATCGTATAAAACTAGCTTTATAAGTGAGGAGGTGACTTAGAGTCAAATGCTCACCATTGACCTTCAAGGATGAACCCACCCCTATCCTCTCCTCGGAAGGAATAAAAAAGTCTCGGCATAGCCGAGACTTTCATTATTAATTATACTTTATCAATTCTTAATTCAATTGCCACTGGCAATTGCCTATCCTCCGAAATCATCGAAAGCAACTTGATCTTCAGGGATACCCCAATCATCAGCCATTTTCAACACTGATTGATTCATCATTGGTGGGCCACAGAAGTATAACTCTAAATCTTCTGGAGCTTCATGCTTACTCAAGAATTCGTCAATTACTACATTGTGCACGAACCCTTTGAAACCATCTCCACTTGGATCATCCAAATCTTTTTTCAATTCCCACTTATCTTCTGGCATTGGATTATCTAAGGCAATAGCAAACTTGAAGTTTGGGAATTGCTTCTCAATTTCTCTAAACTCTTCAATATAAAATAATTCTTTCTTGGTTCTACCACCGTAGAAGAAAGTTACTTTTCTATTCGTTTTCAAAGTATGGAACAAGTGATACAAGTGAGAACGCATGGGGGCCATTCCAGCTCCGCCACCGATATATAACATTTCAGCATCTGTCTCTTTAATGAAGAACTCACCGTAAGGACCTGAGATAGTTACATTATCACCTGGTTTTCTTGAAAACACATAAGAAGAACAAATACCTGGATTAATATCTTGATATCCATCCCATTTTCTAGATCCATCAGCATTCTTCCCCCATTTAAATGGAGGCGTTGCAATACGGATGGTTAAAGAAACAATATCTCCTTCAGCAGGGTGATTAGACATTGAATAAGCTCTAAACACTTCCTCATCATTCTTCATGGTCAATCCCCACATAGCGAACTGATCCCAATCTGGTTGAAATTTATCAGGCGTATCGTGATACTTTGGATGAGCCGTAATGTCAAAATCTTTAAAGTCAACTGTTACTTTAGGTACATCAACCTGAATATAACCACCAGCTTCAAAATCTAGATTTTCACCTTCTGGCAATTTCACAATAAACTCTTTGATAAACGTAGCCACGTTGTAGTTAGAGATTACTTCACAATCCCACTTCTTAATTCCAAACACTTCCTCTGGAATAACAATAGTCATGTCGTTCTTCACTTTAACTTGACAAGCCAAACGCTTTTTCTCTTGTACTTCTTTTCTTGTTAAGTGATTCATTTCCGTAGGAAGTGTATCACCACCCCCATCAGGAATGTGACATTCACACATGGCGCATGTTCCACCACCACCACAAGCAGAAGGCAAGAAAATACCTTCGTCTGAAAGTACGTTCAATAAAGATGAACCCGGCTTAGCCGTGATTTGCTTTCCACCATTCAAGGTCAAAACCACATCTTCATCAGAAACCAATTGCGACTTTGCGAATAACAAGCCACCTGCAAGAATCATCAAGATTAACATGAAGACCGCAATACTTGCTATCAAAAAAACTAGATTAACTGCTAAGAATACCATTCTTTAAATTTTACTATTATTAATATTATAATTTAATACCCATTAGTCCCATAAACGCGAGACCCATTAGCCCTGTTATTAGGAACGCCATTCCCAAACCTCTTAAAGGAGCAGGAACTGCTGAATACTTAATTTTCTCTCTTATGGCCGCTAAAGCAACAATTGCTAAAAAGAAACCGAATCCACTACCAATACCAAACACTGTACTTTCGGCTAAGTTGTATTCCTTAGCAATCATGAACAATGTTCCTCCTAAAATGGCACAGTTCACTGTAATCAATGGAAGGAAAATCCCTAATGACATGTATAAGGCTGGCGAGAATTTTTCAATCAACATTTCTACTAATTGTACTAATGCTGCGATTACTCCAATGTAAATAATCAAGCCTAAGAATTCTAGATTCACTTTAGCTAGAGATGGGCTTATCCATGATAAAGCTCCTTCTACTAACAAGTTTTCTCTAATGATCCAGTTAATTGGCGCTGTGATAGCCAATACAAAGATAACTGCCGATCCTAATCCAACTGCCGTCTTTACGGTCTTGGATACGGCTAAGTAAGAACACATTCCAAGAAAATAGATCAAGACCATATTTTCAACGAACGCTGCTTTTACGAATATATTTATTAAATCACCCATGATAATTATTATTAATACTTATTATACTTATGAAATGTCAACTAATTCAGGATTCTTACTTCTTTGAATCCAGATTAAAATACCCAAAATAAAGATTGAAGAGATAGGTAACACCATCAATCCATTATGAAAGAAATCATTGAAAAAACCATACTTCAAAAAGTTAATTCCATGAGTAGCTTCTTCACCGAAGAAGGTATAGCCTAAAGGCGTTCCTAACATTAAAGAACCCGTTCCAAACAATTCACGAATCACCCCAACAATAAGTAAGATTAATCCATAACCTAAACCATTACCAATTCCATCTAAAAACGAAGGCCAAGGCTTATTCGCTAAAGCGAAAGCCTCTAGTCTACCCATTAGGATACAATTAGTAATAATAAGTCCCACATAAACTGAAAGCTCCTTACTTAAATCGTAAGAGAAGGCTTTCAAGAATAAACTCACCAAGGTTACCAAGAAGGCAATTACTACCAATTGCACAATCATTCTGATTCTACTTGGAATATAATTTCTCAAAAGGGAAACCGTAAGGTTTGCAAACGCAGTTACCATAACAACTGCAACACCCATTACGAGTGCATTCTTTACCGAACCCGATACTGCTAAAGCAGAACATACACCTAATACTTGAACCGTAATAGGGTTATTATCATTTAGCGGATCGGTTAATAATTTTTTAGCATTCACATCACTCATGATACTTAATTTAATTGCTTAAATAATTTGAATAATCGTTATTTACTTTCTCTAACATGTCATGGATACCATCAGTCGTTAAAGTTGCTCCGGCTAAGCCATCTACCCCTTTTCCGTCTTTAGGTAATTTACCTGATTTGTATACTCTGAAGTCGTATTCACCTTGAGCATCAAACAATGACTGTTGGTAGAATTGTTTTCTGAACTTGTGCTTCACCATTTCTGCACCCAAGCCAGGAGTTTCTCCTACGTGGTCAAATGCAACACCTTGAATAGTACTTTTGTCTGATTTCAACGCTAAGTAGCCATTGATTTCATCCCATAGTCCCATTCCGATCATTTGAAAAACGTAAACCTCTTCAGAACCATTTTGGTAAGTGTATACCGGGAAGATTTTATCTTCTGCTTTTCGAGATTTGTCTTTCATTTCTTTACGAAAATCGTAAGTAGCAGGAATTGATTCCTCAATAACTTCTCCTTGGTAATTTACTAAAACAGCACTTACTTTCTCTTCATACTCTGCATTAACATAAGCTTCTGTAAGTACAACTGACTCTTGATCTTCAGGCAGGGAAAGAATTGCTTTCAACACTTTCTTTCTTCTATCGAGTTCTTGATTAGCATCGATAGTTGGCTGCAGTGCACTTGAAATAAATGCAAGCGACCCACCAACGATGATTACCATAATCGCTAGAAATCCTAGTGTATATCCGTTTGAATCTGTATTAAACTTTGACACGATTTAACCTCCTTTTAATATTTTGTTGTAAAACCACGTGATCAATTAATGGGGCAAATACATTAAGTAATAAAATTGCCAACATCCACCCTTCTGGGTAAGCTGGATTTAATACTCTAATGATAATACCAATAACACCAATCATAAAACCGTACATCCATTTCCCTGTGCTCGTACCTGAAGCCGTTACCGGATCAGTAGCCATAAATGCCATAGCGAAGAAGAAACTTCCCATTGCAAATTGGTAGTACCACGGAACACTTAAGAATGCATTCGTTAACTCACTACTAAATGAAGCGTTTATGATATTTAATAGAAGCGACATGAACATTGCACCAAGAACCATTGAAACCATAATTCTCCAGCTTCCAATCTTCGTGAAGACTAACATTAATGCACCTAGAATAACACCAATTTTACTTACTTCACCAACTGATCCAGGTACGTTACCCCAAATTAGATTGCTTGTAGAATAAGGTTGATAAACTTGACCTTCAATCGACACCGTATAAGCTTGTACATTCTCCCACCCACCTTG
>JBLHMK010000056.1:0-15503 GCA_047621945.1 Flavobacteriaceae bacterium
AATCCAGCTACAGCTGATGTTCCATTGGGTGAGGTCCAAGAATAAGACCCTCCACCTATTGCAGTAAAGTTACCAGTAGTTGTAGCACAGTCTAAATTGATATCTGTGCCAGCACTCGCTGTTGGAGCAGATTCATCAACTGTTATTATTACAGCATCTGTATCTGTACATCCATTGGCAGGATCCGTTACAGTAAGTGTGTATATAGTTGTAGTAGCAGGATTAACTGTTGGTGTAGCAGATGTTCCAGCACCATTATTCCAAGAGTAATTTCCTCCGCCAGAACCAGAAAGTGTAGCTGTTGGTGTAATACAATTTGTTGTAAAGTCAGCTCCAGCGTTAGCTGTTGGAACCGCACCGTTTACTGTCACTACTGCAGCATCCGTATCTATACAACCATTCGTGCCAGTTACAGTAACGGTATAAGTAGTTGTACTAGAAGGAGAGACAGTAGGAGTAGCGGAAGTTCCAGCTCCATTATTCCAAGAGTAGGTTCCTCCACCAGAACCAGCTAAAGTAGCGGTAGGACTAGAACAGTTTACTACAATGTCAGCCCCTGCATTAGCATTTGGAGGGGTTTTATCTACAGTAACGGTAGTGACATCTGTATCGGTACAACCATTTGTTCCAGTAACTGTAAGCGTGTAATTTGTTGTTGATCCGGGATTAACAGTCGGTGTGGCAGATGTTCCAGCTCCATTATTCCAAGAGTATGCTCCTCCTCCTGAACCTGCTAAGGTCGCCACTGGTGTGCTACAAGTGGTGGTAAAATTAGAACCAGCATTTGCTGTTGGAGGAGTTTCGTTAACGGTTACAGTAGCAAGGTCAGTATCAGTACATCCATTTGCAGGATCCGTTACTGTAAGCGTATAGTTAGTCGTGGCTGTTGGGTTAACAGTTGGTGTGGCAGATGTTCCAGCACCATTATTCCAAGAGTATGTTCCTCCGCCAGAACCAGATAAAGTAGCGGTTGGCGTGATACAAGTTGTTGTAAAATTAGGTCCTGCATTGGCATTGGGTAATACTTTATTAACCGTTACCGTAGTAACATCCGTATCGGTACAGCCATTCGTGCCCGTAACTGTCAATGTGTAATTTGTAGTGGATCCAGGATTCACTGAAGGAGTTGCTGAAGTTCCCGCTCCATTATTCCAAGAGTATGTTCCTCCTCCAGATCCAGCAAGTGAGGCAGATGGAGAAGTACAAGTAGTCGTTCTATTTGACCCAGCATTGGCGGTTGGTGGAGCTTTATTGACTGTAACAGTTGTAATATCAGTATCTGTACAGCCATTCGCTCCTGTAACAGTTAAGGTGTAGTTTGTTGTGGAACCAGGGTTTACAGTTGGTGTAGCCGATGTTCCTGCGCCATTATTCCAAGAGTAAGTCCCGCCACCAGAACCAGCGAGAGAGGCGGCTGGAGTGGCACATGTTGTTGTTCTATTTGGTCCAGCGTTCGCAACAGGAGGTGTTTTATTAACTGTAACCGTTACAACATCTGTATCGGTACAGCCACTGCCATCTGTTACCGTAAGCGTGTAATTTGTTGTTGATGTTGCAGAAGTAGTTGGTGCAGCTATGTTTGGATTGTTCAACCCAGTACTTGGACTCCAAGAATAAGAAACCGTACCAGTACCGCCCGTTTGAGAACCAGATAATGGGTCACTTGGGTTGGAACAAGTCAATGATCTATTTGGCCCAGCATTTGCAGTAATATTACAAGTCGTAATTAAGGTTAAATCATCAACATATACAGCATTTCTTGAGTCAATAGTAGATTTACTGAAACTAATGAAGTTATGATTTGCAGAAGCAGTAAAGGTTAAAGTGTGTTGTTGCCATACCTCAGGATTTGTTAAACTAACGGTACTCACATGATTAGTCCCTATACCAACACCAGATCTAAAACCTACTGTAATACCGGTATTGTTGGCAGTAGCACTTGAATTAAGTTTCGAATGAGCACACCAAAATGTTAAGGTATATTGTTGTCCTGTAATTAATGGAGTAACTAATGTTTGTCCAAATTGTTCATTATTTCCTCCTGTTCTAAAGAAACGAGTCCATTTACTTCCTTGTGGGCTACTAGTTGTTATTCTATATACTGTACCACCACAAGCATTAGGAACACTAAAACAGTGATCAGGTGTGCCAGTAATAAGTGAGTAGGATGTAGGCACTGTTCCAAACCCTACTGTTCCAGTTTCCATGGTTCCGTTGGTAATAAGATTTTGACCTAAGGATGAAAATGAAGTAAATATTAAAAGAAGTATGCAAGCGAGGTTACTGTAAGTGGTTTTCATAGTCAATTAGAATTAAAATTGTAAAATTAAATTCTTCGCATTTGAGTACTCCTTTCTCAACAAGATTTCCAATTCTTGATTTTTGAAAACAGTATTTTCGTTGTAATAATATGTTTCATACGAACCATCTAAAGAGAATATAATTTCTCCTGATAAGACTTCCGAATCAGCCGTAATTGACTTTACTTTATAGACTGTTCCGTCCATAAGCACATTGTTTACTAAACATTTACGGGAAATTAGACTTCCATCTAAATAGGTCTCTTGACGAATTATTTGATTTGACTTAGAAAAGAAAACAAATTCACCCTGTTTTAAGCCATTTTCATCTGTTCTTTCAGTTAGTCGTTCTCCGTCATCATCAACTTCAGTTCTATGTTGAGCAAAGTTACTGAGTGATAATAATAATGAAGTAGCTAATAATAAAATTCGTATCATAAGAGTTATTATAAAAAATTAAAAATAAACTATTTGCTTCTGTTTTAAGCTATGAAAAACAAGCATAATAATAAGGTTTAACAAAATCTAAGTTATCATTTTTTAATTAAAAAAAAGAAAAAAAACTGCATTTCAATACTCGCACATTAAAATTGACGAAGATTAGTGCTTTAAGGATGCATCTTATTTTTAATGGAAACAAATAATAACCCTCTAGCCAAAAATTACGAATATAGCTTTTAGAATATCTTCTAAATCATTACATTCGCATCCAACTGAAGTTAAACCTTAAAATCAAAAAACCAGTATGGCATTTGATATCGAAATGATAAAGGAAGTTTATTCTAAATTTCCAGAGAGAATTGAAGCTGCAAGAGCGGCTACAGGAAAGCCATTAACATTGGCAGAAAAAATATTATATGCTCACCTTGAAGAAGGAAAAGCTAAGGCGGCATACGCAAGAGGAAAAGACTATGTTGATTTTGCTCCAGACCGTGTAGCGATGCAAGATGCAACAGCTCAAATGGCTTTGCTTCAGTTTATGCAAGCTGGCAAGAAAAAAGTAGCTGTTCCTTCTACAGTGCATTTAGACCACTTGATTCAGGCTAAAGTTGGAGCAACTGCCGATTTACAGAACGCATTGAACCAAAGTAGCGAAGTATTTAACTTTTTAGAGTCCGTTTCTAACAAATATGGAATTGGATTTTGGAAGCCAGGTGCTGGTATTATTCACCAAGTAGTTTTAGAAAACTATGCATTCCCTGGTGGAATGATGATTGGTACAGATTCTCACACAGTTAATGCTGGTGGATTAGGAATGGTAGCTATTGGAGTTGGTGGTGCTGATGCGGTAGATGTAATGGCTGCAATGCCTTGGGAACTTAAATTCCCTAAATTGATTGGAGTTAAATTAACAGGAAAATTAAACGGTTGGACAGCTTCAAAAGATATTATTCTTAAAGTAGCTGGAATTCTTACTGCCAAAGGTGGTACAGGAGCAATTGTTGAGTATTTTGGAGATGGAGCTATTAACTTGTCTTGTACAGGTAAAGGTACCATTTGTAATATGGGTGCTGAAATAGGTGCTACAACTTCAACATTTGGATATGATGATTCAATGAGAAGGTATTTAACTGCTACTGGAAGAGCTGATGTTGTTGCTGCTGCCGACACAGTTGCAGAGCACTTAACTGGTGATCCAGAAGTATATGCAAACCCAGAGAAGTATTTTGATGAAGTAATTGAAATTGATTTGGATACTTTAATGCCACATTTAAACGGACCATTTTCGCCAGACATAGCAACAGAAGTAGGTTCAATGAATTCGAAAGCAACTAAAAACGATTGGCCACTAGATGTAGAATGGGGATTGATTGGTTCTTGTACTAACTCATCATACGAAGATTTATCAAGAGCTGCATCTATCGCGAAACAAGCAACTGAAAAAGGATTAACTACAAAAGCTAAACTTGGTATTAACCCTGGATCCGAGCAAGTTAGATTTACCGCTGATAGAGATGGACTAATCAAAGCTTTCGAAGATTTAGACGCTTCCATCTTTACCAATGCATGTGGACCATGTATAGGACAATGGGGAAGATATTCAGACCCAAAAAATGCTCCAAAAAACTCAATCGTTCACTCTTTCAACAGAAACTTTGCTAAGAGAGCTGACGGAAACCCAAACACACACGCTTTCGTAGCATCACCAGAAATGGTTGCTGCTATTGCAATTTCTGGAAGGCTGGATTTCAATCCAATTACAGATACATTGACTAATGACAAAGGAGAACAAGTAAAATTAGACCCACCAAAAGGAGACGAATTACCGAGCAAAGGTTTCGAAGTTGAAGACAATGGGTTTATTGCTCCAGCTGCTGACGGAAGTGGGATTGAAGTTAAAGTCAATCCAGATTCGGACAGAATTCAATTATTGAATCCTTTTACTCCTTGGAATGGCAGCAACATCATAGGGATGAAGCTATTGATTAAAGCGGATGGAAAATGTACAACCGATCACATTTCTATGGCTGGACCTTGGTTGAGATACAGAGGTCACTTAGATAACATTTCTAACAACTGTTTAATCGGTGCAGTAAATGCATTTGGTGGTAAAACAAACACTGTTAAGAATCAATTAGACGGTTCATTTGGCGAAGTTCCTGCTGTGCAACGTAAATACAAAGCGGCTGGAATTAGCACTATCGTAGTTGGAGATCACAACTATGGTGAAGGCTCTTCTAGAGAGCACGCTGCAATGGAGCCAAGACACTTAGGTGTAATGGTTGTTTTGGTTAAATCGTTTGCTCGTATTCACGAAACTAACCTTAAGAAACAAGGAATGTTAGGTTTAACATTTGCTACTGAAAGTGATTATGATAAGATTCAAGAAGATGATACATTCAACTTCTTAGATTTAAATTCTTTTGCTGCA
Source organism: Flavobacteriaceae bacterium (assembly GCA_047621945.1). Classification (GTDB taxonomy): domain Bacteria; phylum Bacteroidota; class Bacteroidia; order Chitinophagales; family UBA8649; genus JAFMKE01. The sequence continues at coordinate 5,173 of JBLHMK010000056.1, forward strand.
GACAAGCCACTTACACTAGAAGTAGTTCACGCGGACGGAAGTAAAGAAAATATAATTTGTAATCACACTTACAATGCTCCGCAAATTGAGTGGTTCAAAGAAGGTAGTGCATTGAACTTAATTAAAAAGGAAGCTGCTGCTAACGCATAAGCTTTTTAGAAACTAATATTCAAGCCTCTTTCATTTATTTGGAAGGGGCTTTTTTTACTTTATAATATGAAATGGAAAGAAAAAGGTGCAATCGCAAAGAGGGCAAGGCAAATAATTGTTAAAGAGCGAAAAAGTCATCAATTTGCATTTAATGAAATGATAACTGGAGTCGATACCGACAATAAATTCATTGCTGATACAATAGCAAAAACAACCTCTCATAAAACAGAAAAAAGATTAAAACCTTTGATTTGGGTTTTCATCATATCTCTTAGTTTGGTCGCCCTGTTAAGAATGCTAGGAGTGATTGAACTTTTAACAGTTGCTAATGTGAACATTGCAATCATAATTCCTGTAGTACTATTCTCCGTAGTAATTCCTGTAATAGGAATCGTAGCTTCATTAACAAACAAACTAGATAGATTAGCCTTTGTGGGGGTAATGCTTCTAATTGGAATCTTAAGAGGGTTTACATCCAAAGAAGCACAAGTTGAAATGGACCTTATATTTTTTATCGTTATGATTCCGGTCTTATCTGCTATAATATTGAGTTTTTACCTTCCATTCGCTGCTAAAATTAAATATTCTAAAGTGGGAACAAGACAACTGAATAAAAACGGGAAAGAGGCAGTTGTGCAAACCTACACTTTTGAAAAAGAAACTAATGACAATTCAGACATCCTGGATAGTGCCCTAGTAAACGATTAGAATTTATATCTTAGCTCTATGTTCATAATCACTGGTTTACTTTTAGGGCTCTTCACATTAGTCTTTATTGGGCCTGTCCTTTTTTACCTCATCAAAGCTTCAATTGAAGATGGAAGAAAAGCAGGATATGCAGTAGCGTTAGGAATTATTACTGGTGATATCATTTATGTTTTATTGGTGCTTTTTGGCGTAGGCGACTATTTTAACCAGCCTAAAATTAAGTGGTGGATGCTACTTGTAACAGCTATCGTATTATTAACCATGGGGTTAAAAAACCTACTCTCAAAAGATACTCATAACAAAGAGGTAGGCCAAACCAATCAAACTTTACTCAAGCACTTCTTAAATGGTTTTATCATCAATTTTGTAAATCCTTTTGTATTGGCCGTATGGATCTTCTTCTTAAGCTACAATCAAGAATTGTATGCGGCCGCAGAAGTTATAATTTCCCTATGTATTACCCTACTGGTAATATTCGCAACCGATTGTCTAAAAGCATATTATTCTGAAAAATTAAATAAGGTACTTACTCCCAAAACTTTGTTAACTATTAACAAAGTTGTAGGAATTCTTTTTCTTATTTTCTCTATTCGGTTTTTTTATCTTTGTTTCTAACTATTAACATAACTATCCTTCAGCTATGTTTCCAAACCCTTTAGTTGCGGCTCTAGCTGCTTTAATCCCACTTTAATCGGTTTCTTGTATTACAATCCTAAAACTTTTGGCACGGCCTGGATGAAAGCCAGCGGAATGAAAGAAGAAAAGATGAAAGAGGCGAATATGGGTAAGATTTTCGGTATCACCTATGTCCTAAGCTTTCTAATGTGCATAATGCTTGGAGGATTAGTTGTGCACCAAACCGATGTCTATTCTCTTTATGCAGGTCAAGAAGGCTTTGGAGTAGACACTCCAAATGTAATGATTAAATTGGATGCTTTTATGGCAGAAACCGGTGGCTGGTTTAGAACATTTGGACACGGTGCTTTCCATAGGGTCATTTTAGGAGTCGTTATAGCTTTACCAATCCTTATGATTAACGGTGTTTTTGAGCGCAAATCCTTAAAATATGGTTTTATCAATGCCGGATTTTGGATTATCTGTATGGCACTTTGCGGTGGCATAATGTGCCAATGGGGATTTTAATCGACCTGCACTAGTTTCCTTTAATCCGAGTCCATAATGCACTAAAAACACCTTTCATACGATCTGAAGGGTCAAACTGAACGCGTTCTACAGACGGATTACCCTCCGCATCTATATTGATACGATATTGCCATAAAAAAGGAGCTTTTTCATCAAAGCCAAATTGACCGAATCGCATGTCATAGTATATATAACTAGTATCTGTTTCTTGGCTCACATAATACCATTTACCAGAAATTCTTTTCAATTGTTTAATGCATTCTTGATCCTCAACATCTTTTAATAATTCGTGTCCTTTTGCAATAGGAGGATTAAAAGTAATATCTTGAGAATCGAATGTGGAATAATATCCAGAATAGAACGAATCTTCCGTTTCTGCCAATGCATACCATAACACCGTATTTAATGGTGAAGGCTTGGTATCCAAATCTATGTATTCAATGTTTTGAGCTTCCAAAGCTGAACTAAATTGATAAGCGGCATTGGCTTTTAAAACAAAGGTCAAAGCCATATATCCAGAGCTTACATACAAGGCAATTCGGTTCATTTTTGCTCTCCTATCCGTTCCTCTTTTACGGAACATAGCCATAATCAGCAACACCAAAAAAGGTAAAGTGTATAAAGGATCAGCAACAAATATATTATTAAAAGCAAATTTGTAATCAAACGGCCAAAGCAACTTAGTTCCCCAAGTAGTACATGCGTCTAAAAGAGCGTGGGTCGAGAATCCCCAGAAAAAAAGCATCGTCCAATCTCTTTGCGAAGCTTTAGTTTTAATAGGGACCTTCCATATTAAATACAACAATCCTAATATCAACATCGGAACAATAATCCACACCCAAAAATTGGATGAACTAATAGTTAAAATCCCAAAAACGGATACGGTCAAAGCGCTAAGAGTTGCCTTTTCATTTTTAAAGACAAAGTAACCAAAGGCCAATGCTCCAAAAACCCAAAAGAGAAGTGAATGCGTTAGTCCTCTATGCACCTCAATATTCGTTACTGCATCATAAAGAGGTTTCATTAAAACATCTAAATCAGGAATTGTTCCTGCGATACCTCCCCAAAGAACAGCTCTGTTACCCAACTTCCTTCCTAAAACCACCTCTCCTACTGCAGCTCCAAGTACTATTTGTGTTAATGAGTCCATAACTTCTCGAAGTTTTCTTTAAATGGTTTTCTCAATTCAAATTTTGCCGGTGATATTTTTCTCAAAATTGCTTTTACTACAATGTTTGTGATATTACTCTTATGTTTACCATAAAGTATCATACTCACTGGCTTAGCTCCCATTGAACTTTTTACCAATTCACTGGTTCTTCCCAGCTGTAATTCTTTCAACTTTAAAATTATACTTTCCTGAACTAAGTCGTAAAGTAAATACTGATAGACGGCAAAGTTCTTATTGTATTGGTAGTCCATTCCAACATAATTTGCTTCTAGTTGCTCACCATTCACAAATGAGGTGCTAAACCCAATTAACGCCCCTTTGTAAAATGCACCTTTCAATAGAAACTTGCCCTGAAGATTTTCTTTACACTTTACAAATAAATGCGATGAAATAGTCCCCATTTGGTATTCGCTTTTTTCCTGGACATTATTAAATAACTCCTGTATTCTATGCCTGTATTCAAAAATTTCATCTGTATTTAAAGACTTAATTTCAACCTCCTTTGACTTCTTAAAAACACCTTTGGCTCTCGTACGGTATTTGGTTTTCATACTATCTAAATAATCTTCCATCGAAGACCATTGCGGATGTATCTTTAAAACCATATTAACGTCAACATTAAATTCTTGATATCCAACATTACTTAAGTGCTTTGACACACCTTGGGATTGCGGCCAAAACTCCTTAAATAAAATTAAAGAAACGCTAATCCCATGCTCGTTAAGTTTAGAAACTTTCTTAGCAACTTCACTAGCACTTTTCATGAGGGAATCTTCGTCAACCCCCTTCTTCCAAACTAGTCCATTTTCTCCGTCTGAGAATACATTCCCACAAACCAGTATATCTGTTGCATATCCATTAGTATTTCTAAAACGTCCTTTAAGATTATTTAAAAAAGCATTGGCATGGGTGTTTCGCTTGTCTTCAAACTGTACAATTTGAAAAGATTGAATCAGTACAGGCTCCTTATTTTCATCATAGACAATTGAATAACAGAACTTCATTTCTTCCGACATAGATTCTTCTACCCCAGATAAATATTCTAAACTTAAGTATAGGTTAGAATTATTTAAGACCTGATTCCAATCCGCTTCTATAATTTCATTTACGCTATGGAAAAGAACAAAGTTCCAAATAGGTTTCTTTTCCCCTAACTGACAAATGTGAAATTTTAGCTGAGTGTTGATCATAATCTAGTGTCAAAGATACTCAATACATCTATTAAACTACACTTAACTTTATAATTGGCTATCTGTCCTTGTCGCTGACACCTAGTAAATATAACTAAAAAATATGCCCAATTTACCTACGCTTTAGCGGCACCATTTTTAATCATCTCAAAATCTACTCGAAGACCTCTAAGCATGTTCATCATACTGCCCATGTTTATTTCTTCTGGACTATACTCTTGTGTATTAATACAACATGTAAACTCCCAGATTTCAAGTATCTCTCTATAAGGCAATGTGTACTCTTCAAAAGCATCATTATCTGGAGTTAGTGTTAGCATTTTATCATCATCATTTTTAGTCAATCTCTTATAAGTACATCCATCTCGCTGCGTCAAAACTACATAGGTTCTACCCTCTTTAATCTGTGAAATTTGCTCTATATATTTTCCAATAACGTAAGATCCACTTTTCACAGGAAGCATTGAATCTCCTTCTATTTGAAAAGCCCTATGTTTTCCTACCGGTAAAAAAGGCAAGCTAAACGTAGATAGGTTTTCTATATATTCAGCATCTGCATATCCTTGTAAATAACCTGCAGAAATTCGTTCTGGGATTAACTCGATGTAATTATCATTTCCCGACAAGTCCATTTTTAGAGGAAGTAGTATTCTATTATTATCCAACTTCATCAATTGATCTAAATCGATCTTAGACATATCAACCTTCAGCATTACATCAATGGTAACATTGTAAAACCTAGACAGCCTAATCAACACATCAATCGGTACTTCTATCCTACCGGATTCGTAAGAGGCATATCTAGAACGGCTTACGGCTATAATATCCGACAGTTCTTGTTGCGTAATGTTTTTGTGTTCGGTACGCATGTGTTTTAAGTTGGCTACGATCATTGTTTCAAAGTTTAATAAATTAATAAAATTGGCTCTGCTCTCTGCGATCAACTATCAAAACGTAAAAATTATATGTTGTGAAAATCTACCTTAGTGTTTCAGATTGTAACAAAGATATAATTCATTTCGAAACTAACTAACATATTTTTGCTAAATAAATGGAAAGATCCATCATACATATTGACTTAGATTCTTTTTTTGTTTCATGTGAACGAAAATTAGACAGTCGTCTCGAGGGCAGGCCTCTACTAATTGGTGGACAAAGTAGTAGAGGGGTTGTAGCTTCGTGTAGTTACGAGGCACGGGCGTTTGGTGTGCATTCAGCCATGCCCATGCAAATGGCCCGACAGCTATGCCCCGAGGCTATTGTTTTGAGTGGAAATGCGGGTACTTATAGTAAGTTCTCCAAGGAGGTAACAGACATTATAAAAGAAGATGCACCTATTTACGAGAAGTCCTCCATTGATGAGTTTTACATAGACGTCAGTGGAATGGATAAGTTTTTTGGATGCTATAAATGGTCCCAAGAATTGAGATTAAGAATAATGCGAGAGACCGGACTACCACTATCCTTTGCTTTATCTCAGAATAAAACGGTTTCTAAAATTGGAACAGGTGAGGCGAAGCCAAACAATCACAAACAGATTATTAAAGGTTTTGAAAAACCCTTCTTAGCCCCATTGTCTATTAGAAAAGTACCACAAGTAGGTTTAGAAACTTACAAGAGTCTCAGGGAAATGGGTATCAAAAAAATTGAAACAGTACAGGCAATGCCGATGGATTTGATGCAGAATCTAATGGGCAAAAACGGAGCCTCTATTTGGAAAAAATGCAACGGAATTGACAACTCTCCCATCATTCCCTATAATGAACGAAAGTCAATTTCGCTAGAGCGCACCTTTCAAAAAGACACGATTGACATCCGTAAACTAAAGGATATATTCACCGCAATGGGAGAAAGTATTGCATACGCTCTGCGAAAAGGAGACAAACTCACTTCGTGTATCACTGTGAAGATTAGGTACTCAGATTTTAGAACCACCAGCAAGCAGGTTAAAATTCCGTACACTTCTTGTGATGATATTATAATAGACACTATTCAAACTTTATTCAACTCCCTATATGAACGTAGAATATTGATCCGACTCATCGGTATAAAAGCAAGCGGTCTAGTAGGAGGAGGATATCAAATCAACCTCTTCAATGACACAGAAAAGAAAATTGCCCTCTATCAAGCTATGGACAGTATGCGAAATCGTTACGGACATAAAGCAGTGATGCGAGCAGTTAGTTTAAAATCAAATGTGGCCGTAATGGGAAATCCATTTAATGGTGAACCACCTATTGTTCCTGCTCACCGCAGGGGATAATTGCTACGCAATTATTAGGGCAGCCTTTGGCCCTGTTAGGTCGGAAGCTGAGCTTCCTTTAGGACGCTTCGCTGTTAGGACGATTTGCAGGCAAATCTATTAGGGAGCGACTTGTGTAAATAGTTATAATTAAAAAGAATGAAAAAATAGAATATGAGAAATTTTAGGACTTTGATAATTTGGAAAACAGGAATTGAAATAGCTAAAGAGGCTTATTTAGTTGCTGGGTTATTACCAAAAGATGAACGCTTTAGGATTATTGATCAATTGACGAGGGCATCGGTTTCGATATCTCTAAACATTGCAGAAGGCTGTAGTAGAAGAAGTGAAAAAGAGTATCGACACTATTTATCGATTGCTATGGGATCTGCATTTGAAGTGGAAACCATCTTGAAAATTATTCTAGAATTAAATATGGTAGCCAAAGCCAAACTTGAAAAACTAATACAATTATTAGAAGAAGAGGAAAGAATGCTTAACACGATCATCAGGAAGATTAAGATTTCTGAGAAATCTTAATCTTTAGGACGGCCTTTAGCCTATTAGGTCGGAAGCTGGGCTTCCTTTAGGACGCTACGCTGCTAGGATGTTCGCGGAGCTCACTATTAGGTTGGCAACTTTGTGACATTTGGGACAATTTGCAAGCAAGTCTTTTAGGTTCTTCCCGGAATCAAACCTAAAAATGAGCAAAGCGAATGTCCTAACAGTGAGAGAAACGAACGTCCTAAAATGAGCGAAGCGAATGACAAGTAATCACACATACTATAGCTATAAGTACGGGACAATCAGTCCAGAGAAATTGCTACAACTAGCTCAACAAAATGACTATGAACAAATTACTCTTACCGATATAAATAGTACTTCGGCTACTCTTGATTTTGTAAGATTATCTACCAAGTATAACATCAAGCCAATAGTTGGTATAGACTATAGAAATGGTGCTGAGCAGAAGTATATCGGGATAGCCAAGAACAATGAAGGCTATACGCAACTCAACACCCATCTATCTCTACACTTGCACGTAAACGAACCTTTTTTGAAGGACGCTCCAGACCTAGATCAATGCTATATTATCTATCCGTATTCCAAAGCTAAACGCAAACTCAAAGACAATGAATTTATAGGAGTAAGGATTTCTGAATTGACTCGCCTTCCCTTTTCAGTATGGAAAAACTCTAATCAATTAGTTATATTACAACCCAATACCTTTTCGAGTAAAAAAGAGTTCAATGCACACAGGCTACTTAGGGCAATTGACAACAATATGCTCCTCAGTCAACTGCCTAAATCGGAAGAAGCAAATCCCGATGAAATAATGTGTTCCAGGGCTGAATTAATGGAGCAATATCGAGAACACCCGCAGATTATCAAAAACACTCTGATGATTCTAGATAATTGTTCGATTCAATTTGATTTTACAAGTTCTAAAAACAAACAAAATTATGGTAAATCACCCGAAGAAGATTGGCAACTGATAGAATCCTTATGCGCAGAAGGGTTAAAATTTCGGTATAAAAATCCTTCATCGGTAATTCTTCAAAGGTTAGAGAAAGAGATGAAAATGATTAAGCAACTTAATTTCGCGGCTTACTTTTTAATCAATTGGGACTTGGTGAAATATGCTAGATCCAAAGATTTCTATTACGTAGGTAGAGGAAGTGGAGCCAATAGTATAGTGGCTTATTTATTACGAATTACCGATGTAGACCCTATAGAGCTGAACCTTTACTTTGAGCGATTTATAAATCCATCTAGAACATCTCCACCCGATTTTGACATTGACTTTTCATCCAAAGATCGAAATCAGATTACACAATACATTTTTGACACACACTCTTATAAAAACACGGCACTAGTTGGCAATTACAATACATTTCAATACAAATCTGTACTGAGAGAACTTGGGAAAGTATTTGGTTTACCAGCCGAAGAAATTTCAAAAGTTCAAGCCTCAAAAAACGTAACCGAACTAGATGATATTGGTAAACTCATCATTAAATACAGTAAACACATACACGGGTTACCCAGTCATATTGGAGTGCATTCCAGCGGTATCGTCATCTCCGATTCTCCTATCTATAATTTTACTGCTACTAATATGCCTCCAAAGGGATTTCCAACTACACACTTTAGTATGCTAGAAGCCGAAGATGTGGGCCTTGCAAAATTTGACATTCTGGGACAACGTGGACTCGGAAAAATTAAAGATGCAGTACAGATTATAAAACAAAATAGAAATATAGAAGTAGATATTCACAATATTGAGAAACTAAAACAAGACAAAAGAATTAAAAAACTCATCAAAACAGGAGATGCACTAGGCTGCTTTTATGTAGAGTCACCTGCGATGAGAAATCTTCTAAAAAAACTAGAAGCTGATGATTACATTAGCTTGGTGGCAGCCAGTTCAATTATACGGCCCGGAGTTTCTCAAAGTGGAATGATGCGCGAATATATTCTAAGATATCAAGACCCCTCTAGAAGAGAAAAAGCAAGAACTGCCCTTCCCGAATTATACGAAATCCTAGATGACACTTATGGTATTATGGTCTATCAAGAAGATGTGATAAAAGTAGCTCATCAATTTGCAGGACTAACACTTACAGAAGCAGATGTATTAAGAAGAGGAATGAGTGGAAAATATAGATCTAGGGATGAATTTACCGCTATTAAAGAGAGCTTCTTTAATAATTGCAAAGCAAAGAACTACTCAGAATCAGTAACAAATGAAATATGGAGGCAAATAGAAAGTTTTGCGGGTTACGCTTTCCCAAAAGGACATTCCGCTTCTTATGCTGTAGAGAGTTTTCAAGCACTTTATCTAAAGGCATATTTTCCAATTGAATATATGACTGCTACTATTAATAATGGAGGTGGTTTTTTCAGAAAGGAAACCTACATCCACGAAGCAAAACTACACGGAGCGACTATTGAAGCGCCTTGTGTAAATACAAGTGATGCCAACGCAGTAGTCATAGGTGACATTATATGGTTAGGGTTAAAATTCATAAACGGAATGGAATACACTACCATTAATAATATACTAAATGACCGGGAAAGAAATGGGCCTTTTCTCTCCTTTGAGAACTTTGTCGATCGGGTTAGTATTTCCCTTGATCAACTACGTATATTGGTTAGAATTGAAGCTTTTAAATTTACTTCGATTCCAAAAATCACACTACTATGGAAGGCTCAGTTACTTCTCGGAAATGACAAAAAGACCGAGCCTACTATTTCACTTTTTCAGAACGGAGCAGGAAGACGCACCTTCAAAATACCTGAACTAATACAAAACGATGTTGAACTAGCTTATGATCAAATTGAATTACTAAACCTACCTCTCAACTGCACGCACTTTGAATTAGTAGAAGAACTACCCAACCTTACTTTAACCTCCAAAGACTTACGAGCTTTATTGGGTAAAAAAGTAGATATTCTCGGGCACTTGATACACCGAAGAAAAACCAACACCAAGGGTAAACACCCAATGAGTTTTGGAACTTTTTTGGACTTGGAAGGACAATGGTTAGACACTGTTCAGTTTCCGAATGTAAATGCAAAATATCCTTTTCAAGGATACGGATGCTACGTGATAACAGGAGTAGTCAAAAGCGAAATGGGAGTGATAATGATAGAAACTCAAAAACTAGAAAAGCTCAAACCCCGAAGTATTGAAGAAGATAACCCTAGAATGACCAGTGGAATT
>JBLHMK010000057.1:0-15385 GCA_047621945.1 Flavobacteriaceae bacterium
TTTCAAAACCTTGAGTTTGAGACAGGGAAAGCAGTAATCAAACAATCTTCCTACTCTTCTATGAAGAATTTAGGTAAGGTTATTTATGAAAATCAAGACTTTAAGCTATTGATTGAAGGCCATACAGATGATGTCGGCAGCGATTATCTCAATCAAATTTTATCTGAAGAAAGAGCCGCTTCTGTGAAGGCATTAATAGTTGCGCAAGGGGTCTCACCAAACAGAATTCAAACCAAAGCATACGGGGAATCAAAACCAATAGAAAGTAATGAAACTGAAGCAGGAAGGCAAGCTAATAGACGCGTGGAATTGACTATTGGGTTCGATTAATAATAAGTTTAATGGAGTTAAAACCCTGAGCGAAAGCTTGGGGTTTTTTATTTTATAAGGGTTCCGAACCGTTTTAAACAAATTGTCATTTCGACGATAGGAGAAATCTTCCGTTTAGTAAAAACAAGATTAAGTCAGTTTCTCTACTTTATTATTCAACTTAGCAATTACAAATGATAGCTATCAAATTGATTTAGCTAGCCCCCTGCATTAACAGAAGTCCTCTCCTATCGTGGAGGTAACAGCGTAACTAAAATGCAGAACATGGACTAATCCATTTAAAAGTTCGGAACCCTTTTATTGGTATTCTCGCGTATTAATCGTAATATTGCAATCAAACGATTAATCAAATGGGATTAGCTAAAACTGAAATTTTCACAGACACACAAAATGAAATAGCCTTGTATGCAAAAGTACTTGGGCATCCCGCCAGAGTAGCGATTCTACAATATCTCTTCAAAATTAACACTTGCTATTGTGGTGACTTAGTCAATGAAATAGGATTAGCTCAAGCCACCATTTCACAGCATTTAAAGGAACTCAAACACCTCGGCCTCATACAGGGAGATGTGGAGGGAGCCAGCGTGTGTTATTGCATTAACAAAGTAAATTGGTCCAAAATGAAATATGCCATTCACCAGTTTTTAGACAAGGACATAAATAGCACATCTTGCTGCTAAAATCAATTAATCATCAACTATAAAAAATAGATACCTATGAAACTTTCACAAGTAAAAGACGCGCTAAAAAAACTAAACAAAATAGCTTTTCAGCTTCCCAATGGAGATTTGGTGCCGACTCACTTTCATGTTACAGAAGTAGGTAAGGTAACTAAGCACTTTATTGATTGCGGTGGAACCGTAAGAAATGAAGAAGTGGTAAACTTCCAACTTTGGAATGCCAACGACTATGACCATAGGTTACATCCAGAGAAGCTATTAAAGGTTATTGAACTATCTGAAAGCACCTTGGGAATCCAAGATGTGGAGATTGAAGTAGAATATCAGGCAGAAACCATCGGTAAATTTGGCTTGGAGTTCGATGGAACAAACTTCGTATTGACCACAAAGCAAACAGATTGTTTGGCAAAAGATAATTGCGGCATACCTGTTGAAAAAACCAAAGTTGAGCTTTCTTCTCTTGAGTCTTCGAACTCTTGCACGCCTGGCGGTGGATGTTGCTAGGCATTTTAGGGTTCCGAACCTTTTGAAGGTTCGGAACCCTAAAAATATTACCTTTGCGCGATGACAAAAGTTTCAGAGTTCAAACTGAAAAATGGTTTAACCGTTTTAATTGAAGAACAAGAAAGTACCCCACTCGTTACAGTAAATATTCTGTATAAAGTAGGGTCGAAAAACGAAGTAGAATCAAAAACTGGATTTGCCCATCTCTTCGAACATTTTATGTTTGAAGGATCAAAAAACATCCCTCATTTTGATAGTGCGTTGCAAGTAGCTGGTGGTGACAATAATGCGTTTACATCTGTAGACCTTACAAATTATTATGAGACCTTGCCCGCTAGTAATATCGAAACTGCTTTCTGGCTAGAAAGTGATCGAATGCTTGAGCTTGATTTTAATCAAGGGAGTTTGAATACTCAAATTTCCGTGGTGTGTGAAGAATTCAAACAGAATTACCTCAATCGCCCTTATGGAGATGTTTGGCACTTACTCATGGAGATGTGTTATAAGGTACACCCTTACAAATGGCCTACTATCGGTAAAAACTTACAGCACATTGAAGAAATCACCTTGCAAGAAACTAAGGATTTCTTCTACAAATACTATCGCCCTAACAATGCGATTTTGAGTATCATAGGTGGCATAAAGACTAACGAAGTTCTCCCTTTAGTGGAGAAATGGTTTGAGGAGATTCCTGCTGGACCAGAAGTTCTTCCTATTGACATTGTGGAACCCCCTCAAGAAAGTTCAAGATTTAAAGAAGTTGAGCGCGATGTGCCCAGTAGTGTGCTTTACAAAGCTTATCACGTATGCAATCGAACCGATCCAAATTACTATACCGTTGATATCATCAGCGAATTACTTGGAACAGGAGATTCATGCAGACTTGCAGTAGCACTTATTGATGAGTTAAATTTGTGCACCGAAGTAGATAGCTACTTAAGTGGTTCGGACGCAAACAACTTGCTAATTATTGAAGCTAAGCCAAATGACGGTGTTAGTTTAGCTCAGGTGGATGTTGCCATAAAAGCAGTCTTAATTTCTTTTTGTAACGAAGCTCCACCCAAACAAGAACTAGAAAAAGTAATAAATAAAGCCTGTAATTATTTGGCATTTACCAATGAAGGTCATTCTACAAAAGCTTTCAACCTAGCTTACTTCAAATCTATTGATTCTATGCACCTGTATAATCATGAGCAGGATTTTTATCAAGCGCTTACACCAAGCTTGGTTCAAGAAAATGCGAAAGAGATATTCCAAGAAAAAAATTCCTCTACCCTATTTTATAAAAGCGCTCATCATGAATAGAACACTTGCCCCACAAATACAACTCCCCACGCAATTAAGCTTCGGACACGTTCACCAAGAAACTCTTCCGAATGGTTTACCGCTTTATGTTTTAGATGGGACTACTCAAAACATTTTCCAACTCAATCTCCTCTTTCAAGCGGGACGCTTTTTTGAGTCTCAAAAAATGCTAGCTGGTTTATGCGCGAGTACCATTCTAAAGGGTACTCAAACTAAAAATGCCGCTGAAATAGCAGAATCAATAGATTTCTATGGTGCGACTATTAAGTTTCAAGCCAACATGTATACCGCTCAACTCAGTCTATTTTGCTTAAGCGAAAAATTGCCTCAGGTGCTTCCACTTCTAATGGACGTTTTGCAAAATGCAACATTCCCTATAGAAGAACTTAAAAAAATTAAAGCAAAAAGCAAGCAAAAATTGGCTGTACAATGGGAAAAGAATGGATACATTGCCACTCAACATTTCAATCAAGCCATTTTCGGAGAAAAACATGCTTTTGGCTACTTATCTGCTAAAGAAGATATTGATGCGATTACTCGAGAAAATGTGCAAGAGCATTATCAAAAACATTTTCAGTTAAACACCCAATCGAAAGCTTTAGTTGCTGGGAGTATAGGTACTCAAGAATTAAGTTTACTTCAAGAACATTTAGGCCAAATACAATTACAGAATAGTGGCTCGCATCATATTTCAATCCAAACGACTAAGGAAAAAGACCTGGAAATAGCGAGTAAGAATACCTTGCAAGCGGCAATCCGTGTAGGCATGCCGGCCATAAACATCCACCATCCAGACTTTGAGGAATTACAAGTTCTCAATACCGTGCTAGGCGGATACTTCGGGAGTCGATTAATGAGCAACATTAGAGAGGAGAAAGGATTTACTTATGGCATTTACTCATTCATTAATCCGATAATGGACACCGGCTATTTTTGCATAGCCACCGAAGTTGGTGAGCAATATAAAAAGCAGACCCTTAAGGAAATAGAATTTGAGATTAATCGTTTAAGAAATGAGCCAATTCCAGAAAAGGAACTTGCTATGGTGAAAAATTATATGATTGGTCAACTAATGAACAGTGTAGATGGTCCTTTAAGTATGATTGGGACCTTGAAAAACTTTCTTATTTTTGGCTTAGATTTAAATGAGATAAATAAACAATTAAGTAACATTCATGCTATAGAAGCAAGCAGATTGCAAACACTCGCGCAAGAATATCTTGACTATAGTAAAATGATTAAAGTCGTAGCTGGATAAAATAATTTTATGCAAATTAGAATCTTCCTTTTTTTATTACTCTGCTCCACTATCGGGATTGTGAATGCGCAAGAAATCTTATGCGTAGAAAGTCAGAACAATGATGTTTTATTGAGTTGGAGTCCTCCTGCGGCGCCATGTGGACCATTTGTGAGTTATGAGATTTGGGTAGCTAACGCACTTGGTGGAACATTCACGCAAGTCACCACAGTCAACATTGCGGCTCAAACCACTTACACTCATGTCAATGCATTTAATATAGGTGACCCTCTATACTATTACATCATATATAACTACAACTGTCCAGGGACAGCTCCTGTAATTTCTGAAATTGCTACGAATGCATTTGGTTCTTTCCAACCAGAAATAAGTTCTTTAAATGTTTTACCCAATGGTATCGAAGTTTGTTGGGAAGAGAGCGAATTCATTCAAACTTGTGGCTATGTAGTAGCTTATTTATTACCAAACGGCCTTGCTCAACCTTTTGACACCGTTTTCGGTATTACAAACACTTGTTATCTCGACCAAGTATCCAATATCAACGACCCTGACTTAGTATACACTTTGACTTACCTGGATTGTTGTGACAACCTCAGTCAATACAACGACATCGGTTATCAATTAATTCAAGCCACCTCAGACCAACAAGGATGTAATCAGCTAATCGAATATGAGTGGCAGCCATACAACAATCCATATAGCTTAGATTTTGAATACCATATTTCGGTTCAAGTTAATGGAGGTCCTATTGAAGTAGTGGATACCTTAGCAAACAATCAAACCATTTTTAATTTTTTAGATTTCATCGATCAAGATGAAGTTCGTTTTCGAGTTGAAATCGTTGATGAAAATGGAATGTCTCGTAGTAATGGTCCTTGGCTTATGGATACGGCAGAGATTGTGCAACCTCCAAGAGATTTTTTCATCAGAACCTTAAGCGTAACTAATCCTAATCAAATAGATATTACCTTCTACATTGACACCATTTCTGAATTGAGGAACTTAGAAATCGATACAAGCAAGTATGGCGTTGATTTTGACTGGGTGGCTCGATACGGATCTAACTTATTCCCAGGATTGGGAGACCTCTATTTGCCCGATACCACCTCCCCTGCTTATAATGCTGCAAGATATTACCAAATAGCCGCAAATGATAGTTGTGGTACCGATCACTTTTCTACCATTGGGCGAACCATATATGTTGATGCTGAGCTTTACGACTTTTTCCAAAACAAGGTGTTGTGGAATGCTTTTGAACTAGAAAATGCCGCAGTAAATACCTATAGATTGTTTCGTGATTATGGAGCAGGTCTTCAATTGATTGAGACTTTTCCAGGTGGAGCTAGTGAGTTTGAATACATTGATGATATTAGTGCTTTTGCTAATCAACAAGGCACTTTTTGTTATAAAGTAGAGGCAGAATATACTTTCACCCCTCCTATTGGTTTGGTTGAATCTTTGAGCAGTTCTTCCAATGTGAATTGCATAGAACAACGACCTTCCGTATACATCCCTAATGCTATTGCACCTAATGGAATTAACAATGAGTTTAAACCCCTTATTGTTTTTGGAGACCCAAGGAATTATAGCATGCAAATTTTCAACCGCTGGGGTGAGTTAATTTTTAAAGGCAATGACCCTAACTCAGGTTGGTTCGGTACGAATAATGGAAGTCCCGTTCCTACAGGAGGATATCCTTATGTCATTCAATTCACAGCTTCCGATGGCGCAAACATTGTAAAGAAAGGCATCGTTACGGTTATTCGATAAGTGGAATCCATTAGCAAGTCCATGGAAAAGCAAAACAAGGTATTTATAGCTAATAGCCTAGAAGGATATATTGCCGACAAAGATGGAGGAATTGATTGCTTGCATTCCATTCCAAACCCAGATAGCAATGATATGGGGTATGCTTCTTTCCCCTCTCAAATAAACGCATTAGTTATGGGGCGAACTACCTTCGAGACTATTTGCGGATTTGACATAGATTGGCCTTAACAAAAACCAGTTTTTGTACTGAGTAATAAATTGAGAAGTATTCCTGAAAAATATAAAGACAAGGCAGTCCTTGTAAAAGGAAATCTAA
The DNA here is from genome assembly GCA_047621945.1 of Flavobacteriaceae bacterium. Taxonomy (GTDB): domain Bacteria; phylum Bacteroidota; class Bacteroidia; order Chitinophagales; family UBA8649; genus JAFMKE01. Next base: position 6,164 of record JBLHMK010000057.1, read on the forward strand.
CAGAGATCCTCAAGCAGATTCATGATTAGGGATTCTATAGTATTTATATCGATAGGGGCAAAACTATTCAGCGCTTCTTGAAATAAGATTTAATGGATGAAATGACGATAACAATAATTCCTTATTTGTTAGTGAACGGTATTCCCTTGTTTGCTGAACTTCCGAAGCCTCTAGATTTTAAATGTGTTGACTCAAAAATTTATCTCAACAAAGTGGTTCAAAATCGCTTTATAAGAAAAAGATAAAATGACATGCCCAAGCTTACATGGCTGAAGCACTAATTTGTTTTGTATCTTCGAAATCAATAATTCAAAATAACATGAAGACAAAAATACTTTTAGCAACTATTCTATTGAGTTTCAGTCAAATGATCCAGGCACAAACTACCGTGCTCGACACCTTTAATATCGGCGGTTATGACCGTGATTACATCCTTTATGTTCCCGCTATTTATGATGGTTCAACAGCTGTTCCTTTGGTGATTAACCTACATGGTTATGGCTCAAACGCCGCTCAACAAAACTTCTATGGCAACTTTAAAGACCTAGCAGATATAGATAATTTCATAGTGGTTCAGCCTAACGGAACGGAAGACTTATCTGGAAGACAATATTGGAATGCTTTTGTGAATGCTGGAGCTGTTGATGATGTGGGTTTTATTAGCGGGTTAATCGATCGTTTAGCATTAAGCTATAATATTGATCAAACTCAAATCTTCTCAACGGGTATGAGTAATGGTGGATTTATGAGTTTCAAATTAGCTTGTGAATTGAGTGATAGAATTGCAAAAATTGCCTCTGTAACGGGTTCAATGAACACAACGCTTCAAGGGACTTGTACGCCAACAAAGCCTATTCCCATGATGCAGATTCATGGAACTGCTGATCCTACTGTGGCCTATAATGGTTCTGTTGGAGTCATGGCCATTGAAGATGTAGTTGACTATTGGGTAGATAAAAACAACTGTGATTCCGTGCCGAGCATTTTTAATTTGCCAGATGTAAATACAGCGGACAATTCAACCGTTGAAAGATTTACTTATGCCAATGGTGATGCTAGTTCTGAAGTTATCTTTTATAAAATAACAGGTGGTGGCCACACATGGCCAAGTGCACCAATTGATATTCCGGGGAATAACACCAATAAGGATTTTAATGCTTCTACAGTTATTTGGGAATTCTTTAAAGGTGAGCCTTTTGTAGGGATAAAAGACAAGTACGAATTAGAAGGCATCAGCATGAACTATGGTAATGATTTATTACAATTGACTCTGCCAAGTGAATTAGAAGGTGCTGAGATATTTATTCTCAATGGTTTAGGTCAAGTAGTCCTTGAAATGCAAGAATCTAAAATTTCAACGAACCAGTTGAATGCGGGTGTTTATTTTGTGCATGTAAGTACCTCATCTGGGGTTTATTCGAATTCTTTCATCAAATTTGATTAGATGAAATCTCTTGCGTTCAAAATATGCTTTACCATTTGTTTGCTTGGTGGCGCTATCCTTCTATGGGTAGATCAAGCAAAACCGGGAATAATTGCATTTGAACTAGCAAGAACTATTGAAAACGGCAATAGCATGGTGGCCCAATGGGAAGCAGTCAATGCCATTCCTTTTAAAAAATTCTCCCTCTATTTTGACTACCTATTTATCATTGGATATGCGGGTAGTTTGTATATTCTACTGCGCGAATGGTATCAGAGAACGGGAAAGTCGTGGATAAAGACATTTAGCTATGTACCTATAGTTGCTGGCGTGTTAGATGGAGTAGAAAATCTAGGACTACTTCAGATTATCTATAATCAAGGCACTCAATTTTCAGCATCCTTAGCCTTCTATTGCGCCAGTGTTAAGTTTATCATTCTGCTGCCAAGCATCCTTCTTACCCTATATTATCTCGTTCAAAAATATAGCCTTTACAGGTCTTCGAGACCTGTAAAGTCATAGACCAGCGAAGTCTCAAAGACTTAGCTGGTCTATCCTTGGTAAGTATGGGTAGAATGTTTACATTTGAGCGAAATTAATTCACAATGGAAAAGATTTCAGACAAATTCGCATTACAAGGACTCACCTTTGACGATGTATTGTTAATCCCCGCCCAATCAGACGTTTTACCAAGAGATGTCAATATTCAAACGAAGTTGACTCGAGACATCACTATCAATTTACCTTTAATTTCCGCTGCAATGGATACCGTAACCGAATCGGCTATGGCAATTGCGATGGCTAGAGAAGGTGGAATGGGAATGCTTCATAAAAATATGAGCATCGAATCACAAGCCAAACAAGTTCGAAAAGTTAAGCGTTCGGAAAGCGGATTGATTGTTGACCCAATTACCTTGAGACCAGATGCTACCATTGGCGAGGCTCAAGCGCTCATGAGAGAAAATAAAATTGGGGGAATTCCAATTATCGATGGAAATGATTTACTTATTGGGATTTTGACTAATCGTGACTTGCGTTTCGAAACCAGGCTAAATGTCAAAGTGAGTGAAATTATGACCATAGACAACTTGATTACAGCTCCTGAAGGAACTGACTTAGTTGATGCCGAAGAAATTCTTAAGAAATATAAAATTGAAAAATTACCAGTTGTTAGTCGCGATGGAAAAATCGTTGGCTTAATTACTTACAAAGATATATTACGCGTTCAAAATTATCCCAATGCTTGTAAAGATAGCTTTGGTCGTTTAATGGTTGGTGCTGCTGTAGGTGTTACAGGCGACATGTTTGAGCGAATTGAAGCCCTACTTGACGTTGGAGTAGATGTTATAACCATCGATACCGCTCACGGTCATTCAGCTGGTGTCTTAAACGCCGTTAAGAAAGCAAAGAAAGAATTCAAACATCTTCAAATGATTGCTGGAAACATTGCCACTAAAGAAGGTGCTGAAGCCTTGATTCAAGCAGGTGTTGATGCCGTCAAAGTTGGTGTTGGTCCTGGTTCTATTTGTACCACAAGAATTGTTGCTGGTGTAGGTGTTCCTCAGCTAACTGCCATTCACCAAGCATCATTGGCATGTGCTAAAGCAGGTGTTCCAGTTATAGCAGATGGAGGAATTAGATATACAGGTGACATCGTTAAAGCCCTTGCAGGTGGCGCAGATGTAGTAATGGCAGGTTCCGTATTTGCCGGTACAGATGAAAGCCCAGGTGAAATGATTATCTATGAAGGACGAAAATTCAAATCCTATCGTGGAATGGGTAGCGTTGAAGCCATGAAACAAGGTTCAAAAGATCGTTACTTCCAAGATGTTGAAGATGATATTAAAAAATTGGTTCCAGAAGGAATAGTAGGACGGGTGCCTTACAAAGGAAACTTAACTGAGGTAATGCATCAATTCATAGGTGGATTGCGAGCTGGAATGGGATATTGCGGTGCAGGAACTATTGAAGCCTTAAAGCAAGCTAAGTTTACCGTTATTACTTCTGCAGGTGTTCGAGAAAGTCACCCTCATGATGTTACTATCACAAAGGAATCACCAAATTATAGCAGATAATAATCTGTTTCTCTAAATAGCTATCTTTACACTATGAATCCATTCGAACAGGCCGAAAAAATGCTTCAAGACATTCAAGAAGCAACGCTTAACTCAATAGAAGAAGCTGAGCAGTTTAGAATAAAATATATTGGAAGTAAAGGTTTATTAAAAGACCTTTTCGCAGCCATGAAGGATATCCCTAATGAGCGTAAGAAAGATTTTGGTCAGCTAGTAAATCAAATCAAACAAAGTGCTGAAGCTAAAATTAATGAAGCCAAACAAGCCAATACCGGATCTAAAAAATCAAAGTCTTCAGGAGAGGATTTAACGGCACCAGGTGTTCCATATGAAGTTGGAACTAGACACCCATTGAGTATCGTGAAGAATGAAATGATTGAGATCTTCAAACGCTTAGGTTTTGTGGTAGAAGATGGACCTGAAATTGAAGATGACTGGCACAACTTTACTGCTTTAAATTTACCAGAGAACCACCCTGCTAGAGACATGCAGGATACTTTCTATATTGACTACAACGCCAATAAATTATTGCGTACACATACTTCATCTGCTCAAATTAGAGTGATGGAAAAACAAAAACCACCTATCCGTATTATTACACCGGGTAGAGTGTATAGAAATGAAACTATTTCAGCAAGAGCGCATTGCACCTTTCATCAAGTGGAAGGTTTATATATCGACAAAGACGTAAGTTTTGCCGACTTAAAACAAACGCTTTACTACTTTGCCAAAGAAATGTTTGGTAGTGACAACATTCGCATGCGTCCTTCATACTTCCCTTTTACAGAGCCAAGTGCAGAGATTGATGTATCATGCTTCATTTGTGACGCTAAAGGATGTGCCGTTTGTAAGCATAGTGGATGGGTAGAAATTGGTGGTTGCGGAATGGTTGATCCTGCAGTTTTAACAAACGCTGGAATAGACACAGAAGAGTACTCAGGTTTTGCTTTTGGAATGGGTATTGAGCGAGTTACCATGCTGAAGTATGGAATCAATGACATTCGATTATTCTTCGAAAATGACAAACGCTTCTTGGAGCAGTTTAGTTAGATAAAACAAGTTTATTAGCAATTAAAATAAGAAAGGTATAGTTGAATACCTAAGGAGTTTGAAAAGTAAAATAAAGGCTAATTGACGTATCTTGCCGAACGCTTTCAAAATGGAAATTATGCAGGAGAATAAAACGCTAAATTATATTAAGGATATATCAGAAAATATGCCAAGCGATTGGTTGAATCTAACCACGCATCGATTAGATATATTTAATGAAAAGTTGGCTAAAAGTCAATTCTTAGATCAGTTCGAAAATCTGTTTGAGAATAACAATGCTGAATCTTCTGCTTTAAGTAAATTACCAACTGCATACGATTACATTCGTTTAGGTCACCCTTTATCCTGCATACTCGAGTGGCTAATTGCCAAAGAAAATAAACTTCAAGCAAAAAATGTAATTAGTTTTTCCTCCAGAACGATTCCAATCCTAGCGATCCTAAGAAAGAATCTGTTCGAAAACAAAAACACCCGCATTTTGTATACCGGGGACTTAGCAAAATACTTTGATGCGGAGACCCTACGACATATTTATGGGTATACATTCGATTTAAAGCGTGTAGAAAATCTAGAGGACCTACTTAGCCCTAATAATTATCAAGGAAGCACCATTTTTGTTTCTCAGCATGAGGATATTCAAATCGTGGATTTAAAACTAATCCAAATGGCTCCAGGGGTGGACTTTTTTATCCATACTTATGAGCAACTTGGTAGTGTTTTATTAGTGAATGGAGAACAAAACGAAAGTTACATCTCCGAAATCCAGCATGTCAGAAGAAGAGAAACCATCGCCATGACTCCAGACAATTGTTTGAGAGCTTTGCGGTCATTGAGTACACAATCGTCTTTGGATTCTTTTCAAGGTAATATAGAAGCCAACAAAACATCCGTATCAGATTCAATTGTTAGTGTTACGGGTTCGCATACAAAGCCTTTATTAGCTTCATGCGGACTATCCATTCAATATGCAATTATGATGGGACTTATTCATGATGCCCTAGAAAACCATAAAGGAAAGGCCATCAAATTTGTGGTTCCTCCCAATTGCTATGGTGGAACAAATGACCAAGCCAGAAGAGTAGCGGCTTGTATTGATAATGTCGAAGTTGTGGATTTGCCAGTTGATGGAGAACACGATATGGTGTATAGCATTAACCTTGTTTTAGATCAAATTGCCAAGGAAGACGCTATTCCATTCATTATAGCTGAAATTCCAACAAACCCAAGAGTGGAGGTTCCAGAGCTTCTACAATTAAAAGAAGCGCTAAGCGCTGTCCGAAAAACTCCAACGGGAGCAAATGCTGTTGATCCTGTTTTCATTTTAGATCAAACTTTCTGCCCTAATGTCCATTTTTTAGGCGAAGGGGAAATTCTCTCAGCGGTTCGAACCATCTCTTACGTAAGTGGTTCAAAATTTCCAAGTGGTGGACTTTGTACGGCAGGTTATTGCGTGGGCAATAAATTGACTCAAGCTTTAATGGAAAAGATAGAAACTCATCTAAGACTTTGCGACAATGAAGCGACTAATCTACAAGTTGAAATCTTAGCCAAACAAATGCCTTCAATGAATCAACGGATTCAAAAGGCTTATCAAAATACGCGTGAGTTTGTCAACTTCATTAAGCAAACCTTACCTGCTGCAAAAATAAATTTTGTTTCTGAAGAGCTAGCCGCTAATGGTTTCACTCCATCTGTGTTTTCATTAGACCTTCCCACCAAGGGGAATACGCATGAAGAAAGAGAAGCTCATAAGAGAAGCCTCAATCATCAGTTAATTCAATTAATGATTTCAGAGATTCCTAATGAAAGCAAGTTCTGCGTAAGCTATGGGCAATTGAAAGGATGCTATTGGACCATTCCCGCAACATCTACTCAAGGGACAACTAAAGAAGGCGACAAGGATTACATCGTTCGGGTATCTCTTTCTCCTAACATGGACCTTGAACATCATAAAGAAGTCTTTTTAAAATTTACTAAAGCGCTCCCTTTATAATATCTTCTACGCACTCTGGATTTAACAAGGTTGAAGTATCCCCAAGTTGGTCGGTTTCCTTGCAGGCTATCTTGCGCAAAATTCTACGCATAATTTTACCTGATCTAGTTTTAGGAAGGCCTTTCGTAAACTGAATTTTATCCAGCTTAGCTATCGGTCCAATGTGTTCGGTGATGACTTGATTAATTTCCTTTCTCAGCTTATCATGGTCTCTATTTTCACCTACTTCTTTCAAGCTTACATAAGCATACAATGCACTTCCTTTTACCTCATGCGGAAAACCCACTATAGCAGACTCAGCTACTGCAGGATGTTCATTAATGGCATCTTCTATTGGCGCAGTTCCTAAATTATGACCAGAAACAATAATAACATCATCTACTCTTCCTGTAATTCGGTAATATCCGACCTCGTTTCTTAAGGCACCATCTCCAGTGAAGTACATATTGTCAAAAGCAGTGAAATAAGTTTCTTTATAGCGTTGATGATTGCCCCAAATGGTTCGTGCGATACCTGGCCATGGAAACTTGATACACAACTTTCCATCCACCTGGTTGCCTGTAATTTCATTTCCTTCATCATCCATCAAAGCAGGTTGAATACCCGGCATAGGAAGTGTGGCGTAAGTAGGTAAGGTTGGGGTTACATAAGGGATTGGACAAATCATTATTCCACCCGTTTCTGTTTGCCACCAAGAATCAATAATTGGGGTGTTCTTTTTACCGACATTGTTATTATACCAATGCCATGCCTCTTCATTAATAGGCTCACCTACAGAACCCAACACTTTAAGTGAGCTTAAGTCGTACTTTTCTACAAAATCTAGTGTCTCTTTTGCCAAGGCTCGAATGGCTGTTGGCGCAGTATAAAACTGATTCACTTTATGCTTTTCTACAATCTCCCAAAAGCGACCAAAATCTGGGTAGCTAGGCACTCCTTCAAACATCAAGGTTGTAGCACCATTGGCCAAGGGTCCATAAACAATATAAGAGTGACCCGTTATCCAACCGATATCAGCGGTGCACCAATAGACATCTTCTTCCTTATATTGGAAGGCATTCTTAAAAGTATAAGCGGTGTAAACCATGTATCCTCCAGTAGTGTGGACCATTCCCTTTGGCATTCCAGTAGAGCCGGAAGTGTAAAGAATAAACAATGGATCCTCTGCGTCCATAATTTCAGCAGGACATTCATTAGTAACTGTTGCCAATAAATCTTTCAAGTAAAAATCGCGACCTTCCTTCATTGGACAGCCACTATCAATTCGATTAACTACTAAAACGCTAGAGATACAATCGCAAGATTCTAAAGCTTCATCTACAATTCCTTTTAAATCGATCGTTTTAGCCCCTCTGAAGGACCCATCCGACGTTATTACCATTTTGCACTCACTATCATTGATGCGGGCAGAAAGTGCCTTAGAAGAGAAGCCAGCGAACACTACGGAGTGAATAGCCCCTATTCTGGCACAAGCTAAAGTAGCAATTGCTAACTCTGGAATCATGGGTAAGTATATACACACTCTATCACCTTTAGTTATTCCCTTTGCTTTAAGCACATTTGCCATGGCATTTACTCTAGCGGAAAGTTCCTTATACGTAATGTGTTGAGCAGGTTCATTGGGGTCATTTGGCTCAAAGAGAATTGCAGTCTTATCCCCTCTAGTTAATAAGTGTCGATCAATACAATTTTCTGTGATGTTCAATTGAGCGCCTTCGAACCATTTAAACTCAGGCTTTTGAAAGTCCGAACTTAAAACCTTGTCCCATTTCTTTCGCCAAACAAAATTCTCTTCTGCAATTTCTTCCCAAAATACTGCTGGGTGACTTACCGACTTTCTATAAACTTGAAAATATTCTTCTAGATGCTTGATGTGGTAGTTACTCATTGTATTTGAAATGATTTTACCCGAAGTTAGGGGCTATAAACGAGAATCGCAAGCTTATGAAAACAAACTCCATTTAATCGTAATTGTCAAATAAATGTATTTCAATGGACTACTATTTACTTTTCAAAATCTATTCTTTAACTTTTTCCTTGATGAAAAAGTTACAAAAAATAAAGGCTATAAATCAAATTCAATCCTGCCCTTTATTATACCTAAGTGCGGCCGAGTAAGCTTTAAACAAGTTTTCAGCTTATCGGTCTTACTAAGGTCTAATTTTGCTCAGGCTCAAATTTTATTGAAGGCCGATCCTTTAAGAAAACAATACGGGATACTAAACTGAATTTATAACTATTCTCAATAATCGAAGAACATCTTTCATTACTACATAAAAAAGGGCTTCACATAGTGAAGCCCTTTTTTATATATTCTATTTCTAGATTACTCTAGAACTTAGATACTTTCAATGTAGTAACTGTTCCTTCTTTACTTGTAACTTCTACGAAGTACATTCCAGCAGGATAGTTCTCTAATGAGATGTTGAACATTTGACCGTCCACATTCTCGTTAGCTTGCATTACTCTACCATCTACAGTGTACACTGTTACGATTGTTTCGCTCATTACTGAACCAAAGTCAATTATAACTGCATTCTCTGTTGGATTAGGATAAAGATTCATTAATGAAGCATCACCGAATGCTCTAATGCTCAATCCTGTAAGATTAATACATCCTGACATTTGAGTACATCCGTTATCAGTAATTTCAACTGCGTAGTTACCATTAGCCGTAGCTG
>JBLHMK010000058.1:0-15199 GCA_047621945.1 Flavobacteriaceae bacterium
GATCATATTATCAAGCGAATGGCCTACGCTCAATTTCAAGCGATATTATAAAATAAAAGTAGACTATTTAAAAAGCTCCAATCTTCCGATTGGGGCTTTTTATTTCTATCAAAACTGCATTTCAATAGTTCGTGTCATGATGATTTCTCCATCCACTACTAGTTTAACAAAGTAAACCTCCTCTTCATATTCCAAGGAATTAAACGCATATTCCAACTTTGTTTTACCAATCGGAGTTTTGGGGTTTTTAAACAACTCCTTAACGATTACCTTATTCTCATTAAACATGGCGATATGTACATTCTTTTCTCGGCTAAAATTCATTTCGAATTCACCATTCACTAAAAGTTGTCTTTGAGGTTCTTCAATATCAGCATATTCAATTATTCGTTCTAACTCCACACCCTCCTGGTTCCTCACCCACACTTCTCCATCTTCACTCAATTCAAACTTATCGATATCTTCACTCTTATACGCTCCTTCTGCTAACTCCCACATTAAAAATTGAGCAGCTGGTTCATACTGTTCGTTTTCTTGAATAAACGTACTTAGTTTTCTCAAATTATTGCCAGCTAAGCCTGCAAGAAAATAACTAGATTCTTCTCCTGGCGCTCTGTCGTATTGCTCCAAACACATGGCATTAATGTGCGCTGCTTTAGATTCGTTTGGATAAAGCTTAACTAATAAATCGTTGGTGACAATCATTTTTTGTTCAGCACTATCTGCAGGAAGTAAAACATATCCATTGTCTAGTTCAATTTGGAGACTTCTGTTTACCTTATTCTGTATATTTAGAACCAAAGGCGAACTATAGTGAGTTCCAGTAGAATTATGAGTTATTTCTATACTAACGAGGTCTTTTTCTAAGGCTTCCGACAGCGGCATAGCTAAAGTAACAAAAATAAAACTGTGAAAAATCAGGATACCTAAAATTACCATAACAGACTTCATAGGATTGGACATTTATTAAATAACGTCTTGAGCCTATTCAAATAGTATGTCAATACTCAATTAATTTCAAAATAGTACATTCTTCCATTGAAACAATACAGCTTCCCCAGGAAAGACCTACACCAAAACCAGATAGCAATACCTCTTTGTCTTGCTTACTAACAATCGTGTCTAACTGATCTACAAGAGTAACTGGAATTGATGCAGCACCCGTATTCCCTAAGAGTCTTAAAGATTGCGGAACCTTAGCCATATCCAGATTTAATTTTTTTGCAATCATATCATTCATCAATTTATTTGCTTGATGAAAGATAAAATAACTAAGGTCTTCTGTACTTCTTTCAAAGTGTTCTAGGAGTGCAGTAACATTTGGGGCAACTTCTCTTCTAGAAAAGTTGAAAACTTTTATTCCATCTAGAAACATATCTGCTCGAGTTCTGCCCAGCGCTTCATCAAAAACTAACGAGTCTTCTGACATTGGGTTCCTCGATCCTCCGTCTGGAGATATAATGGCTTCATGCCCAGCACCGTCCGACTGCAAGTTAAATTGAATCGGCTTGGCCTTATCGTCAAACGACAACGCACTTGCCGATCCAGCGTCCGAAAATAAGGGCGCTGTAGTTTTATCTTTTAAATTGATACATGTACTGGAGGCATCACCTACAAGAAGCAATCCCTTGCCCTTTATGTGAGCCAAGAGAGACGAAACTATAGATAGGCCATATACATAACCTGAACAACCCAAGTTAACGTCAAAAGCCATGCATGACTTCCCTATGCCCAATTTGTCTTGAAGGATAGTGGCGGTGCAGGGGATTTTATAATCAGGGGTTTGGCTAACGAATACTAAAACATTGATTTCACTCCGGTTCCATTTCAATTCACTTAGGAGATTATCCGCAGCCTTAAAACACAGATCAGAAGCTGTGGTATTGCTATCCACTATTCTCCGTTGTTCTATCCCCGTAGTCTTGATAAATTGCTTACGTTCCAATTCCGTTTGATAAGGATATTCCGCATTCTTTGCAATGTTTTTAGGAACACAGGCTGCCACACCCTTCAAGCTAACTTTATTTACATCAAACAGAGCCATTATGCATTTTGGTAAATCCTGTATAAATCTTCAATACTCTCTGAACCGCGAATATTATCTGCACTAAAAACAAATCCCAAAGTGTCATCTACATGAGCAATAAGCAATAGCGCTTGCATAGATGTCCAATATTCCAGTTCTTTAAACTTAGTTGATGGGCTTATCTCTTCATTCAGCTCATCAAAGCTTTCTTTAAATATTTTGATAAATTCGTCAATGTCCATCCTGTAAAAATAGAAAAAGGGGAAGTAAATACTTCCCCTTTTTCATAAAATTTGATTCCTATTATTTAATAATTACTAGTTTTCTCATTTCAACCCCTAAGCTACTTTCAAAATTCATGAAATAAGTTCCCGCTGCCAGTTCACGAACATCTAGTTTGAAAACATTCTCACCAGGATTTACCTCTTTGTTAAAACTAGCCACTTGCATTCCCACATGATTGTAGATTTGAACACTTACTAATTCTTCACTTGAACTCTGCATATCAACAGTAACCATACTATTATCCTTACTAGGGTTTGGTACTACATTTCCAATAAAGAAATCATTCTTACCCCTTATGCTTGCAGATACCACATCGAATAATTCTGATTGACCATCATAATCAACTTGTTTCAATTGATAGTAATATGTAAATCCTTTTCCTACACTATGATCATCATAAGAGTATTCATTTATTTCAGTAGAATTTCCGTTTCCTTCAATCCAAGCAATACGCTCAAAGTTTACTCCATCCGCACTACGCATTAACTCAAATCCATCATTGTTGATTTCCGTGGCTGTGGCCCAATCCAATTGAATAAAGCTATCATCCAACGCATTGGCATCAAAAGAAAGTAATTCAACAGGCAAGGTGGATCCATCATCATTCACAGAGAACCCTCCAGAACCACCAGAGAAACTTGTCAATCCTGTCATCTCAAAGTATGTAACTCCTCCAATAGATCCAGCAGTGTATGGTAAGTATGTTGGTGCAAACGTAAAGTCTCCAAGCGCCATTCCTGTAACTGGGTCAAAGGTTGATCCAGTTGTTTTAAAGAACGTAAATGGTGAAATGTTACTTGCAAAATCGGTCGTGTTCAAGAATGCATTTGCTTCATTCTGTGCTTGAGTTATTTCTCCAGCATCTAGGAAGAATCGAATATCAACCGTAGTACTGATACTTCCACTAGCCATCTCAACATTCCAATATCTTCCAATCAACCATGTTCCCCTATCTGGACCAGCACCACCGGTAGATGAATAAGTTGCATTTCCAGGTAAATCCGTAATAGTTACCTCTGCCATAAAAGTATTTCCATTCTTTCTAATACCAAAAACATACTCGTCTGGCTTAGCAGGGTTTGCATAATATGTCCAAGCACTTTCGTCACAACCCTCTACAGAAGAACTTGTTGCCCCAGAAACCAAATAGGCATTATTAGCTATAGAAAAAACATCTAATGTCATCACATCGGCATCTGAAGTACAAGGTACATTTGAACTTGTCCAAGTACCTGTGTGTAATCCGGGCGTGTTAAAAACGACCTGAGCATTGTAATCATTTGCATTTGTTCCTCCCGCATATGAATCAGGTGCTATAGACCAAGTCCACGTACCGATTCCTTTTGCAGGATCAACAGCATTCAAGGTTGTTGGGACACCCACACAAGCATCAAAATTATCGCCTGCATCTGAAGTAGAAGGATTAGCATATACCGTAATGTTTTGAGTTGGAGAACAAGGGCTTCCAGCCACAACATAAGATATTAAGAATGTTTCGCTTGATAATCCACCTGCCGGTGTTGGAGCTGTAAAGTTAAATCCAACTGGAGCACCATTTACTTGCCATGTTCCTCCGGTTCCAGTAGTTGTAAAAGTTCTTAAACTTCCTTCACACATAGCATCATTACTAGAAGTAATACTTACTGCACCATAAACATTAATTGCTTGCAATGAAGAACATGATCCATTTGAAGCTGATATAAAGTAGATTGCTGAAGTACCGCCCGGATCAGGAGCTGTAAATACTCCACCTGAAACTCCTGTTCCAGAAAAGGTAGTTCCAGTTACATCTGAAGTTAAAGTACGCGTCTGTCCTTCGCACATTGCTGCACCACTAGATGTAAATGTTGGCTTATTGTCAACTTGTATTAGCTGATTTGTAACACAAGATCCGTTTGTTGCAGTAATCGTTACCATTTGATTCTGCGTAGGGGGTGTCAAATTTGGAGGAGTAAAAGTAGTGCCAGAATATGAACCAGCCGAAACGGATATTGCACCTGCACTTGTCGTAATGCTCGTTGTTGCATCATCACAAACCCCAGGAAAAGCAGTAATACTAGGGTCTTCCTCAATAACAATAGTAATAATATTTGAAACATCACCATTACAAGCTGCACCCGCGTCAGCCACTGTACATTGATACTCATAAGTACCAGGAGCGGTCAAAACTCCAATAGCTTGATTAAATAAGGTACCTAAGTTGCCCCATCCTCCACCATTGAATCTTTGTTCCCATTGATAAGTGAATGCGCCAATACCTCCAGAAACTGAAGAAGTAAATGTACCTGGACTTGATCCTTCACATAAAGGAGAACTTCCACCGGAAATTGTAATAATAGGATCTGCATTTACTGTCCATGTATAAGTACTTATCGCAGACAAGTCGCATGCGGCTCCAGTACAACTCGTTCTGATTCTGATAGTATTTGTTCCTAAACTGGCTGTAACGCTAGTAGGACTTGTTGCAAATGTTCCTCCATTAATACTGTATAGAATATTACATGTTCCACTTCCGCCAGAAATAGCTGAGACTCCCGTTAAGGATAAAGTTTGTCCTTCACAAACTGTTGCTGTCGTCGGTGACATCGTCGCAGTAGGCTGAGCAGGATCAGCAGAAACCGTAAAAGTAATCGCACTAGAAACTGCTGTGTTACATCCACTACCGGTCATATAATAAACAACCGCGTAATCGTATGTTCCCGCACTTAAAGCTGGTGGATTATATGTGCTTGCAGTAGCCCCTGCTATATTGCCATCGTTTAAGGTCCATTGATAAGATGAAGTACCTATTCCGCCAACAGGGGAAGCAGTCAAAGTAGTAGGGTCTAATCCCGCACATCCCGAGCTTGTTCCTCCTCCTGCTATAGACACTGTAGGGTCGGCTACTACCGTAAAGGTAATAGGACTAGAAGTTGCTGGATCACAATTTGAACCACTTGCACTATGAACCAATCTAAATGTCCAAGTTCCTGCTGGTAAAGTCCCAGGATTATATGTAGTACCTGTACCACCTGATAAATTGGTATTGTTTACGGTCCATTGATAACTGTCCGTACCTGAAGCATCATTAACAGAACCCGTCAAGGTAGTAGGGTCTAATCCTGAACACCCTGTGGTTGCACCACCGCCTGAGATAGAAGCTGTAGGATCTGCTGTTACTGTAAAGGTATAGGAATTTGAATAAGCCAGACTGCCACATTTGTCTGTTACCCTTCTTCTATATGTATAGGTTCCTGGTGAAAGTGCTGGTGGGTCATAGGTGGTTCCCGTTGCTCCGCTTATGTTACCTGCATTCAATTGCCATTGGTAAGTTGTAGAACCATTATTTACTGAGGCACTAGAACCCCCGCTTGCTGCAGAAGTATTGCCAAAAGCTGGTGGGTTGTAGCCATTACAAGCCGTGGTAACTCCCCCGAAAGAAATGCTGCCTCCACTTAGTCCTGAAGTAACATTCACTAAAGAGATACTGCCATTTGATCCACCGCCACCTTCCGAGGCTCTAAATTCAACAACATCTGAGGAGGCAAGAACACCTGTCCAAACATTATTATGATTATCACAACATCCATTGTGATCCCAAACTAATCCTCCATTAATATACATTTGAGCTCTATCGTCGTGACCATTCACATTTATTTGATAAACTGCACAAGACCAACCTGTTCGGATGGCTCTCCATGAGTGGTTGTCATTTCCGATGTAACAACCATTATATGTAGAAGCATCATAAGGTGTATTTCCCCAATATGTTCCTGTATTAAAATTAACACTTGCGTCCGTATACACCCCACTATAGTTACTAGACCATGCTCCAGAACCTCCAGAAGCATCTCCCGCAGCATAACAAAACACGTTCCACGCTCCATTCCCAGCCGTACCTTGAGATGGCGAAGTAGGAGGAGAACATCTGTAAGTTAGTGTAGCTGAACCACTATTCGTCCAGTTCTGACAATTATAACGACTATTTTGAACAATTAAAGTTCCATCGAAAGTTCCTGTCCAATCAACAATTGATTGAGTTGAACAAGCGTCGTCATTATAAAACAAACTAGTTCCAGTTGCGGCACCATTATATCCCGTTAATTGAGTATCATAAGATGTTCCACAAGTTTCGAAATGATAGGAAGTTCCATTTCCACTTTTAATTGGAAAGCGTAAAAAGGCTGCATCCCCTATTCCCACCGACTGATTGGTTGTGCGAGGGTAATAATTATTCCCATTTTCTTGTTTATTCAAAAAACCACACTGTGAGTAAGATGCGGTGATTGTCAGCAAAATTGACACAATAAAAAGTAATACTTTTTTCATGATTGTTTGTTTTTGTTTCAAAAAGTTTCGTAAGTTTTTTAATATCTAGATGCAAAGTAAAATACTTTTCCCACATTACAATACCTTTTGTGAACAATAAATTGTGCAGTAAACGAAACTTTTTAAACTTCCACTACGTATATAGTCAATTGCCCCCCCCCTAAAACGACAATATAAACCACACATACTAAAGTATCAGAACACATTATATATGTATTTATTTATAATATGTAGCTTTATAATTTTTGTAGTGATTGAAACAATTATAAAAAAATAAATTAAAAAAATTCCACATTTTTGCTTTTGCTAGTTCTTTAAAAGCATTTAAATCTAAAAAGTTGATAAGTAGTTTTAACTATTTGCAATTATCAATCTATTTTTATTCGTCTATCCTTTTTTTTTTAATGCTTTAATTGAATCTACTAATTTGTAGAAAGTAGGTTCTCTAAATTAGGTACATAAACATAATTGGGGTCCAAGATTTTTCCTTTTTGTAAAAATATTTTTACATTCTCTATTTCGCTTAATTTTAAATAGGTTTATGCTTTGTTCAAACAAGCTTCAGGAATACAATGATCAAAGGAGCTTTCCCTAGTTTTAAAACAATCATCACTTTTATACATTTTATTGTCAAAATCTTTTAGAAGTGCACTATCCGAATCTGCGCGATTTCTTATCTTAGTTGCCTATTCTCAAAATAAAGCTAAACTATAAATCGCTTACAATACCAAAAACTGTTCATCTAGTTTCCTGACAGCAACTTTTCTAAACTCAATACATCTGCATGATTTGGACTAAGCAATTTCCCCTTAGCTAAGTAAGATTTAGCAATAGTAATATCCCCCAATTTTATAAAAGAGTAAGCCTTATTCAGATATGCTTCTGGAATGGAGTTATCTATTTCAATAATTCTATCATTTACCAAAATAGCTTCTTCAAACTTTTCACTGAAGTATAAAACCGAAGACAAGTTAAGTAATACATCAATGTTGTTGGGATTGTTAACTAGAAATAAATTACTATAAACTATCACGTCTGCAGCATTACCTTCCATATTGGCAATATCTAACAAATAACCATAAGTAGAACTATAGGTGCTATCAATTTCAGAAGCCCTTTTAAACGCTTCCTTCGCTTTAAGATAATCTTTCTTTACAAAATAAACTCGTCCTAAGTCAAACCACCAATTTAAAAAATCTGGATAGATTTTAAGCGCCTTTTCAAAATGAGTTGTTGCCCTATTTATTTCGTCTTCATCTGTATATCCATTCTGCGAACTTTTCAATGAGGCCATAATTGCACTCCCAAAAAGCGCATGCGCTTGAGCGGAATTATTAACTTGATGGATGTCATGTTCAAACAAAGTGACTTTGTTTTTCCAAAGCGTGTTCCTATAAACCACAAAACAGCTACACATGAGGACTAAGACAATGCAAACTATTCCTAAGGGCACTCTAAACCTATGGGATTTCCATAATTTATAAAAACCGATTCCAATCAAAATACTGAAACCTAATGAAGCTGCAAAAGCCAACCTTTCCCCCACAATACCAGCTACTGGTGTAAGTAAATTTGAATAAGGAAGAATACTTAGCTCGATCCACAGAATTGAAAAAAAAGTAAGAAGACGTCCTTTGGCTAGAAAGTAAAGACTTCCCAAAAAAATCAGAAGCAATGTAACAATAGAGAGAATGGTATGCCAATCCTTAAAATTATAAATTTTGAATTGGTCATATCCATAATAATAGCTCAAAGGGTACGGGAAAAGTAACTTCCCTATATAGAAACTATTTGCATTTAAGGCTAAAGCAAAGCGATGTTCGTAATCCCAATTTTCAATTATAGGGTTTTCAATAAACAATACTGGACGATCATCTTTTTGATCAAATTGCGCAACTTCCTCAACTGCTTGAAACTCCGTAATTGTCTCTTTTTTAAACTCTCTTAATCCAATAGAGACAAATAAAGAGACAAAAATAACTAGGACAAACCGGTTTCTTTGATTCACTAGACGTTTAAAAAAATTAAAATTAAGATATCCCCCTAACGCCATTGGGACAAGTGTAAAAAACCAAATAGGGTATGCAAACCCAGGTAAATTTGCGTAAGCTCCTATATCAGAAAAAGGGAGTAGACTGAGCAATAAAAAGGGCTTGAAGAATCTAATAGATAAGTAGAATAAAACGTACCCAATTAACAATCCACCATCAACACTTACGACGAAAACAGCTAAAAGACTAAGCACTAGAATAACAGAAAAATGATAAAATTGCTGTTTAATGCGCTCAACATTAAGTACTAGAAAAAACAAATATGCCCAAGTGACTAAACTTGCATCCTTTAAAATAAGTCCAGTTACATTCAACAGTACATAGAAGATAATACTTGGAATTAATGAGTCTTTTTTTAGAGAACTATTGGCATAAACTACGCCTACTTTAACAGCCTGTTTAAGCCTTTGAATTAAGGGTTTATACTCAAATTTGGGGAAAAATTGTGCTCCAATCAGGATAAAACAGCCAAGCAAGAAATAAATTATAAGTGTGCCTGAAGAAAGAAAAAGGTAATCTTTTATTAAAAAAAGACCCACTGCGTAAAATAAAAGTGGAAACCACAATTTTGTTTCCTTTCTAAACAGTATAATACTAAATGGTAACAGAGCAATAATAACGATTATGGAATTTTTACTAAAAAATCCCAACAAGAAAAAAATTAAAGCTATACCCCATGCTATGAGGTTTTTGAAAAACCCTTCTTTCGGATTCAACTTAAAAATGCTCAAAAATGCCAAAACCCCAAAAATCAAACTTAAAATCTCATCTCTATTTTTAATACTAGCTACTACCTCCGTATGGATGGGGTGAATAGCAAAAATGGTGGCAACAAAAAACCCTAAAAGGGGGCTTCTGTCCGGTGCCAAGCTATTTGCTAAATAGAAAATTAGCAAGCATAACAAGGCGTAGAGAATAACATTTATAGCATGGCTTACATGCGGATTATCGCCAAAAAATTGATGTTCAATGGCAAAACTTACATGCGTAATTGGTCTATAATCATATTTATAGCCCTTGTCATCTTCATAGTAAAAGGAGGTGAAAATTTCGCTTATGCCAGAAAACCCCTTGGAGGTTGTCCGATGATTTATAGTTACTAATTCATCGTCTAAATTGTAATCATTAATCATTGTATTTGCGTAAAGCAAAAACGCCAACAAAAAAACAATTAATGGATAAAAGCGCTCAATGCTCTTCTTCATTAAGTAAAGATAAACTTTCCTAATAAATGAGGATTACAATATCTCTTGGATAATTTTTTCCGTTGAGAAGCCTTCAGCTTCCGCCTTGTAATTCTTAAACATTCTATGACGAAGCACTGGCATTGCAACAGCTTTAACATCTTCAATGTCTGGGCTGTATTTGCCATTGATGGCTGCATGACATTTCGCTCCAAGAACCAAATATTGAGCAGCTCTTGGTCCAGCACCCCACGCTACATATTCATTAATTATATCTGGTGCTGTAGCTGAGTTTGGCCTTGTTTTTCCTACTAATTTAACTGCATATTCAAGTACGTTATCCGCAATAGGTATTTTTCTAACCAATTGTTGGAATTCAATTATGTCCTCAGCCGACATAATTTTATTTACGCTTGCTTGAACATTCGAAGTGGTCTTTTTAACCACTTCCACCTCTTCCTCATAGCTCGGGTAATCCAAAATAATATTGAACATAAAACGATCTAATTGAGCTTCTGGTAAAGGGTATGTCCCCTCTTGTTCAATTGGGTTCTGCGTAGCCAATACAAAGAATGGTTTTGGTAGCGCATTGGTCAAACCATTAATCGTTACTGATTTCTCTTGCATGGCTTCTAATAAGGCTGCTTGAGTTTTAGGTGGTGTACGATTTATTTCATCTGCTAAAACGATATTTGAAAATATCGGTCCTTTGTTAAACTTAAACTTTCTAGACTCATCTAGAATCTCTGCCCCAACGATATCACTTGGCATTAAATCTGGCGTAAATTGAATTCTACTAAAGCTCAACTCTAAGACCTGAGAAATCGTACTCACTAACAAAGTTTTCGCAAGACCAGGAACACCTACTAGTAAACTGTGTCCGTTACTAAAGATAGACGTTAGCACTAAATCAACGGCTTCATCTTGACCTACTATAACTTTTGCAATCTCAGCTTTTAGCTCTTTAAACTTAAGTGCTAATGCATCTACTGCTTCTACATCTGTCATTTGACTCATACTAATTCGCGGTTTGGGTGGAGATTAAATTACAAGATTGATATTTTTCTGATAGTCGAATATAGATATTTTGGGCTTTCTTAGCCAACCATTTTTCCATTTCCTCACTCTGTTTTGTTTGTTTAGCCACTGCCTTTATTTTACTGTAATCATCATTCAAATTAGCTATGTGAGCGGGGCTTTCCGATTGCAAATAAATAATTCTAAAACCAGTTTGTCCGTCATAAGATTGGTAAGGTAAAACCTCCGAAAATTCACCCACTTTCATCCCATCTAAAGATAAGGCTACATTCCCCTCTAACTGGCTCATTTCAAAGAAGGTGTTCCCCGTTTCTTGGTTAGTTAAAAGACCTCCATTTTGTTTACTTTGATCATCCTGCGAATATCCAGAAACCGCCTGCTGATAGCTCATTTCACCCTTATCTACTTTCATTTTAAGGTCCAAAATACCTTGCTCTGCATCGATGATATTTTGATTCTCAATGTCAGGTGTTATTAGAATATGTCGCACATCAATTCGGTCGCCTTTTCTATCTAATAGTTGAATGATATGGAAACCGAAATCTGTTTCTACTACTTCAGAAATTTCACCAACTTCTAGTCTAAATGCAACCGCTTCAAATTCAGGTACTAGCTCTCCTCTTTTCACATAACCTAAGGCACCATCTTTGGCTGCAGAACCTGGGTCATCCGAATATAATAAGGCCTGGAATCCAAAATCACTTCCTATCTCAATATCCTTTCTTATTTTTTCTGCTTGTTCTTTTGCTGCTTGCTTTTGAAGAATGGTAGGAGTGGCAAAAATAACGATTTGGCCTATTTCTACCTCTCCGCTAAAATAAGGCAAACTATCTGCAGGAATCAATTCAAAAAATTCGAATACCTCTGCAGGAGAAACTTCAAGATCAGCAAAAACCTGATTCTTCATTTTATCTGAAAGCAATTGCTGGTAAATATCATTTCTGAATTCTTCTTTTAAATCAAAGATTGATTTACCATAATACTCTTCCAGCTTCTCATTTGAGCCAAACATGCTAATAAAATATTCAATTCTTCGATTCAATTCATTGTCTACCTCTTCATTGGTAGCTACGATACTATCTCGTCCTGCTTGCACAATGAAAATTTTATCAATGATTAGTTGATTCAACACTTCACATGCCAAGTCCTCATCGCCATAGTAACCCGCCTCTTTTGCTTGTTCCATTTGCAAATCTACGTCCGACTTCAAGATGATGTTATCCTCCACAACTGCCACTATTTCTTCTACTACTTGAGCAGGCAAAAAAGAAGACAATAAAGTAAGTGTTAGTAGTGCTATTGTTTTAATATATTTCAAAATTATTTTGGTTTTGTGCGTTTAGCAAGAGTTCTTCTCCGTGCTTTTGAATAATTTCTTTTTCTTTTTGAAATTTTAAAATTTCACGGATTTGGCCGCTCACCATTTCTAAAGGAGCAGGTTCACCAATTTTTTTCTTAGTTTCAATACGATACAAGTATACGGTCCCATCTTTATGGTAATACCGTTGGAATTTTACCGAAGTTTTCCATAAATACTGGGGTATTTCAAGCCCTTCTAACACCCCTCTTTCTAACCACAATGCCTCAGGTAGGCATTTGTTAGCTTGTGCAATACAGTACTCCCTTAGTTCTGCGTTCTCTTCTTGACTATTTAAGCTTTTAAGTATTTCATCCTCTTCAATTCCAGCATCTAGCAAATAGTACTTCAATTTATATTGCTCTTCTGTAAGCAGGTAGTTTTCCTGATGAATCTTATAGTAATCTAGTATCATTTGATTGCTTATTAACACATCTGCTTCATCAACTAACTTGTCTTGATACGCGGTGATTAACAAACTCTCTTTGTAGTCTTTAAGCAATTGCTCGATTTCCATGTCAAGCTCTGTTTCTACCGCTTTGCTTACCCAAAGTTGCCTTTCTATCCAAGTATTCATTTGGTCAGTATTCCATGCACTTGAATCTCCCGTCATTCCGCTAAGCCCAAAATCGGAAGGGTACAAAAATTGTTTGTTAACTCGGGCAATTGGCTCCTCATCAACTGACTGACTAGACTCACAAGCAAGTATAAAAAATAGTATAGGTAATATGAAGACTAAAAGGTTTCGCACTTATCTAATTAACGAATTAAATACTTCTTTATTAACCTCAATACTAAACTTCTGCTTCAGACTTGTTATCCATTCTTTTTCAAGATAGCCTTGATAATCAGAAATAACATACCCTCTAGTCTCACTTAACAACTTAGGCTCCGGTTTAAACAGCGTGTCAACTACTTTGTAGGTCAGCTTACCATCCTCCAGCTTATCAATTACAACAGCCCCTTCTTCTAGACTAGCATCAACTAAATCAAAGTCAGCTGTTTCAATTTTAGCTGTTTTCATTGTTACCATTGACTCTTTCTTGTTTAGCTTTCCTAATATTTTAGCTGGGCTTAAGCCTTTTTTAATCAGTTTAGCGCCTTTGTTGGCAATTTGTTCATCTTTAAAAGTGTAGCTCGTATAAGCCACTCTATCAGACCACATATAATTCATTTTATTCTCCGCATGAAAAGCTTTCAAGCCAGAAGTGTCCATTACCGCTTTACTCCAAACTTCTTTGTCCGTCAATTCAAAAAGCAAGATTCCGTCATGGTACTCCTTCATTAAGTCTTTGTAATCTTCGTTGATTTCAGCTAAGTGATCTTCTCTATATTGTTGAATCTTGGCACTTTGAAATTTATCAAAATTACCTCTCAATAAAGAAGGGAGTTCACTCATTTTAGTTGCTTTCTTGAGCGTGTTTTTAGCATACTTTATGTAGTCATTTTGCAAATATGTTTTGTTCCCTATTGAAAATAGGGGGCTTTGGTATGTGCTATCATCAATCTTAAATGATCCACTATCAAATGACTTGCTCATATCTTGAATTAGATTGTCCAAGGCTTTTGGCTTCGTGCTAAATCCAAATTGCTTTTTAGAATCTTCATTGTTTTTAACTTGAGCTACATTCGAGCGACTATCTCTAGCTATTTTATTCGCTAAGGAAGTTTTCATCTCATCAAAGCTTTCCGTTTCCGTTTTTGACACGCGCTGAATAATGTGCCACCCTATAGAAGTCAAAATAGGCGCTGAAATGTCTCCATCCTCTTTCAAGCTAAATGCGGCATCTGCAAATTCAGTAATCATTTCTGCTGAACTTAATTCCGGCAACTTACCTCCTTGAAAATTGGTCTTCTTGTCTTCAGAATATTGCTTTACTGCCGTTTCAAAAGTAACTTCCCCAGCTTTCAACTCACTATGTATTTTTTCAATTTTAATCTTTGCCTCAGTCTGTTTCTCTTCTGCATCCTTCGATTTGCTTTTTATCAAGATGTGAGCCGTTTTAATTTTCCCTCTAGCTGGTCTTTTATCGTGAACCAATACTAAGTGATACCCAAACTGCGTAGCAACAGGACCTGAAATTTCTCCCGATTTTGTTACATAAAGTGCATTTTCAAAAGGATAAACTGTTTGAAAACTAGTTAAATACCCCAATCTTCCTTCATTATCCTTTGCAGATGGATCTTGAGACTTCAATTTAGCTTTTTGTGCAAAATTTACTGGGTTTAGACCTTTCTTGATACTTTGTATCTCTTTCAATACTTTAGCAGAATCACTTGCTGAAGGGTAACTATTCGGCCAAAGAACAAGAATATGACTAGCATCTATTTCAAACTTACTCCGCTCAAAGGCTTCTTGCAATAGGGCTTCACTAACTTCTTTGTCATTAGCATAATTCTTAACCAATTGTTTCTGGTAAGTTTTTAACTCGTTTTTAATAGCAGGAATCGTGTCCATCTGCAAAGCTTCCGCTTCGGCAACTTTCAATTTAAAATTAATGAATAACTCTAAATATTCATTCAAAGAAGCTTCACTATAATCAGCCTGATTATTAATATTGTTTTTGGTATAAACCTTTTCAAATTCTGTAGTTGAAATGGGATTACCGTCTAACTCAAAAAGAGTCTGACTATCCTGTGCTACTAGAAAACAAAAATTCAGGGTTATGAATAAACTAAACAAAATCTTTTTCATACAAAAAATAAGTTGGTTACAAGTTTGTAAATATAATCTTTTAGGAAGTATCGCAGCTAAAAAAGAAGTAAAGAAGTAGAGTCTATGCGCGTGGTTTACGGTGATTTTGAAAAAATTAACAAAATCTGTGCTATCCAAACTCGTTCTATGGAATTAATCCCAGCTAAAATTAGCTTTCAACGCTAGATGGTCGCTTAAATTTCCGTACAGATTATCGATAACTTCCAACTTGTTGGGATTTATCCAAAGCACTTC
>JBLHMK010000059.1:0-14905 GCA_047621945.1 Flavobacteriaceae bacterium
CGTGACAGTAAACAAAAGCAAGTACTAAGTATTGAGTATAAAAAAATGAAAATCACACTTTGCGCTTCTGCGTCCCGATAGCTTTCGGGATTGCGAGAAAAACTCGACCACTGACCACTAAAAAAATGTACATCAATTGCCATTCATATTACAGCCTCCGTTATGGTACGCTCTCTGAAAAAGAGCTACTTGCTTTAGCGCAGCACATGCAACTATCGCATTTTGCACTGACAGATATCAATAACACTTCTGCCTGCTTAAACTTTACTCGTATTGCTCCTCAATATGGAATACATCCTGTAATAGGTATTGATTTCAGAAATGGTGCGGACCAGCTTTACATTGGCTTAGCTAAAAACAATGCTGGATTCCTAGAACTCAACAACTTCTTATCGCAACATAAACACGCTAAAGAAGAATTCCCTAAAGAAGCTCCCGCTTTTGAGAATGCTTATATTATATACCCTTACAAGAAAGCAGCGCTCTTCAGTCAAAAGACTTATGCTGCCAATGAATTTATTGGTGTTGCTCCCGGTGACTTAAGTCACCTCATTTTCTCACCACTCAAAGAATTGGAGAACAAGCTAGTCATCTTACAAACTGTCACCTTTAATCACCGTACACACTTCAACACCCATCGCTTGTTGCGGGCCATTGACAATAACACGCTGCTGAGTAAACTTCCCAAAACTGAAGAAGGAGACCCGAGTCATACCCTATTACCTCCAGAAGAGTTAATCCGGATTTTTGCTGAATACCCGAGTATCATTCCCAATACTCAAAAGCTGCTAGCCTCTTGTAAAGTACACTTTGATTTTAGTAAAAACCGTCAGCCTCAAAACCAGCGCTTTTATACCGACAGTGCAGAAAAAGATTACGAGCTTATTGTACAGTTGTGCGAGGAAGGTATTCCCTATCGTTATGGGCACGAGATTAATGAAAAGATTACTGAGCGACTGGAAAACGAATTGACTATCATTCGAAAAATGGGCTTTGTTTCTTACTTCCTTATTAATTGGGACATTGTGCGTTATGCCCAAAACAAGAACTATTTTTATGTTGGTCGTGGTAGTGGGGCTAACAGCTTAGTTGCCTATCTCCTTCGAATTACCGACGTTGACCCTATTGAACTCGATTTGTATTTTGAGCGCTTCATTAACTTGTATCGGACCAATCCTCCAGATTTTGATATTGATTTCTCTTGGCGTGACCGGCAAGATGTAACTCGTTATATTTTTAGTCGCTTCCCACATACCGCTTTACTCGCCACCTACAACACCTTCCAATATCGGGCTGCGGTGCGTGAACTAGGCAAAGTATTTGGTTTACCTAAGCAGGAATTGGACAAACTCAGCGACGGCAAGTTTAAGTATCAGCAACTAGATCATTTACAGCAATTGGTCGTGCAATACTCACAAGTGCTTCAAGACAAGCCTAATCATTTAAGCGTGCATTCAAGTGGAATAATCATTGCCGACAAGCCTATCCACTACTATAGTGCAACGGACATGCCTCCGAAGGGCTTTCCCACTACTCAATTTGATATGATTATTTCTGAAGATGTGGGCTTGTTTAAGTTTGACATTTTAGGTCAGCGAGGATTAGCAAAGATTAAGGAATGTCTTCAAATTGTACGCTACAACAAACCGAATCTTCCACCCATAGATATTCATAACATCAAGGCTTTCAAAAAAGACAAAAAGATTAACGCCTTGATTGCTGCAGCACAATGTATCGGATGTTTCTATGTTGAATCGCCCGCTATGCGTATGCTCTTGAAAAAACTAGCAGTCGATAACTACTTAGGCTTGGTAGCCGCCAGTTCTATTATTCGACCTGGAGTGGCAAAGAGTGGAATGATGCGTGAGTATATTTTACGACACCGAGATCCAGATAGAGCGAAGCGAGAAGCTCAGCCAACAATGTTGGAGATTATGCCCGAGACTTATGGCGTGATGGTTTACCAGGAAGACGTTATTAAGGTGGCGCATTACTTTGCCGGTTTGACTTTGAGTGAAGCTGATGTTCTTCGACGAGCGATGAGCGGTAAATTTCGGAGCAGAACTGAATTTGAGAAGATCAAGCAGAGCTTCTTTAAAAATTGCAAAGAGCGGGAACATGCCGATAAAGATGCCCAAGAAATATGGCGACAAATAGAAAGTTTTGCCGGCTATGCTTTTGCCAAAGGTCACTCAGCTTCGTATGCAGTAGAGAGTTATCAAACCTTATACTTAAAATGCTATCATCCTTTGGAGTATATGGTAGCCATCTTAAACAATGGCGGCGGATTTTACCGCAGTGAGTTGTACGTTCATGAAGCTAGGATGTTAGGGGCGCAGATTCATGCACCTTGTGTAAACACGAGTGAGCATGCTACCATAATAAAGGGAAAGGATATTTATTTGGGTTTTGCTTGGCTACAAAACATGGAAAGTGAAACTGCCTACACCCTTATAGAGCAGCGAGAAAACCACGGGCCGTATACTAGTTTGCAAAATTTCATTGAACGGATTGCTATAGGCATAGAGCAGCTAAGTGTCATGATTCGTATTGGTGCTTTTCGTTGTACAGGAATAGGTAAGCGCCACTTACTATGGGAGGCACATTCTTTATTGAACAAATTTAAAGATGACCGGAGTCAACAGAAGTTGTTTGCTATCAAGCATAAAGCGTTTAAGTTGCCCAGCTTGCACACCGACCTGATGGAACACACTTTCGATGAAATGGAAATATTGGGTTTCCCCTTGAGCGATCCATTTTTATTATTGGCAGAAGCTCCTTGGAGTAATATGCTAACCAAGGATTTCTCTCGACACCTCAATAAGTTTGTTAGTATTTTTGGCTACTTAGTGGCCCGTAAAAGCACGAGTGCGTCGGGTGGGAAGCGCATGGCTTTTGGCACTTTTTTAGATCAAGAAGGACACTTTATTGACACGGTACACTTTCCTCAGGTAGCGGCAAAATATCCTTTTCGTGGTCGAGGGGTTTACTTATTGAGTGGTAAGGTGGTGGAAGAGTTTGGCTTTTATAGCATGGAAGTGCAGCGCATGGAAAAAATGGCTTTCGTTCCTGACCCGAGGTATGGTTTAGAAACCGAAGAAGTAAGACGAGTAGGGTGAATACTACCCCTTCAACCTCTCTGTTTTAGTTTTCTCCAATTTTTTCAAACCTTTCTTTGTTAAAAGGTTTGATAAGAGTAATGATAATCTTGGGAACACATTTCCAATCTTAGCTAAAGTTCCTCTGGTTTTGGGTAGAAGAATTTCAACTTTTTTTCTTTTCAGTGCTCCTTCAAAAATAGCTTTCTCTATGTCTTCAACTTTCAACACCTTACCACCGGAAAAAGTCATAGCAGCAGCACTATAATCCAATTGCTCTGTGAGCATATCGGTGTCTACCAAGTCAGGGCAAATAACAGTAATATCCACTCCATGTCTATTTAAATCACTCACCACTGACAAACTAAATGCTCTAGCGGCAAACTTAGAAGCTGAATAAGCAGCAATCCCATTAATGGGCGATACACCCGCTAAAGATGCAATATTAATAATATGACCTGAACCCTGCGAAATCATCAAGTCAGCTGCAAATTTAGTCCCATACATTAAACCCTTCGCATTCACGTCCATTTGAAGATCAATACTCTTGATGCTTAATTCATGAAGGTAACCAGGGATAATAACACCTGCATTATTAATACAAATGTGAAGTACACCGAATTTTTCTTTAATCAGATTCATCAAACTTGCCCAATCATCTGCATTCGTCACATCAAGTTTCTCTAGCAAAACATTATCATCTTTCCAACCGTCCTTTAGTCTATGTATATCTAGATCAGTCGCTACAACCTGAAAACCCTTCCTTAGAAAAGAATTAGCCAGGTGTCGCCCAATTCCTTTAGCTGCGCCCGTAATAAGGACTACTTTTTTCTGATTAGTCATGTGACAAGTTTTCATTCAAAAATATATCTTTTAATTCAACTAATCTGGTGTGAGCTAGTGATAGTTTAGCGAGCTAGTAAGTAAGTAAAAACGTAAATTACAATAACTATTAAAGAATAGGACATGTAACACTACCCAGAGATCGATCAACTCCAAGCATATATCAATAAATTCATGATTATCGCACGCTTGATGAGTCTTATCCTAAAATTGAGAAGAAGCTAGGAAAGATAGATGCTTGCATTTCTCCTTTAGACTATCAATTAAGAACCGGAGTAATCAAAACATTAATGGACATAAATTAACTTGCTTGATTATCTTCATGTTCAAATCTTAAAACCTCTTTATGGATCAATCAAATGCTGTATATATTTGGTGGGCGTTCATGTCATGCATTGCCGCGCTGAATCTAGTTCTTTTATACCTTAGTTTTAAAGCTTACAAAAAGCGACTACCCGCATACAGCGACCTGCTTGCCTTCGTTAGAACTTGGCACATGCGACTTGCTGCTATTTACGTTTTCGGATGTGGCTTTCGCTCCATCCTTCCCAGAGGAGATGTAAGAAGAATTGTATTAGTTGACCATTGGATTTCTGCAGTGGCTATTGGCCGGTCTGTAGCGACTATAGCAGAGCTAAGTTTTGCTGCGCAATGGGCGTTCATTTTATTTGAAATAGGCAGAAGTACACAAAACAAATTTGCTTTGTTGGCATCTAAAGTCATTGTTCCCTTAATTATCATCGCTGAAATATTTTCTTGGTACGCCTGTACTACGGGTAATTATTTTGGGACTATAATCGAAGAATCTCTTTGGGCGGTATGCGCGGGGATTTTTGTGATTGGCATGTTTAAAGCGCTTAAGTACTATGAGAAAAAACAATTGATGTTTATTCGGCTAGCCTTAATATCTGGATTGGGGTACTTCACATACATGATCACCGTAGATGTGCCGTCTTACATCCGAGGTTTCATTTCCAACCAAGCTGATGGAAAAGTGTATTCAGGTGTAATGGAAGGTATTGTTGAAGTGGCTACACAATGGCGATTAACCCATGTGTATGATGACTGGAAGTATGAATTTGTATGGATGACTTTGTATTTCAGCTTGGCTGTATGGGGAAGTATGCTTATTGTCAATAGCCCTCGTTTGGATAAGTTGAAGTACTAATCAAGATGATTTCTTCACAAAGACCTACCTTAGAGATAATTAAACCCCAAAACCATGAAAAAAGGAATGATTAAAGTAAGTGTGTTATACCCTAATGCCGATGGTAACACATTTGATTTAGACTATTATACAAGCAAGCATTTAGCGCTAGTTGGTGCCTTGTTAGGTGATGCCGTAAAAGGTGCTACTGTGGAAAAAGGACTTGGTGGAGCAGCTCCAGGAGCGCCTGCTACTTTTTCTGTAATGTCTAATTTGTATTTTGATACTGTGGAAGATTTTCAAAACTCTTTCGGTCCTAATGCAGATGAGATTATGGCTGATTTACCTAATTTCTGCAATTCAGCACCAACTATCCAGGTAAGCGAGGTTGTTATTTAAACAATCTACTTTTTAGGCTTAAGTTCCATTCTGAAATGATTAGGAACTACGGCAAACTCATTTTTGAATTTGGATACCTATTTTTTAGTAGAAACAAAGCCTAATCGTTCATAAAGGGATTTTGCTTTAGGGCTCTCTTCAGAGACGTCTAATACGGAACAGTGTGAAGGGTCTTTAGGTATAATAGCTATCCATTATTGGGCAAACTACTACAAGCGTTTTCCGGTTTGAGAATGAATCAAGGAGACGAGGTAATAAAAAAAAGAGGAGCATGTGCTCCTCCTTTTTTTATGGCTTAATTGTATCCTTCTTAACTTCTTTGACCTTAAATTCTTCCTTTCCAATCTTCAAGTCCTTCAAGTCATCAAACTCTCGTTTAAAAGAAAGACCCACTCCTGCCCTAGTCGTATTCGCTTGATTGAAGTAGTCATAATCGGTATTAGTAAAGGCCTTTATTCTAAATCTTCTATTGTCTGTTAAAGCGTACTCAATACTGGCATTTCCTCCGAAATAAGTAGTGTTTGAATTATCTACACCTAATTGACTTGCTCCAAAATCTACATTACCCCCTACATTGATTGTTACTCGGTCGTTTAAGAATCGTGTAGTCAATGCTAACTGCATTTCTCTTCTCAAGGATAAATCCTCAATTGTAGTCAAATTGGTTAAATCTTGCTCGTAGTTCCTGTAGTTGAAGTTTAGGCTAACATCGTCAGATAGATAAGAGATCCAATCATTAAAGTATCTAGTTAACTGGTTCGATACAAATTCACTTACCGTGTTAGCGGCATCACTTGCACTAATATTAAATCCGCCATTGGTCACTTGATCAATTGAACTCAACGGGGGCAGGAATTGATTAAGCACAAGTAGTCCAAAGACTTGACGGTTCATTTCATTTTCGTACTGCTTCAGGGTAAATATTTTTCGGTCGACGTAATTCCGTATAATTGGGTTTAACTGATCTATTTCGATGTCAAAGGCGATGTCAGGATTGTAAAGCATCCCCGACAAGGAGAGCAAGAGCTTCACAGGCACTCTATTCAGCGCTTCACTTTCCAGCTGTTCATCCGTAGATGCTGCGAGAAAATCTTCAATTAAGTTTTTGGTTGCTGCTCGCAAATTATAAACTGCATCAACATCCACTTGGGTGTCTTCTATTCGTCCTTGGAAATAGATATTACTATTTGGTTCTATCCTAAATCGCTTATTGATGATGTTTTGAAGGGTAAATAAGTATTCTCCATCACTAAGCACATAAGATCCATAAAACATTACTTCACCTTCTTTAGGAACATTGATTTTAATATTTCCCTCTCCTTTAACTTCCAGCACATCCCCAGTAGTTTGGTCTAGGATAATTTTCACTTTGCAGTCATTGTCCATGTCTAAATCTAGATTCACAGTCAATCCATTTACTTTAAATTTATCTTCACTGTTTATTAAGAAGTCCTTATCCTCCTCTTTTTTCTTTTCAACAAAAGTGTAAAATTCATACGTTATTGCCGCACCTTCTCCAGTAAGAGGAATGGAGATTTCAGATTTACCTTCACTCTCTCCTTTGATACTTATCGTAATGTCGTTGGTCAATCCTTTAAAAGCAACACTTCCTTTTAGATAGGCAGTACCATAGAAGTCTTGATTATGCACAATTGTGGTGTTTATACCCATGACCTTATCTGAAACCACGTCTATATCTAAACCAAAGTCTTTCAAGTTCGTATGATATACTCGGCCTTTACCATAAGCTATGTTTCCTTCAATATCGGTGACTTTTAGATTCTGACCTAGATTGATTCCTTTTCGGTCGAAAAGGATGCGCTCATTTTTGATATTGTAGGTAGTCTGTATATAAGTAACTGTTGTAGTTACATCATTAATATCTAGATAACCCAATAAATCCGGTTTGTTCCTTGGTCCTACTAAGGACAGCTTACCACTTACCGTTCCAGCGGTATTATCAATATATTGAGCAATAAAGTCTTCGATTGAATAGATGGCGAAATTCTTAATGTCAAAATTGATATCGAAATCATTCTTGCTAATTTCCTTGGCAAATGAATAGGTACCGTTTATATCTACTTCATTGTCGTCTCCGTATAGATTACCATTGATTTTAACTTTTTTATTGGGTAAGTCTAGCAATGCGCTCATGTTAAGATTTCCAATCTCGTAATCATTGATTTCAATATTTTCAACCATCAAGTCACCAAAAAACCCAGGGCTCTCTTCTGTAACATTCACACTTACACGACCATTTGCGATCCCTTTTAGATCAATATTTTTAGCAGCCAGAAATTGAGTAAAGTCTTCAATAAAAATATTGCTTAAAAAGATATCTGCTTTCTTCTCATTTTCACCTATTTCTAGATCAACCATTAGTTCAGATAATCCATTGTACAGTTTCAGATTTCTTGAACTAATACGTTCACCAATAATAATCTCATTGTTTTCATCAATCATCCAAAATTGATCATTTATGAAAATATTAGATTCATCAAATTCAAGTGTAACTCGTTGATTTTTGGTGATTACATTAGCAAACAATTCTATTGATGAGTTTTGTGTTCCATCAGCGAATAATTTTACCTTAAGATTATCTCTTGGGCCATTTACCAAGAATGAAAAGTCCTCTATAAAAACACTATCCTTCATGTAAAGCGTAGGTAATGAAGCAATTAGATCGAACACTCCACGATCTACATATATATTCGTGCTAACGTCAACCGCACTAAAGTTTTTGTATTGGATGACCGGTATGTCAAGCACTGCTAACATACTTTGAGTATTTGAATTTATATTACCATCAATTCGGCTTGGTCTAAGTATACGCAAATCGGGTACGAACAAGCTCAATATTTCTGGGTTGTCTTTTACATTGAGCTCAAACTTTAATAATTGATTTGGCACTTGTTCTTCGAAATTAGGAATCAACACAGACTTAAAAGTGCTTGGGATTTTGGCAAACTCAAAATTACCTTGAACGCTTGCATCTAAATCATTACTCTTAATTGTAAACAGCTTTTCCTGATTACTCAACATCTTACTTGATGCATTGAAATATCCGATATCGAATACTTTTTCACCACTCCTCACTACAAGGTCGTCTATGTCAATATTTCCAATAATATCATTGACATTCGACGCAGAAAAATCAGAGTTGATCTTCGCTGAAATAATAATTTCATCTTTCCAGAGGTTCAAGGCTTTCAGATTAACTCGCTTTACATCAGCTTCAAAATTAAAAAGAGGAATAGTTTTCGTTGCGTCGATTTGTCCTTTAAAGTCTAAAGCAATATTCTCATCATCAATGGATAAGTTTCCATTAAAGAAATTGTCTTTTACCTGACCATCAATAAGCACATTCTCATAAGAGTAGCCTTTAAACTCTATTTGTTCCACCACAGCTGCAACCTCAATATCTAGAGTGCTTAATTTTAAACCTTTGCCCTGACCTTCTCCCTTTAGACTAATCTTTCCGATGGTTTGTTCGATTCCAAAATATTTCCCTAATGCAAAATTTTGGAGATCGAAAGTTCCTGAATAAGACGCATTTTTATCTTTGTCCAATTTGAAATTTAAATCGGTATTAATACTCCCCAGTTCTGATTCCAGATATCCTTGTGTTACAAAGTCATTCACGAATCCATCAAATTTTCCTTTAAAAAAGAGTCTGCCCAATTTAGCAATGTTTTTGGGCAGTGGAAGTTGAGGAGCGAAGGCAAGAATGTCATTATAATCTGAAAGCATTCGTTCCACTTTTCCACTAATAAAAGTCTGGTTAATGTCTGGCAAGCCATTCATTGAAAAAGCCCCTTCAAAAAGACTGTTCTTTCCCGTTCTAATTTTTAGGTTTTTAGAATTGAAACTACTCACCTTACCATAAATATTTCCTTGTATACTTATCGGGTAAGCAAAACGATAAGTTTCCGGATCTATAAAATATTCGAGATCACGGTTGTGTACCAAACTAGCTTGCATCTGAATATCAAAACGTACATCATCCAGAAAATTGCCAAAATCTTCAAAACTAGTATAGCTTAAGGCAACATCGGACTCCACCCTGCTATGTGGTGTTTTTAGACTAACATCCTGAAGCTCTAGATGACTATTACTGAGCATCATGTTGTTTCTCAAGTTTAAAACCTCGAATCCACTTCTTTCTTTAAAGGATAGTTTTTGAAATTGAGTAAAAATACTATCTCCGGCAATCAATAAGTACTCAGTTTTTAAGAATATATTATCTAAAGCTATATGCTTAGGATCGAATTGCTTGGCAATCAGCTTAGCGTCGCCCTCAATATCTAAAGTGAAAATACCATCAGTTAGATTAAGCGCTTTATTCTCCAGATACAGCGGTAAACTAAGCATAGAAAAGCCCGCCGATTTTACAAATTCTGGATTGGGCTTAGTTTTTTTATATTGCACCGTTGGACAATGAATGTCCGCTTGTTCGAGCTCAATATTCATATCACCCAATCTCATATAATTGAATTCAAGAGCTAATTCTTCGATTGATGTTCTTATGACATTTCCTGAATAATAATCGGCATAATTAACTTTGGTATTATGAAAAGAGACACCGCCAAGGCTCACATTCCAGAGAGCGTTGGTAGATTCTTCTTTTTCACCTCCTTGAAAATTGGATAATTGAATGGCATCAATGTTAAACAAGGAGTCTTCAAAAGGTCTTTCCAAATTAAGATACAGTGTTCTAACTTCAACAGAATTTAAGCCAACCCTCTTTTGAAGTAAGGAAAAGTAATTCAACTTAGCATCGGCATATTGCACATAGGCAAGTGTATCCTTATTCAGGTCCTCAATATAGAGGTCTTCAAGAATAACCGTATTAAAAAAGTCAATTTCAACTCTTCCAACTTCTACTGGAAGGCCTAGTTGTTTGCTTAATTGTTTGGTGAATGTTTGGGCAACCCAAGTTTGAACTTTTGGCGAACGAAGTCCAAAATACAAGCCTGTTAGCAAAATCACTATAAAGAATAATAGGATTAGTGCTATTTTTGTGAGAGATTTTAAAATTTTATTAAGATTCACCAAGCTTAGTTATAAGTTACAAATATAAGTATAAACATGGAAGCAGAAAGTATTTGTATCCTTGCCATTGAATCCTCTTGTGATGATACTTCCGCTGCCCTTATTAAAGACGGCAAAGTACTTGCCAATATTGTTGCAAGTCAGGCCATTCATGCAGAGTGGGGTGGTATAGTTCCGGAGTTAGCGTCACGTGCTCATCATCAGAACATCATTCCCGTAGTGGATAAAGCATTAAAGGACGCGAATGTTAAAAAAGATGAATTAAATGCAATTGCATATACGGGTGGTCCAGGATTAATGGGTTCACTTATGGTTGGGAGTAGTTTTGCAAAGGCAATGGCTCTTTCCTTACAAATTCCAACTATAGCCGTACATCACATGAAAGCACATATATTGGCTCATTTTATTGATGATCCAAAGCCGAACTTCCCCTTCCTATGCTTAACCGTATCTGGTGGTCACACACAAATTGTTTTGATAAAGGATTATTTAGAAATGGAAGTTGTAGGCAGCACCATTGACGATGCAGCTGGAGAAGCTTTTGACAAGTGTGCTAAAATCTTCGGGTTAACATACCCTGGGGGGCCATTGATTGATAAATACGCCAAAGAAGGAAATCCGAATGTGTTTAAATTTACCAAACCGAAAGTGGCAGATCTTTCATTTAGTTTTAGCGGCTTAAAAACGGCAGTACTCTATTTTGTTCAAAAGCAAACCAAGGAAGATCCAGAATTTGTAAAAAACAACTTAGCTGATCTATGTGCATCCTTGCAATATACTATTGTATCGATTTTAATAGAAAAAATAATTAATGCGGCAAAGAAATTTGACATTAAAGAAATCGCAATTGCTGGAGGAGTTTCAGCGAATAGTCGTTTAAGAGCTGAGTTAAAAGCTCTAGAAAAAAAAGGGTACCGCACATTTATTCCAGATTTTCAGTATTGTTTAGACAATGCGGGGATGATCGCTATGACGGCTCATTTCCAATATTTGAAGAACGATTTTAGCTCTTTAAAATTCGAACCTAGGGCTCGCTGGCCCATGGATGCATAATTGGTCCATTATTTGAATACCCTTTATTAAATTATCTTTACACTTATGAGAATCTTGTTAGTTTTTTTATTGATTAGTCCTTTTTTTCTTCAAGCCCAAAGCCAAAAAGCACTTGACTTATATGGTGAAGGAGTGAAAAAATTTTACAGCGAGGATTACGAACAAGCCGTAAATTTTTTTTCTGAATCAATTCAATTAGAGGAAGATTTTCAAATTGCTCTATTCAATAGAGGCCAAGCCTTGATGCAGTTAAAGTCCTATTCAAAAGCTATTGAAGATTTTAATCATGTTATTGGCTTGGACAGCAACTATGTTGACGCTTACAAAGAGCTTTCTACTTGTTTGATTAAGACGAACAAATTCAAAGAAGCGATTAGT
This sequence comes from Flavobacteriaceae bacterium, assembly GCA_047621945.1. Lineage (GTDB taxonomy): Bacteria > Bacteroidota > Bacteroidia > Chitinophagales > UBA8649 > JAFMKE01. The sequence goes on from JBLHMK010000059.1 coordinate 11,971, forward strand.
CAATTGAATAAAATGATTGCTTTCAATCCTAATGTAGTTAGTCCATACAAGCAACTGGGCTTATGTTACTACTATACTAGAAAGTATAAGTTAGCCGAAGATGCCAATGTCGTATATTTAGATGGTAATGAGAATGATTTGGAAGCTTGGTTTCAAAAGGGATTGAGTAACTTCTATTACGCTGATTATCAAACAGCAATTAAAGATTTTACTACCGTATATGAGCTTAACAATCAATACACTACAGCCTTAGAATGGAGAGGGAGATGTTACCAAAAGGCGAATTATATAAACAAAGCATGCGCAGATTGGGAATTAGCAATTGAAAAAGGACTCAAATCTTCAGAAGATTATCTCCAAAACTATTGTGGCCCATCAAGATAGATCAATTAGATACTATCCAACCAATTTTTAATCATTTGAAGACCCTTTGTACTTAGTATTGATTCTGGATGAAACTGTACTCCTGCTATAGGCAAACTTTCGTGTTCGAAAGCCATAATCTCCTTTTCAATTGTTTGTCCAGTTATTTTTAAAGGTAAAACTACATTTTCCAGTATTAAGGAGTGATAACGCATTACTTGGGTTGGAGAGCTAATATCCTTAAATAGTATGGAACCGGGGATAATATGGAGATTAGACGTTTTACCATGCATTGGTTTAACAGCTTTCTTAAGTTGTGCACCGAAGTACTCACCTATGGCTTGATATCCTAAACAAATACCTAGTATAGGTTTTCGATTATAAAACTCACGAATAACTTCCATACAATTACCGGCATCCTTAGGAACACCTGGTCCTGGAGAAATTACAATGGCATCAACCTTCAACTTATCAATATCGGCAAGGATTAGCTCATCATTTCTTACTACATGGCACTTATACCCTAGCTGAGAAATATAATCGTACAGATTATAAGTAAATGAGTCATAATTATCGATAAGGAGTATCACTATTCGTTAATTTGTTACTGCTGCTTCTTTAACCGTTTTATTAAGCAGTTCGAAGGACTCCTTAAAGTACGGGATTATAGCTTCAAAAAGGGATAATCCTTTAGGGCCTAAAGAAACAATATGAGGATAAGTTGCTGATGATTCTTTAAGACTCGCTGTAAGGATTCCTGTTTTATCTACAAAGAACAACAACATACTGAAAAGAAGTATTGCAATAACGCTCCATACCACCCCACCAGCGAATTTATTCACGAAGTTAAGCATGATTGCTTTTAGCACCTTTTCCGTAAGGTACGCAACTAATTTAATCGCTGCAATTACAGCCAATAAGACTAAAATAAATGACAGCGCTGGCATAACAACACTAGGTACATTAAAATTTTTATATAACCACACGGCGGCTACTGAAGAAAAATTCATGGCTATCACAAATCCTAAAATTATAGCAATAAAGCTTAACAAAGAATAAATGATTCCTTTCGAATATCCATTATAAAACGCTGCAACGACCACAAGGCCTAAAAGAATATCTATAATCATTGTAACAAGCTTTTAAGCACAGCAGCAATCGTTTTACCGTCAGATTTCCCTGCTAGCTTTTTATTCGCCAATCCCATTAATGGGCCCATATCTTTTTGTGTATTAAGGCCACTTTTATCCATGATTGCTTTTAGTTCTAAAGCTACTTCTTCCTTGCTCATTTGCTTTGGCATAAACTTTTCAATCACAGCTATTTCTTCTTGCTCAATAACTGCCAAATCAGAACGATTTTCTTTTAGATAAATCTCCAATGCGTCCTTGCGTTGCTTCATCATTTTTTGAAGTAGCTTATCTTCTTGTTCTTTAGACAAAGTTCCACTAGCTCCTTTCTCAGTATTTTGAACAGTAATAGCTGTTTTTATGGCACGCAAAGTTCTCATTCCTGCAGCATCTTTAGCTTTCATGGCTGTTTTTAGAGCCTCTTGTATATTTACTTCTAAACTCATAGTTCGATTTGATTATTTTGACCAATTTTTTTTCAAGGTGGCTATAAAATTAGGTTCAGACCAATCTTTGATACCAATTTTACTAAATACTTTAGCACCATCACTATTATAAATATAAGTAGTAGGGTATTGTGTTACTCCATAAATAGCTATACTTTCTACTTGAACAAAATGAATGTTTGGATATAATTCAATATACTTCAATACCTTTTCGTATGATTCATCAGAAACACAGACCACTTGTAGTCCATCCCATATTTGGCTCATTTCATTCAGCGAAGGCATTTCTTGTAAGCAAGGCCCACACCAAGTTTGCCAAAAATTAACCACTACAGTTTTATTCGGAAAATCTTTTAATCGAAGGTTCTCTCCACTCCCATAATCCTGAAAAGAAAGCTCCTTTCCCTGTATCTGAGGGACAATAAATTTTCTTTTTATAAGGTATAAGGAAGCTATAATTACTGCTCCATAGAACACTACGTTCCATATCATTTTTTTATTCATTGGTTTAGTTATTCCTCTTCAACAATAATGAATACATCTTCATTATCTCTTTTCATGTAGTACTTCTCTCGCGCGAATTTCTCCTTTCTATCATCTGTGGAGAAGAGTTCTTCTTTGAGTTCGTTTACCTCATTAATTTCATCGTTATAATAACTTTTTTCCACTTCTAGTTGATTTAGCTTGTGGCTTAGTTTGAATTGGTAGAACAGATTATTTGTATCAAAGAAGATCATCCATACTACAAAGAATAGTAAGATGGCGAAATAGATATTCTTTAGGTACCAAGGTAGTTGCTTGTATTTCTCTATCCACTTCTTCATAATAGCAAAAGTAAGGATTTTTTGAGCGTGAAGAATAAAAAGTTATTTGAGTGTGTAGATAAAAAAGGGCAAAAAAAAACTCCTAAGTATGTTAAACACTTAGGAGTTAATTAAAAGAAGTTGGCAACGACTTACTTTCCCGGTAAACCAGTATCATCAGCGCAATAGTACT
>JBLHMK010000060.1:0-14770 GCA_047621945.1 Flavobacteriaceae bacterium
TTTTTTGGCTAGTCTAGTAATCTAACTAAATGGTCCATCACCCACTTCAACAATATCTCTACCGAAAGGAGTTAAACTCAAACTCATCATTTTAAAATGCTGCTTAGCGAAAGGCCATCCAATAATGGTAATAGCAAACAAAACCCCTAAAAGTAAATGAGTCAATACAAGAGGAATGGCACCCACAAAGAACCAGATCAAATTCATTAAGGTATATATGCAACCGTTCCCATCCTCAACTTTCTGCGCTTCCAATCCGAATGGCATCAATTCGAAAAACGCCAATTTAAAGCATTGAAACCCAAAAGGAATTCCAACAATAGTCAAACAAAGAGCTATTCCTGCTACTACGTATTCGATAGCAGTTAAAAAACCGCCAAACACCAACCAAATTGCATTACCAATCAATTTCATGTGCAATAATATTTAGCTTAAAGTTAGTACTTTAAAGTCGAAAAGTCTAAATTTGCAATCGCAACAACCCCTCAACTCTTTACAAGAGAAAAATTAACTACTTATGACTGACTTTATTATGAAATCGTGGATTGAAATTTTACCAAAATCAGATTTCACCATGCAAAATCTACCTTTTGGTATTTTTTCGACTAGTAAAAAAACAGCAAGAGCTGGTGTTGCAATCGGCAAAAAAATTGTTGATCTAGTAGAACTAGCACAGCATAACTTTATAGAATTGGATGAAGAAGTGTTTAATCAAGATAGTTTAAATGACTTCATGGCATTAGGTCGCCCAGTCGCTACTAAGCTTAGAAATAGAATTCAAGAGTTATTGCAAGCAGATAATGACGAGTTAAAAGATTCGACTCATAGAGGCAATATTATGGTAAACATGGGAGAAGCCACTATGCACATGCCTGTTAAAGTGGGTGACTATACTGATTTCTACAGTAGCGAAGATCACGCTCGTAACGTAGGTACTATGTTTAGAGATCCAGATAATGCGCTATTACCGAATTGGAAACATCTTCCAGTAGCTTATCATGGTAGAGCAAGTTCTATTGTGGTTTCTCCTGCAGAAATTCATAGACCAAAAGGACAAACTAAAGCCGATGATGCATCTGCTCCAAGTTTTGGCCCAAGCCGATTGTTAGATTTCGAATTGGAAATGGCTTTCATTACTTGTAAAAAAACTAAGTTAGGTGAATCCATCCCAATTGATGAAGCAGAAAATGCAATATGGGGAATGGTTGTTTTCAATGACTTAAGTGCTCGAGATATTCAAAAATGGGAATATGTTCCTCTAGGACCCTTCTTAGCTAAGAACTTTGGCTCTGTTATTTCTCCATGGGTAGTAACTATGGATGCCCTTGAACCTTTCAGAACAAAAGGTTATGTGCAAGACCCCGAAGTATTGCCTTACCTTAAGCATAGCAAAGATGCCAATTTCGACATTCATTTAGAAGTTGCTCTTCAACCTGAGAATGGTAAGGCTGAAACTATTTGTACGTCTAATTACAAATTCATGTATTGGAATATGAACCAACAATTGGCTCACCAAACTGTCAATGGATGTAACTTAAATGTAGGCGACATGTACGCTTCCGGAACTATAAGTGGCCCTAAAGAAAACCAATATGGCTCTATGTTGGAGTTGTCTTGGAAAGGAACTAGACCAATTACTTTAGCTGATGGAACTGAGCGTAAATTCATGCAAGATGGAGACACTTGTATCATGCGTGCTCATGCAGAAAAAAATGGTGTACGAATTGGGTTTGGTGAATCTGTTGTAAAGATTCTTCCTGCGACTTAATGGCCTCGGCCTTCGGACATGCGGCTGGAGCAATAGCAATTAGCCAGCTCTTCAAACTCAAAACAAACTTATCTGCTGGAATAATTGGCTTCGGTGTTATTTGCAGTATACTTCCTGATATAGATATCATCGCTTTTAAATTCGGAATTCCTTACGAAAGCATGTGGGGTCATCGAGGAATTACGCATTCTATCTTTTTTGCCGTCATACTGGCTATTGTCTCGGGTTATTTCCTAAGCCGATCAAAAAAGCAATTTTATGCCAGCTCGCTATTCATTTTTCTAGCCACCTTTTCACATAGCCTTCTAGATGCTATGACAACCGGAGGAAAAGGAGTTGCATTTTTTGCACCCTTCGATAATTCACGTTATTTTCTGCCTTGGCGTGTAATTAAAGTCTCCCCTATTGGCTTGAAAAACTTTTTATCAGAATGGGGTGTTTCAGTCTTATTGAGCGAATTTTTCTGGATAGGTATTCCTTTAATTACTAGCTTTATACTCTTGAAAATCATTAAAACCAATAAACAATGATATCATTTGATCCTTACGATGTGCCTATTCCTAAAAGGCACCAATATATAACTGGATCTGTAGGTCCACGACCTATTTGCTGGGCTAGCACGGTTAACGAGCAAGGTGAGGCTAATTTAGCTCCTTACAGCTTCTTTAATGCCATTAGCTCTAATCCGCCTATGCTTGTTTTCTCAAGCAACAGAAGAGGAAGAGATAATACGACTAAAGACACGCTGCATAATATCGAAGCGACGATGGAAGTAGTCATCAATGTTGTGCCACACCGTTTGGTTAATCAAATGAACATTAGCAGTACCGATTATTCAAGTGAGGTGAATGAGTTTGAAAAAGCGGGTGTAACAGGAATTGATTCCAAATTGGTGAAACCACAGCGAGTAAAAGAAAGCCCTGTGCAGTTTGAATGTAAAGTAAAAGACATTATTACATTTGGTGAAATTGGTGGTTCAGCCAATCTATTCATTTGTGAAATTGTTCAAATACATATCGATGAATCTATTCTAGATGAGAATGAAATGATTGATCCGCAAAAAATTGATTTAGTTGGACGAATGGGCAAAGAGTTCTACGTTCGAGCTAAGGGTGAAGCAATCTTTGAAATCAATAATCCATTCAGTAAAATTAACATCGGTTTTGATGGTTTACCTAAACATATTGTGGAAAGTAAAGTCTTAACAGGAAATGAAATAGCTCAATTAGCTATGGAAACTGAATTACCTAATGAGGAAACCATATTAGCCCAAACTAAAGGCTTAAACATTGATAAGTCAGAAAGAGAAGCTAAAGCAAAATCATTTATTCAAGAAGGCGATATTACTAAAGCGCTTTGCATCCTAATACAAGCATGAAAATAATCCTCCGCGTCCTTGCATTTTTAATATTAATTTTGATCTTTTTAGTGGCTGGATATGCCCTATTTAGAAAAAACCACTTCATTCCTAAAGAGGAAGCAATAGAAACCTATCAATTTCCAAATTCTGAGTTTGTAGAATGGGAAGGTATCAATGTGCATATGCTAGAACATGGGTCTCCTAAGAATCAAAGTGTGATACTCATCCATGGGCTTGGTGGAGCGTTACATGAATTTAATCCATTGGCAGAGCGACTAGCCGAAAGCTACCATGTAGTGAGTTTTGACTTGCCAGGGTTTGGCTTGAGTGATGCACCTACTCACTCCGATGACATTCAACAAGTCTATGCAGATTTCATGGATTTTATCCTTAACAACTATGCTAGTGATACTTGTTTCGTTGTAGGAAATTCTATGGGGGGAATGATCGCTTGGAATACTGCTCTTTTACATCCGAAACAAGTACAGAAATTAGTACTACTAGCTCCTGCTGGGTATGACATGATTGAGATAGCAGAAAAAAACGCAGAATGGATTAACCAACCTAGTATCCAATTTTTGTTAGCTAGAGGTGCCGCTCCTTTCATTGCAAAAACTAATGTAGAAATGTGCTTTCATAATGACGAACTCGTGGATTCTATGCTAATAGAAAGAAAATATGGAATGATGAATAAGGAAGGGAATTTAGACTATCTCCGACAACTTGCAGGCTATAAAGATTTCATGGATACTATTGCTATTCAACAAATTCAAACACCTACCCTATTAATTTGGGGAACAGAAGATGAAATTATTCCTTATAGTCATGCAGAGCGCTTTCATAGAGACTTGCCTAACAATACATTGCTGACCTACGAAGATTGCGGACATGCGCCTATGTTGGAAGAGTTGGATAAGTGTGCAGCGGATATCCTATTATTTTTGAAATAGACTTTCCGGGTCTTAGAGACCTCGATAGTCTAAGACTAATAAAATAAGCCTTTACACGGTCATATCGAACAACGAAAGACCTCCTCCATCTTGACGAGTACAGTTGCCTTCTTTAAGCTAAATATCTTTACAACTAATTATAGCTAATTCAAGGACTTACATCTTTCAAACACAGAAGGTTGATTCATGCATGATTTCATTTTATTGATATTCCTGAGCTTCGGTTCTCTCGCTGTTCGAAATGACATTTACACATAAAAAAGCCCCGAAACAAATAGTTTCAGGGCTTTTTTTATAGCTTGAGAACTACTTATGCAGCTCCATTATCTCCTAATATCGGTAATAATCTTTCTCTGTTAAAGTAAAGAATTGCAGCATCAAAAACTACAAGCATTACACCCATACCTATTCCTGACATTTCTCCATCTACAAATAAATGAAAAGCTAAAATGTTTAACAATATTGGCATTACTATAATTGCTCCTAAAGCGGAAGTCTTTTTCATTAACAACATTAATCCACCTACTATCTCGCCTAAAGCAACGAATTTAACAAGGTAAGTTCCATACATAGTCATCATAAATGTTGCAGCCATAGAACCTTCTTCGGGTAGCGGCATTTCCATAAAGCCAACAAACTTATTTAAGCCAAAAATAATCAATGGCATTGCAAGTAATACTCTTAAAACTATTGGTACAAATTTCATAATATAGGGGTTTAGTGTTAAAAATGTTTAAACGCTCTACCAAGAAATTAGGTTCATTCGTCTTTTCAAATAGGATTATTATTACTTTTATGCACGCTATGGGAAACATTAAGACACCGCTTACAGAAATGTTAAATATCAAGTACCCCATTATTCTTGCTCCTATGTTTTTAGTGAGTAATGAAGAAATGAGTATTGAAGCTATTAAAGCAGGTATAGCACCTTGTATTCCAGCTTTAAACTGGAGAAAGGACGAGCAAATGCGAGCTGGTTTGAAAGAAATAAAAGAAAAAGCTGGTGGTCCAATTGGGATTAACTTGATTGTAAACAAATCTAACATTCACTACAAGCGACAATTAGCATGCTGTGTAGATATGAAAGTTGATTTCATTATCACTTCACTAGGTTCGCCTGAAGAGGTAATTAAGCAATGTAAGCCTCATGGTATAAAAGTATTCTGCGATGTAGTAGATGTAGCTTATGCAGAGAAGTGTGAAGCACTTGGAGCAGATGCTGTAATAGCTGTTAATAAAGAAGCTGGTGGACATGCTGGTCCAATGATGAGTACGGAACTGATTCCCTTACTAAAGTCAAAAGTGAGCATTCCCGTAATATCAGCTGGAGGTGTTGGCGACGGAGCAGGTATTTGGAAACGAATCAATCAAGACGGTGCCATAGGAGTAAGCATGGGAAGTATTTTCATTGCCACTCCGGAAGCTCCTGTTTCACAAGAATACAAGCAAGCATGTGTAGACTATGGTGCAGATGACATCGTAATGACTACTAAAATATCTGGATCACCTTGTACGGTAATCAATACGCCTTATGTGCAAGAAGTAGGAACCAAACAAAACTGGTTGGAGAAGATGTTAAGTAAGAACAAAAAGCTGAAGAAGTATGTTAAAATGCTAACTTTCTACAAAGGAATGAAATCTGTTGAAAAAGCAGCATTCACTTCTACCTACGAAACAGTATGGTGTGCAGGCCCTACTATTGAATATACAAAGTCTATTCGACCGGTAAAAGATATAACTGCCGATCTGATAGCTCAATACCATGTAGTAAATTCAAGCGAAGAAAAGAAAGTTGCCGCTATGGAAAATTCTGTGGTAAGACGTAACTAATTGATAATAAACAATGTATAATTGTCCGTTGTTAGTTAGTTATAACTCTTCGAAAGAAGAAGTACCAAGTATTGAGTACCTAGATTAGGATTTGCGCCTTGACGTTCCGATGACTATCGGGATTGCGAGAATTCAAATAGCCTATTTATAAGACAAAACTTTGACCGACAACAACTTACATGCCAAGCAACTCAAAAATATATAAGCCCTCATATCGAAAACGTAAAGCCTACTTTACCGCTATTCAAGTATTTTTAAGTTACTATTACTTGAGCTTCAAGGCGAAGTTTTTTGGTGAAAACTATTATAAAAAGCACCTCCCCCAAGTTCATTTAAAGAATGCGGATCGCATAAACTTCCGAATCCAAGAACTACAAGGCTTATTCATTAAGTTTGGACAGTTAATTTCTAATTTATCTAATGTTCTACCTCTTGCATTCCGAGAGCCTTTAGAATCTTTGCAGGATCGAATTCAAGCGAAAGACTTTGATGAAGTCAAACAAACCATTCAATCGGAGTTAGGTCAAGCTTTCGATAAAGTTTTTACTGACTTCAATCCGGAGCCGATAGCAGCCGCATCTATAGGTCAAGTGCACAAAGCCAAATTAGATGGCAAAGATGTTGTTGTAAAAGTCCAACACGCCAACATTGAAACTATCGCTGAAGCAGATTTAGAAATCATTAAGAATCTAGTAAAGCTACACGCTTTCTTTATGGATATTCAAGGCTTAGAACACACCTACGAGCAAGTTAAACTGATGATTCAAGAGGAACTTGATTATCAGCTAGAAGCCAAATCTATGCAAGAAATTAGTGTTTCATTGCAAGCTTCGCCTGAGTTACGAGTTAAAGTACCTGAAGTTTATCCTGCATACAATACCAAGAAAATATTAGTCGCTGAATTTTGCCCTGGGGTCAAGGTTTCCAATACCAAGAAACTATTGAGATGGGATGTCAATTTAGAAGATGTAGCCAAGCGAATTATAGAAATGTACTGCAAGATGGTTTTGATAGACGGCTTCTATCATGCTGATCCGCATCCGGGAAATATTTTGGTGGATGAAACAGGACAAATCATTTTACTCGATTTTGGTGCCACAGCCAGGCTAAGTGAAAACACAAAAGAAGCCATACCTGAATTAATTGAAGCCATTGTAAAAAATGACACCGAAGAGACCGTTGTTGCTTTGCGAAAATTAGGCTTTTTAGGATCCGACAAAGACTCCAGAAGATTTGTAGAGAAACTGATCAATGTGTTTAAAGAGTTCGTAGAAAATGAAGTGGAGTTTGATGGACTAAACTTTCAAAACATTCAATTAAACAGTGGAATTGGATCTTTCACTTCACTGCTCATGGAAATTGATTTACGTGATGTAAGCAATAATATTAAAATTCCCAAGGAATACATTTTACTTAACCGGACAGTTGTTCTCCTCCTCGGCAACACCTTCAACCTTGCGCCAGAATTAAATGCCTTAACGGTTGTTCGTCCATTTGTAAAAAAACACTTGATGCAACACAATGACGACTTTATATCTGTCATTACCCGAGCGATTAAAAATCAAGTAGCAACAGCAGTTTCTTTACCTAAAGACTTATCCTCTTTCTTAAAGAAATCTAGACCTGAAGAAATAGAAGATGAACTCAAAGCAATCAATATGATGCTGAGGAAATTTTACAAATTGGCAAAGAGTTCGATACTGACAATCCTTATCAGTTTTGGAATCTACGTATTGATGCAATTTCAATTGAATATTGCCCTCAATATTACAATTGGAGTAGTCTTAGCCGTATTATTATTTAACTTAGCTAAAACCTTACTTAAAAGCTCAAAATAGAAATATGGGAATTTTAAAAAAACTAGTTCTAGGCTTAATCACCGTATTCATTTTAGCTATTTTCGGATTATGGATTACTGGCAATGCATTTATCCTAACAGGAATTGCCCGAACCTACTTAGTAGGACATCCTACCGCAAATATTGATGATCATCAACAGTTTAAAACCAATACCATTACAACAAGTACGCCTCAAGCATGGCCTGAGATTGAAAGCTTTAAGGCAGATGCTTTGCCTCAAGATTTTTTAGATCATTTAGAACAAAATGATGCCATTGCATTCTTAGTGGCTAGGAACGGGGAGATCGTTACCGAAAGTTATTTTGACGGATATACCGACCGAAGTAAAACCAATTCTTTCTCTATGGCTAAAACAGTCATTACTCTACTGATGGGGATTGCTATCGACGAAGGATACATTGAAAGTGTAGATCAAGCCTTAACGGACTTCCTTCCAGAGTTTGCCAATGATGAGTTTGGGAAAAATGCAAGCATTGGTTCTCTCTCAACCATGTCATCGGGTTACGACTGGGATGAAAGCTATTACAATCCTTTTAGTCCAACAGTAAAGTTGTATTATGGCCCTGATGTCATTGACTTCTTAACTAAAGGACATTTTAGCAAAGAAGTAGATTCTTACTTTTACTACTCTAGTGCCTCTACGCAATTGTTAAGCATTGCGGTAAAAAGAGCATTACAGGCTCAAGATCCTGACATTACCTTAAGCGAATACTTAAGTGAAAAGATTTGGGAACCCTTAGGAATGAACGACGATGCCCTTTGGCACTTAGACAATAATGGCATGGAACTAGCTTATTGTTGTATTAGTACAAATGCCCGCAACTTCGCCAAACTAGGTCAGCTGATGTTACAAAATGGTGCTTGGAATAACGACACTCTCCTATCTAGTTCTTACGTAACCATGATGCATCAACCGATATTTGTAAACAATTACGGATACTCTACTTGGTTAGGAAAAGACGCAGAGGAACCTTACTATTATTTTCGGGGTCACTTAGGTCAATACATTATTGTAGTCCCCGGTCAGGATATGGTTATCGTGCGCTTAGGCAAGACCCCAGGAAGTGGTGTTGTAGAAGATAACATTGATGAGTTTATTCGTCAAGCCAAGGCCCTGTAAAGGGACTTACCCTGCCATTTATTAGGTATATTAACTTCGGAAAAAGGCAAGACTTTTAAGCTTGGGTAAAATCTTAAATGCATACTTTCAAACATTAGCACTTAAACTTTGAACCTCGAAGTTTACGCGTTAACTTTGCTTTACATCCTATGAAGAAAATCAATTCCTTAATCCTCTTGTTTGGCCTCATGAGCTTCGCTCATGCTCAAACTTGGGTTGATAGCCTGAGTAATTTTGCTCATGAGAAATACTTACCCGCTCAACAGTTTAAATGGACTTGGATCAATGCACCTTTGCTCCGTGCCATAGTAGAACAATACGAAAAAGGAGGAAATCAATCTAAAGATTATTACTTGGACTACGTTAAAACAGCAATGGATAATAAAGCCAAACGAGCTCAAGGAAGTCGACCGAATACAGTAGCTCCTGCTCATGGCTTTGCCTTCTTAGCAAAGGTGTTGGGAGACGAAAAGTACGCGAAACTTGCCGATAAAATCTACGTCGATTATTTGAAAATTCCGCGCACCTCCGTTGGAGGGATTACTCATTTAGCCCGCACGCCGGAACTTTGGGATGACACCATGTACATGATTGGTGTGTATCTATTAGAGATGTATCGTTATACAGGTGATGAAAAGTACTTACAGGAGTTAATGTCTCAGTTCGCTATTCACAGAGAAAAATTGCTCGACCCTAATGTAGGTCTTTGGGTACATGGCTGGGATGATAACAATTCTTTACGTTGCACCATATGTGGTCAACGTGACTGGCCTAATGTGGACACGAGGCGAAGTGAAGAGTTTTGGGGTAGAGGAAATGGTTGGATTGTGGTGCTTTTGAGCGACATGATAAAAACTATTCCACAAGAAAATCCCTATTGGCAAGATGCAAGTGCCTATCTCACCGAAATGCTCACTCCCCTGCCCGCCTTGCAAGATACGAATTCAGGTCATTGGTTTCAACTTCCCATAAAGCCCCAGTTGGAAGGCAATTATATCGAAAGCTCTAGCACAGCAATGTTCTCTTACGGGATCCTAACTGCCCTACAATACAACTTGCTTAAAGATGCCCCAAGCTACCAAAAATGTATTGACCGAGCCTATATTGGACTTCGGAAATATAGTTTAATTCCTGCAGGTGAGGCCTATTTGAATACACAGAATGTATGTGTGGGTACATGTATCGGCAACGAAGCCTATTATCTCAATAGAAAAACCACCACAGGAAAGTCCTATGCCTTAGGGATGTTTATAATCTTTGGACTTAACTACGAATTAGAGATGGGCATTCGATCAAATTAAACTACTAAGATGAGGAGCATGTATCAAAAGACTGGAGCACTTTTATGGACTAAAATATTTGCCTTGTTTCTTGCTTTCTCATTGATGGGAAATAACTCTATAGCTCAAAGCACTAATTCACAGTCACAGCAATTGGATATTAGTTGCTTTTGGAAAAAATCAGGAGAGAGTCTTAGCCATGTAGAAGATAAAAAAGGTGATTTGTTTTCCAAGTTAGGTCATCATGGTCCTGCCATTGAAAATTTATGCTTGGCTTATAGAGTGTATTTTAATGAATCTGGGTCTGTAGATATTCTCTCCAAATTTCAGCCTAGATTGGAGTTAAAAAAATCCAAGTGGTATCCAAAAAAGAATAATTGTGAGGAGGATTACGGCACAGACAATTATGATGTGGGCAATTCGGTTGGTTTGGGCGGAATCAATTTATACGTCCCTGAAACCGGCATACAAAAATTAGGTCCTGTGCTGAAACGTAGTGCTGAAATTTTTCTCACGGATACAAGTGCTACATTAATTATGACCTCCTACGGCATTCCGTATAAAGATCTCATTATTGATATAGAATTCACCTTGAGCACTGTTGCCGATGGCCGACATGCAAATGTTACTGTGTGTGAATTAAATGGACAAAACGTTCAATTTGCAACAGGCTTAAGTATGCATGCCAAACTAGATTATGTGAAAGGTGAAAATTACATGCTTACCTGGGGTGATTTCACCTCACATGCGAGATACGCAGACTTTGATATAGGAGCTGGACTCCTATATAATCCTGAAAATTTTGAAGGCGAACTGTCAATGAAAAATCAACAACTCCTCATTTCTAAGCCATGTAGCTCCTTACATTATGTCATAAGTTCTTGTAATGACTTAGAAAAGTCTAAGTTGAATAGTTTATTAAGCTTTGAAAACTATCTGATTAGCTTGTCAGAGAAACTGAATCACAAAAAATAAGACTATAAAGATAAATACTGCAATACGCTATCCGTCCAATTCGCGTAATCTGGAACTAGCTCAAACATATTATGGCTAGTTTTGTTCTTGAAGCAACCAATCAATCTATATGCAAAATGTACTAGGATTTTTAGCACCCGGAATCGTCTATCTCTACATCTTCATTTTAAACGCCCTAGTTCCTGGTCGCTGGGTAATTGGCTATGTATGCAAGACAGGGACTGATGAAAAATTGAAGTATCGCTTAAATGGGCTACTTGTTCTTTTCATAACCATAGCTACTTGGGTCGGATTGTGTTATACGGAAATTCTTCCTTGGGACTGGTTTTATACCGTTCGTTGGCCAGCCTTATTTGGTGCGATATTCTATGGTTTGGTTTTCTCTTTTGCAATTGTCATCCCTTACCCTAAAGTAAAAGACTCCTTTTTAGCAGATTTCTTTTTAGGTCGACTAGAAAACCCTCAGCTTTGGAGCGGTCGGATAGATGCTAAAATGTGGTTATATTTAATAGGTGCCATCATGCTAGAAATCAATATTCTAAGCTTTGCAGCTCATCATTACCTCCTTTATGGCCTTGAGGCTAATGTAGGAATGTTTGTGGCTACCGGACTCCTTACCTACTTCGTAGTAGATTATTTAATTTTTGAAGAAGTACACCTATATACCTACGATTTTTTTGCAGAACGAGTAGGGTTTAAATTAGGCTGGGGATGCATTGCCTTCTATCCTTTCTTTTACAGTATTCCGTTTTGGTCAACAGCAGCTTTACCTAGCCCGAATCAATCTCCCCTACTTATAGCATTAGGGGTAATTATCTTTTTCTGCAGTTGGGGCTTGACTAGAGGAGCTAATCTGCAAAAGTACTTCTTTAAACGTGACCCTTCTCGTTCCTTTTTAGGTATCCAAGCGGAAACTATAAGTGATGGGAAGCGAACACTCTTGGTCAATGGTTTTTGGGGACTAAGTAGACATATCAATTACTTAGGCGAAATTGGAATGGCAACAGGAATTGTTGTGTCTATTGGACACTTATTATTGCCATGGCCGTGGTTATATCCTTTGTATTATATAGCACTCTTGTTTCCACGACAAATGGATGACGACAAGCGTTGTGCTGCAAAATATGGCCCCTTATGGGAAGAGTATTTGAAAAAGGTTCCTTATCGAATCATTCCTAAGATCTATTAATAACTATTAAAATTCAGTAAACTGTTTACTAATGGTCGTAACTTAGCGTCAAGAAAAACACCCACTGAAAACATAAGAATTGCTGTAAACTTTAGTTATTCTAATAAATTATAAATGGCTAAACTACCTGCAGAATATCAATTTACCGATCTATCTGATTACGGAAGATTCATCGCTCGTAGGATTGCGTCCGCTTTAAAGGAGACTAGTTTCACTCCTATTCATGTAACCACTTGGTTTATCATTTCTGGCCTCTTGGCAGTTGTTTGCATGCTCAATCATTTTTACCTATTAGCAGCCTTCTTTTTGATTTTAAAATCAATTTTAGATGCAGCAGATGGAGAACTATCCAGACTAAAAAACACCCCCTCTTATGTAGGAAGATATTATGATTCCATAGCTGACATCCTTTTAAATTTTTTGTTCCTACTCACTTTTTATTACATCAGCGAAAGCTCTGTTTACTTAATGCTATTGGCCTTTATTGGCATTCAATTGCAAGGTACTTTATACAACTATTACTATGTGATTTTACGCAACCATGTAGATGGAGATATAACTAGTCGAATTTTTGAAGACCATACCCCTAGAGCAATGAAAGGGGAAACTCAACATGCCGTAAACATCTTTTATAAAATCTACAACTTCTTATATGTCCCATTTGATAAAGCCATCTATTTAATGGATAAAGAAGCCATGAATAGCAAGCCTTTTCCGAAATGGTTTATGACTATACTCTCTACTTTTGGACTTGGTTTTCAACTCTTAATCATGGCGCTGTTGCTCGTGTTTAATTTGGAAATGTATACCATTCCATTCTTCATTGCAAGCTCGGCGCTAATTTTTGTTTTTATAGGCATACGCCGATGGGTGCTTGACTAAAAGCCTCTGAGGGTGAAAATCAGAAACTCCCTTTCGCAATCAATCGTAATTGGTAAATCGTAATTCACACTCCGTACATTTTTCGAGTCGTGTCACCCATAATTTTAACAGCTATTTTTCGAGATAGTATTCGATGCATAAAGAAGTTTGCCAAACGATTAGCAAAGCCCGTGATGATACGAGGCTGTTTGCCCAATTTAGCAAAACATTCCTCTACCACCTCTTCAGGCGTCTGTACTTTAGGTTCAATCCAGCCTGCTTTTTTAGGCTTGGTATTTAAGAAATTAGGGCTCGAAGTAGCTCCTGGTACACAGGCAATTACATCGACTCCTTTATCCTTCCATTCATACCATAGACTTTCCGCTAAGATGGTATCAAAAGCTTTACTAGCTGCATAGGTTGACAAATGACCAGCACCTTGCATACCGGCTAAAGAGCCCATTAAAACAATTGCTCCTTTTTTGCGGGCAAGCATTCGAGTTCCAAAGGATTGCACTAAACTCAATGGAGTTAAGATATTGGTAATTGCAATCTGTTCATGATGCTTGGGGTCGTTCTTCTCAAAGGCTCCGATGTATGAGAGACCTGCATTGTAAATGAAAATATCGATATCCCAATTCTTAACCGTATCAATCAAGGTTTGAGCAGCATCTATTTTAGATAAATCACAAGAAACAGTTTGAACTTCTACTTTGTATTGTTCTTGTATTTCTTTAGCTAAATCGACCAGGGGTTCAACTCTTCTTGCTACTAGCACCAGGTTTAAACCTTGCTTTGCTAAATGTTTTGAAAACGCGGCACCGATTCCTTCTGATGCTCCAGCAACCAAGGCTGTTTTTCCGTATTTCTGTTTGAAACTCATCACGTAAAGATAAGTGGAAAAGTAAAAGACTCCATATTGGAATTGTGCGAAGTTTGACAATAGGGACAAGTCGTATTGGAGACAGCAATTGCAGCTAAAAACAACAACAGAATGCTTGATGTTAGCGAATTGACAAAAGGAATTTACACCTTAAAACTAAAGAATGATTCTGGACAATCTTGGCAAAAGTTGTTTGTAAAACGATAGTAAAGGTATCAAGTTTCTAAAGTGATTAATCTCCTTGTGTGGACAAATTCTAGTATCAAAAAAAGCAAAAAACAAAGGAAGCCCGAGAGAGATTGCTTAACTTGGAGACATTATATAGTGCGGATATAAGCAATGTCTGAATATTTGGTAATTACACATACTCGCACGTTGGCTTCAATTGAATAAAACAGCACTTCAAAAAAGAAAAATTGTAATTCTAATTTAAATGAAGTAGCTTTAGAAAAGTTGTATAAGTAGTAAAAACGAAACAAAAGAAGAATGGAAAACTTAATAAATTTATCACAAATTATTGTTACAATATCTGTTGTATATGTTTGGACTTTTAGATTTCATAATGTCGTAAAAGAGTTCGAACAATTCGGATTGAGCGATTTAACGCGAAATATTGTAGGAGCAACAAAAATATCTTTAGCTACATTGCTTATTCTGGGTATTTGGTATTCCTCATTAGTTCTTATTCCTTCTAT